>JANOAZ010000136.1:0-24347 GCA_031411395.1 Chthoniobacteraceae bacterium
CCGAGGCCGTAACCGCTGCTCGCGACAAAATGTCGGCGGCTGCAGCAGCCGTGGGAGGTGGGGTTCAAGGTCTTATACAAAAGTAGTCATCCTGAGCGCATCGGAGGTGGAAAGGTGGGCGGAGCGAAGTCGAAGGATCTCTAACTATTTCTGCTCCTGACGCGCTCGGGGCAGAAATAGTTAGAGATCCTTCGACTGCGTTCCGCCCCGCCTTCGCCCCTGCGGAACTCCGCTCAGGATGACCGTGTTTTTTGGAAAGGTCATCAGTCCGCATACAGGAAATGATTCGAGGTGAGCAGCGCCTGGCAGAAGGTGGCGAGCGCCTGCATCGGCGGATCTGCGGGCAGTGGCTCCTTCCCCTTCGCGGGTGCGTCGATCTTGATTGGGTGGGCTTTGAAAAACGCATTCTGCCGGGTGAGGAATTCGATGGAGTCCTTCAGTTCGGCCGCTGAGGGCGTGCCGCCGAAGGCGAGCAGCCATGCGCGTTTCACCTGCGCCTCGGGTTCGGCACCGGCCTCGCGAAGGAGCCGCTCGGCGAGGTACTTCGATTGCGTGAGCGTGAAGTCGCCGTTCATCATCGCGAGCGACTGCGGGGCGACGGTCGAGGCGTTGCGCAGCTCGCAGTTGGGTTCCATGCGCGGAAGATCGAAGGTTTCGAGCATGCCGATCGGCTTGCTGCGGCGCATCTGGATGTAAAGGCTGCGGCGGAATTCCTCGCCGTTGAGCGGAACGAATTTTCCCGAGGGCCGGCCCGCGGTGTCCGTCGTGTCCACGCCGACAATGATCTGCCCATCATCATCCGCCATGATCGGCACGGGCGCGCCGAACATCTTCGGGTTGAACTTCCCGGTCGCCACGAGCATCGCGTCGCGGATCGTCTCGGCTTCGATACGCCGCACATTCATCCGTCCGAGCAGGTAGTTGTCCGGATCGAGTCGTTCCTTCGCCGCCTCGCGAACCGACGATTGCCGGTAGGCGGTCGAGTTCATCATGAGCCGGTGCAGCTTCTTCAAGCTCCAGCCTTGCGCGACAAATTCGCTCGCCAGCCAGTCCAGCAATTCCGGATGCGTCGGCCTTTCACCGAGCTGGCCGAAGTCCCCGAGCGAACCCACGATCCCGCGACCGAAATGGAGATGCCAGACGCGGTTCACCAGCACGCGCGTGGTGAGCGGGTGATGCCCGTCTGTGATGCGATGCGCAAACGCGAGACGGCGTCCGCTCGTCGGCAACTCCGGCGCCTTCACGGGAATCTCCGTGGGCCGCAGCGAGGCGAGGATGATGAGTTCGCCGGGTTCGACTTGTTGCTTCGGCTGCGCGGGATCGCCGCGGCTGAAGAGGAACGTCGGCGGCAGCTTCGGCGCGGGCACTTCGGTGAGCGCGGGCACGAATTCCTCGACGGGTTTGCGTTTGCGAATCTCCGCCGCCGCCTCCGTCATCTTCTTCAATTCGTCGGCGTGTTTAGTGTTGTAGGTCCGGTCGTAGAGGTAGAGCGAGCCGCCGTTGAGCTGGTTGATCGTCGGGTGTTCCTTGAGCAGCTTGAGTTGCTCCGGCGTGCGTTTTTTCACGTCGGTGAGGAAGGCCTCGCGCAATGGCTCACGCACCTCCTCGGGTTTTTTCTCGAGCTCCCAGCCGAGCACTTTCCCGATGAATTCCTCCTGCTTCTTCAGCCGCGCTTCGTCCGCGACCTTTGCTTCCTTTTCCACCTCGGCCGCCTTCGCGCGCGCGGCATCGGGTTGCAGGGAAATGAGGCGCGCGTTCGGCACGCGCCATTGTTCCGGGTCGAGCGCAGGTTCGAAGATCGCGCGCATCCGGTAGTAATCCGTCTGCGGGATCGGATCGTGCCGGTGATCGTGACATTGCGCGCAACCGACGGTCATGCCGAGCAGCGAGGAAGAAACGACTTTGAGCGTTTCCGAGACGACGGCATTGCGCGCGACTTTCTGTTCCGCCGCGGTCGCCGCGGCTGTGCCGTCCGGCACCATGCGCAGGAATCCGGTCGCGGTGAGTTTTTCCACCGCATCGGGCGCGAGGTTCTTGAAGGGTGGCTTGACCATCTCATCGCCGGCGAGTTGCTCGCGGATGAACTGATCGAACGGCTTGTCCGCATTGATGGAGCGGATGACATAATCGCGGAACTTGTAGGCCCACGGCCGGACGGGGTCCGCGTCAGTGTAGCCATCGGAATCGGCGTAGCCCGCGACATCCAGCCAGTGCCGGCCCCAGCGTTCGCCGTAGTGCGGCGAGGCGAGCACGCGCTCGACGAGACGCTCGTAGGCGTCGGCCGTGTCGTCGGCGAGGAAAAGGGCGATCTCGTCCGGCGTCGGCGGGAGTCCGGTGAGGTCGAGCGTGACGCGGCGGATGAGCGTCGGCTTGTCCGCGTCGGCGTTGAAGGAAAGCCCCTGCGCTTCGAGCTTGGTGAGAAGGAACGCGTCGATGGGATTGCGGATGGACGATTGCGGATTGCGGATTGCCGGCACTGAGGGCCGCGCGATTGGCTGGAAGGCCCAAAACTCCCGCTCCTCCTCGGTGATGAAATACTTCGGCACCTGTTCCGGCTCAGGACGGGCGGTCTTTGCGCCCTGCGCGATCCACTGCTCCAGCACCGCGATTTCCTTCGCGGGCAATTTTTTGCCCTTGGCCGGCATCTCGCCGTCGCGGACGAGCTTGATCATTTCGCTCTCCTCGGGGTGCCCCGGCACCATCACCGGCGATCCATCTTCGCGCTTCTCCAACATGAACCGCCGCAGTCGCAGATCGACTCCGCCCTTGAGCTTCTCGCCTTCGCCGTGGCACTGGAAACAGTGCTTCTTCAGGATCGGCCGCACATCGCGTTCGAACGTGAGTTCCTTCACCTCAGCGCGGACAAGCCCGGACGCGAAGGCCAATGCGACGACCATGGATCGACGAAGGATGGAGAGCATGAAAAACGGGGCGAAACGAACGCGGAAAGCGCTCGCCATCAATCACCTGCCAAGGCGCGTTTCCTTAGAAAGCCGGCAAGCCTGTGAACACGACAAACGAACTCTCGACACCACTCCATGCCCACACTACTAAGCTCGCCACTCATCCCCAAAAAATTCCATCCCATGCCCAACTTTCTCGCCCGCATCGAACTCCGCGACGCCACCGAAACTGACTACGGAACGCTCAACACCCGCATGGGGACCGTCGGCTTCAGCCGCGTCATCCGTGCCGACGACGGACGCGAGCACGAACTTCCGACCGGCAATTTCGTCGGGACCGGCGAAGGCACCACCCAGCAAGTGCGCGACCTCGCGACCCAAGCCGCGGCGGAGACCGGCAAGGCCTTCGGCATCCTCGTGGTCGAGTGCGACCGCGCAGCCTGGTTCGGTCTGCCGGTGAAGTAAGCGCGCAGCAGCAGGACTGCCCGCCGGCTAAGGAGGTATCGAGGACATCGCGGCACGTTCCCGCGCGCAGTTTCCTCGCCTTCGCGCTTGATGCGCGGCAGGAGCCAGGGCGATGGTGCGGCGCGTCCGAAAACGGGGCGGCATTTGCCCCGCTCTTTTCGGGATATTTTTTGAAATCAACCGACTCACCAGCCCCCATTATCCATGCCCGTTATCGCCCGAGGTCTTGAAGGAATCGTCGCCGCAGAAACCCGCATCGGAGACGTGCGCGGGGATGTCGGCCAGCTCATCTATTGCGGCTACGACATCAATGAACTCGCGGGCAAGGTCAGCTACGAAGAGGTCGTCCACCTGCTCTGGCACAATCGTCTGCCCACCGCCTACGAGCTGGAACGGCTGACCACCGCGCTGCGCGCCGAGCGCGAACTGCCGCAGGGCGTGCTCGACTTCATCGTCAATGCGCCGAAAAGCGCCGCGCCGATCGACATCATGCGCACAGGGGTGAGCATGCTCGGTTGTTTCCCCACGATCCGCCACGATCTCGATATGTCGGTGAACAACGCGATCGCGATCAAACTCGTCGCGCAGATCGGCATCCTCGCAGCCTACTTTCACCGCGCGCGGCTGGGCCTCCCCCTCCCGCGGATTCGCAAGGATTTGAGCGAGGCTGCGCATTTCCTCTGGCTGATGACCGGCGAAGAGCCCAGCGCGGAAGCCGTGAGGACGCTCGACGTCGCGTACGTGCTCCATGCCGAGCATGGGTTTAATGCGAGCACCTTCACGGGGCGGGTCGTCGCCTCGACGCTCAGCGACATTTACAGCTCGGTCAGCGCCGCGATCGGCGCGCTGAAAGGTCCGCTCCACGGCGGCGCGAACGAGGGTGTGATCCACATGCTCCAGGAGATCGGCTCGCTGGAAAACGTGGATGCGTGGGTGAACGATGCGCTCGCGCAGAAGAAGAAGATCATGGGCATCGGCCACCGCGTTTACAAAGTGCTCGACCCGCGCGCGCCGCATCTCAAGGCGATGGCCATCAAGCTCAGCGAAGAACTCGGCGACCCGAAATGGATCCAGATGAGCGAGCGCATCGCCGCGATCATGAAGGAGCGCAAAGGGCTCAACGCGAACGTCGATTTCTACAGCGCCACGGTCTATTACTCGCTCGGCATTCCCACGGATCTCTTCACGCCGATCTTCGCCATCTCGCGCACCAGCGGCTGGACCGCGCACATCCTCGAACAACTCGCGGACAACCGCCTCTTCCGCCCGCTCAGCGAATACGTCGGCCCGGAAGTCGGCAAGAAGGTCATTCCGATCGAGCAACGCTGAAGAAAGGGCGAAGGGCGAAAGGTCGGATCTCTGCCCTTTCGCCCTTCGCCCTTCGCCCTTCGCCTTTTCTTCACTCCCTCACGTCCTCGACGTAGCGGGCGATGCGAAAGCTGATCGGATTGCCGACGGCGCCGAGGGCCTCGTCGTAGTGCAGGCCGCCGCTCTCGCCGCCGATCATTTCGAAGGTGCGGCTGGCGACGGAGCCGAACCATTCCACGTTGTCGGACAGACGCACTTCATAGTGCGGTCCGTAGAATGCGGCGCAGATGGATGCGTTGCCGCTGGCGCGCAGCGTGCGCCGGTCGCCGAGCGAATCTTCGCCAAAGATCTGAAGTTGCGCCGCGCGCTGGCTGCTGCCCGGGCCGGTATTGATTTCACTTTCGTGAAAATCGATGTCGCCCCGAACGTAGAGCTGCGCGGTCACGCCCGGTGGGATGGTGATGCCTCCGCTGGCGACGTCGAGGTCGCCGTTGACGAGGATGACGATGGCTCCCTTGCCGCTGAAGGGTCCGTCAACACTGAATGCGCCGAGATTGCCTCCGACCACGTAGAGGCCGGGCTCGGACTCGGAACCGGCGGCGAAGGGTTGGCCGGCCGGCGGAGCGGGCTTGAAGAGACCCGACGCCGGGCGCTTCAGCACGGGCATGTCGCGGTGGAAATCGGCGCGGATGCGGGCGGGATCGATCTCGATGGCGCCGGAGATATTTTCGCGCTCGGGACTTCTGGGGTCGTCGCCGCCATTGGTGGCCACGGCACCCCGCACTTTCGCGCCGCGCGCGGAAATCAATGGGCCGTAGAGCGAGGTCGCGGGGCGGGCGATATTGCTCGCGACGCTGCCATTCTCCTGCACTTTCGGGCTGGTCCGGCCCGGGTAGGTGCCGTCGGGATTGGACTTCCGCGGGTCGCGCGAATCGTAGCTATCGACACCCCAGCGGCTGCCCGTGCCAAGGCTGAGCTCGCCAGCGGTGAAGATGGCCAGTTCGAAGGGGAGGATGGGCTCGACGAGGACTTCGATGATGCGCGAGGCGCTCGGGGTCTTGATGCGCGTGGGTTCGCCGACGTCGTCCTTCTTCAACTGAGGCCGCATCGTGCGCAGGCTGTAGCGGCGCAGCGGCACGTCGAGGGCGTCCGGCGCGGTGGAGGTCACTGCGGGGAGCGCGCAGGTGGCCATCGAACGAATGCGAAACCAGCGGTTGTTGGAGCTGCCATTGGGATAGACGGCCCAGAGCTGCACATCGGCCTCGGAGTCGAAGCCGGTCGCGCCGGAGACATTGAGGTTATCGAGGAAGATGGGTTGCGAGACGCGCATCGCGCTGCTCGTGGTGGTGCTGCTGCCGCCGCCGAGCAGGCTGCTGAGGACGGAGAGGACGCTGTTCACGAGGTTCAGGGTATCGGAAAGGACGGGGCCGATGACGCCGTTCTTCTCCTGCTTCCAGCCCGTCCACGGACCCCCGGCGCCCACGGCATTGCGGGAAAGCTCCCCCATGGCGACGTCGATCCCGGCCTCGGCCGCCGAGCGCGCCTCCTGCCAGCCGGCGGTTTGGTAGGCCATCCGCAGCTTGGGTTCCACGCGGCGCAAGGTGTGCGCGGCCATCATCGCGAGAAGGGCGATGACGATGAGAGCGAGAGCGAGCGTGCCGCCGCCTTGGCGGCTTCGGGGATTGCGTGTCATGGGCTAGTTGAGTCTCGCGAAAGTGGAGGGACACGCTCCGTCGTGTCCGTGGATGCACGCCCCGTCGTGTCCGTGATCCGGACATTTGGGACACGACGGAGCATGTCCCTCCAAGAGTTCGGCTTCACCACTTTCGCGAGATTCAAGGATCAATGCGGGCGTTGCGGAGCATAACCTGATCGTGAACGGCCACCGCGGTCTGCTGGCGGCCGAAGGGGGAAAGGAACTGCGCGACGAGGGCGCACGACTCGCCGTCGGCCGCGACGGTGACTTGCAACTGCAACGTTTCGGCGTTCCTCACAATGACCTGGCGGGTGTCGCCTTCGTCGCGGACGAAGCACATCGACTTTTCCGCGGCGAGAAAGAGCTTGCGAAAGGACACGGGGACGACAGGCGCCGGACCGGCCTCGGTGCCGTAGGCCACGCGATCTCCGGCTGCGATCACCGGCAGCGCCTGGTCGTAGGCGCTGTCGGCGGTGGCGTTACTTTTGTAGTAAGCGGGAAGCGTCAGGATGAGCGCCATCGTGCCGTCGAGCTCGACCGCACCGGAAGTCAGCCTGCTCGAAACGCCGCCGGCACTCGACGTGGAGATGCCGATCGCACGGCGCAGGTCGCGCGCGACGTAATCGATCAGCCGACGCTCGTCGGCCTGGCTGTTCGCGTAGGTCTCGCTGGCATGGAAGGACCGCTGCAAACCGAGCGAGCCGGCCATGAGCGCACCGATGATGAGGATGCTTCCCGCCATGGCGATGAGCACTTCGGCGAGAGTAATCCCCCGCTCGCGCGAACAGCGTCTCATGGCGAAGTCGGGGCTGCAATTGGTGCCGCGGGACGCCCGACCGTGCTGCCGAAAATGCCACCGCGTGTGAGGCCGTTGCGGCAGACGATCGTGCGCAACATCCGCTGTTGGGTTCCATTCACGCCGCGCCATTGGAGCGACGCGTTGATCAGGAGCATCGGTTCGGAGCCGAGATCCGCCTCTTCGATCACTCTCACCATACCGCGCCGCCGCTCCAGGCTGAAGGCGCGTGCGCCAGCCCTCGGCCCACCGAGCGCGTCGGGGACGGAGACGGTGATGAACTCCGTACAATCGGGGTCGGCCAACTCCTTCTCACTGTCAGCGGGTATGCGCATCAGCGACGCAAAGGCCGTGGGATTGGAAACCTCCGGCCACGGTTTGTTTCGGATCGCCTCGATGCGCTGCTGCAACATCTGACTGCTGGCGATGGCCTGGCGGGTCGATCGGAGGATGTGAATGCTCCGGGTGTTCATCGCGAGGATGCTGCCCAGGGCGACGAGAATCAGGAGAGCTGCGACGAGAACCTCGACCATGGTGACACCGCTTTGGCCATGGCTTCGTCTGATCATCATTTGGAGACTCATTAAAGCACCCGATATTCCCGCGCCGGGGCGCGACGAATAATAGACCACCGGCGCACCCTGACAGGCGCCTCAGGGCACGCTCAAAGCGTCGAATGCGAGCAGTTTTCCACGAACATCTCTGCCGATGACTGTCCTGCCGCCGCGCCGAAACGAGCTTCGCAATCAAACTTGAGATCTTTACGTTCTCCAGTGATCCATGAGCGCGATCTCCCGCTACTTTCATTGGCTTCACGGAAAATGGCCCGCCGGTGCGGTCGAAAAATTGCCGGTCGTCGGAGAGCACGGGGCAACGAACCTGCCGGGCGTACGCATTGTCGGCGATCTCTCGGGCGTGCCGCTGCTTAAGTTCAGTTCGGAGACGGGCGCACAGGCGGTGCGGGCGATCCTGGCGGAGCCGGACTTCGCGCGTGGGCGCGGCCAGGACGCCGCGGTCTTCGACGTGGCGATCATCGGCGGCGGGGTGTCCGGCATTTCCGCCGCGATGGAGGCGGCGAAGGCCGGTCTCACCTACCGGCTTTTCGAGGCGACGCAGGTCTTCTCCACGGTCGCAAATTTCCCGATCGCCAAACCCATCTACACCTACCCGACCGAAATGACGCCCGTGGGCGGCATCCAGTATCCGCCCACGAGCGACGTGAAGGAAGCGCTCCTCGAAGACATGGAACGCCAGCGACGTGACGCGGGCATCGAGCCGGTGATGGCGCGCATCGAGCGAATCGAACGCAGCGGGAGCGCCTTCATCCTCCACCACGGCGACGACGCGAAAACGCAGACTCGCTCGCGCCGCGTGATCGTGGCCATCGGACGGAGCGGAAATTTTCGGCGCATGGATGTGCCGGGTGAGGATCTCGACAAGGTCGTGAACCGGCTCCACGACCCGAGGGATTTCGCGGGCAGGGATGTCCTCGTCGTCGGTGGCGGAGACAGCGCGGCGGAGGCGGCCATCGCGCTCGTCGCCTGCGGGGCGCGCGTGACGCTCTCCTATCGCGGTGCCGAACTCACGCGGCCCAAGCCGGAGAATGTCGAGAAGCTGAAGATGCTCGCGGCGAATCCGGGCGCAGCGGTGGAAGTCGCGCAGCCGACGTCCGAACGCGTGACCACGGCGGCAAGCTCCGAGATGCGCGGCGACAGTCCGGTCGGCTCACTCACGCTGGCGCTCGGATCGGCACCGGTCCGCATCGAGGCGGATAAGATCGCCCTGCGCCACGGCAGGACCGGCCCGGAGGAAACGCTGCCGAACGATTTCGTTTTCGCGATGATCGGCCGCGAGGCGCCGCTGGAATTCTTTCGCCGCAGCGGCCTCACCATCAGCGGAGATCGCGGCCGCAAATGGTGGATCACCTTCGCGCTGACGCTGCTCGCCTTCATCTGGCTCTACCATTGGAAGAAGGACTTTTTCGTCGGCACCCCGATCGACTTCGCTCCCACGACTCTGCTGCCGGCGGCCAGCGCCGATCCCACGACTTTCCTCTCCACCCTGCGCGAGGCGGCCACCTACCGGAGCTTTTGGTATTCGTTCACCTACGCGGCGGTCGTCGTTGTTTTCGGGATCAGGCGCGTGCAGCGGCGGCGCACTCCTTATGTGAAATGGCAGACGCTCACGCTCGTGCTCATCGCCACGATCCCGCTCTTCCTTCTGCCCGAGCTGCTGCTGCCGTGGGCGGGCCGGAACGGCTGGTTCGCCGAGGGAGCGCCGCTGCGCGGATTCGCCGATCAATTCTTCGAGGTTGCCGATTGGAAGCTCGCCAAACTCCCCGAGGCCGACCGCCCCGCGGCCATCGCTCTCGGCGTGGAGCGCTCCTACTGGCGGGTCATCGGCTTCATCCTCGCGTGGCCGTTGCTCATTGCGAATTGGTTCACCGACAAACCGATGTGGGGCTGGCTGATCGTCGGCTCCATCCAGACCTTCGTCCTCATCCCGTGGCTCATCTGGCGCTATGGCAAGGGCGCCTACTGCGGCTGGATCTGCTCCTGCGGCGCGCTCGCCGAGACGCTCGGCGACGCGCACCGCCACAAGATGCCGCACGGCCCCAAGGCCACGCGCTGGAACATGGTGGGCCAGATCTTCCTCGCCTTCGCCATCGTGCTCATGCTGCTCCGCATCGTCTCGTGGATTTTCCCCTCCTCGCCCGCCGGCGCCGTCTTTCATTTTCTCGAAAAGGGCGCGCCCCTCGGCCCCGGTCTGCCTCTCCTGAATTACGAGTATTTCGTGGACGTGCTCTGGTCGGGGATCATCGGCGTCGGTTTCTATTTCCACCTCTCGGGCCGCGTCTGGTGCCGCTTCGCCTGCCCGCTCGCCGCGCTCATGCACATCTACGCGCGCTTCTCGCGCTTCCGCATTTTCGCGGAGAAAAAGAAATGCATCTCGTGCAACGTCTGCACCTCCGTGTGCCATCAGGGCATCGACGTCATGAACTTCGCGAACAAAGGCCGGGCCATGGAAGACCCCGAGTGCGTCCGCTGTTCGGCCTGCGTGCAGCAGTGCCCGACCGGCGTGCTCAGCTTTGGCCGGCTCGGCGACGACGGCGTTCCCGTGCTCGATCGCCTCGGCGCGTCGCCGGTGCAGATGCGGGAGAAAGCCAAAACGTGAGCGAGCCACCGGACATCGCGATCATCCTGCCGGTACGGGATGAAGAGGCGGCGCTCGTCCCGGTGCTGGCCGAGTTGCGGCCGCACGCGGAGCGGCACGGGGCGGTTGTCGCGGTCGGGTTGAACGATTGCCGCGATCGGTCCCGGGCCGTCGCGGAAGCGCATGGCGCGCTAGTCGGCGAAACTGCCGAGCGCGGCTACGGCCACGGCTGCCTCGCCGGCATTGGCGCCGTCCACACGGCCGGACTGCGGCCGCGCGCCTACGTCTTCATGGCAGCCGACGGCGCGCATGATCCGGCGGAATTGCCGCGCCTTCTCGACGCCTGGCGCGCCGGAGCCAGCCTCGTGCTCGGCCAGCGCACCGCGGTGCCCAGAAACTGGCCGGTGCTCGGCGGAGTCCGCGCCCTTTCCAATCTCGCGCTCGGCGCTTGGGCCTCGCTGCTCAGCGGGCAGTGGTATTCTGACCTCGGGCCGTTTCGATTGATCGAGCGTTCCTTGTTTGAAGCCATGGCGCTCACCGAGACGACCTGGGGCTGGACCATCGAACCGCAGATCCTCGCGCCGTTCGCGGGCGCGCGCATCGCGCAGGTCCGCGTCACCGAACGCCGCCGCATCGCCGGCGAACAAAAAGTCACCGGAGTCTCGCTCCGGCATTCGCTCACCATCGGCCTCGCCATCGCCCGCGCCGGCATGCGCTGCCGCTTCCGCGAGGGAGCAGTGCATGGCCCATCGACAGACGTTGGGATTGAAACTTCAACAGCCCGTCATCCTGAGCGCAGCGTAGCGGAGCCGAAGGATCTCTCGCATCCGCGGGCGGAGGCGGTGCGGAGCATCTGGGCGTTCCGCTCCGCACCACCGCTGCCCACGGATGCGAGAGATTCCTCCACTACGCTACGCTCCGGTCGGAATGACGGCTTTTGACTTTCTCCGCTTCGTGCCCGCTCCGCCCTCCATCAGCGCGATCCTTTACGCCGCCTACTTCGTGACCACGGCGGGCCTACTCGCCTACGGCCTGCAAGGTTACGTCCATTTGTTTCTCTTCACGCTCCGACACCGCGCGCTCCGGACGCTGAACGCCGGGCTGCTTTCCCGCGCCGCGAAAACTCCCGACTCCCAATTGCCGCGCGTCACCACCCAGCTTCCGCTCTTCAATGAGCCGCACGTCGCCGAGCGTGTCCTGCGAGCGGCGGCGGCACTCGATTATCCCAGCGACCTCCACCAGATCCAGGTGCTCGACGATTCCACGGATGAAACGTGCGCGATCGTCGATGCCGTCGCCGCGGATTTGCGCAGCGCGGGCCATGACATCCACGTGCTCCGCCGCGAGCAGCGTCTCGGCTACAAGGCCGGCGCGTTGCGCGAGGGATTGCGCGCCGCCTCCGGCGAGTTCTTCGCGATCTTCGACGCCGACTTCCTGCCCGCGCCCGACTTCCTCCGCCGCACCGTCCCGATCTTCGCGCTGCGCTCCGAGATCGGTTTCCTGCAGACGCGCTGGGCGCACCTGAATTCCCGCGAGTCGCTGCTCTGCGAAGCTCAAGCCACCGGCATCGACGCGCATTTTATCGTCGAACAAACCGCGCGCGCCGCGGGCGGACTGTTCATGAACTTCAACGGCACCGCGGGCGTCTGGCGGCGGCGCGCGATCGAGGACGCCGGCGGCTGGCAGGACGACACGCTGACCGAAGATCTCGATCTCAGCTACCGCGCGCAGCTCGCTGGCTGGGCGCCGCATTACCTCCCGGAAGTGACCGTGCCGGGCGAGCTCCCGGCCAGCGTGGGCGCGTATCGTCAGCAGCAGTTTCGCTGGGCGAAGGGGTCGATTCAGACTGCGTGCAAGCTGCTCCCCTCCGTACTCGCCGCGCCAGTCCATCCGCTGAAAAAGCTCTTCGCCTTTTTTCATCTCACCCACTTTTTCGTCCACCTCCTCCTGCTCCTGCACTGCCTGCTCGCGCTGCCGATCCTGCTCTGGTGCCGCGCCGCGCCGCCGGAGCCTTGGTTCACGCTCTTCTGCATCGCCGGTGGTTTCACGCTCAGCGCGCCGCTCGTGATCTACATCGTCGCGTGGCTCACACTGCCGCGCGCCGAACGCAGCCGCCTCCGTGCCGTGCCCGCGATCATGCTCCTCGGCGGCGGCCTCGCGCTCTCCAACGGCCGGGCGGTGATCGAGGCCCTGCTCGGCGTTCGCAGCGCATTCTGGCGGACTCCAAAAACCGGCAGTTCCGCGACACGAGCGCCCGCGACCCGGAGTTGGATGCCGCTGCTCGAACTCGCACTCGGGCTTTATGCGCTGATCGCACTGCTTCTTTTCGTCACTCGCGGCGGCTGGTTCCTCGGACCGTTCCTGCTCATCTACGCCGGCGGCCTGCTCTACCTCGGCTTCAACGATCTCCGCGATCAGCGCGATGCGGGCTGAATATCTCTGGGCCAGCTTCGCCGGACGCTGCGTTCTCTCCAGCGTGCTCTTTGCCGTGGGCCTGCTCGCCTGGTGGTGCTGGCCGCGCACATGGCCGGTGCGGCGCCAGTGGATGCTGCTGATCGCGCTCGCGCTCGCGGTTCGCGCGTGGGTCTGGCCGCTGCCGGTTTCCGACGATGTGCATCGTTACATGTGGGAAGGCCGTCTCGTGCGTCTCGGGCTGAGCCCGTACGCGGCGCCCGCCGATGCACCGCAGTTTGCCACGCTGCGCGACCCGACATGGGAAGCGATCAATCACAAGGACCAGCTCACGATCTATCCGCCGCTCGCAGAGTTGATCTTCGCCGGACTCGGCGCGGTCGCAGAGGCGCCGTGGATCTACAAGCTCGCCTTCACCCTATCCGAGCTCGCCGTGCTCCCCATGCTCGCCGCACTCGGCGGGCGCGAACGCCTGCGCTGGCTTGCGCTTTACGCCTGCAACCCTGTGCCCGTGCTCAGCTTCGCGGGCGAAGCGCACTTCGATTCGCTCATGATTCTCGCCACGGTCGCAGCGATCTGGAGTTGGGAACGCGGTCGATTCAGGTGGGCCTGGGCGCTGCTCGGCATCGCTGTGCAGATCAAGGTCGCCGCGCTTTTCCTCGCCTTGCCTTTCTGGGCGCAGGGCGACGCCCGCGCCCGCCGCGCCGCGTGGACATTCGCGGTGGCCCTCACTTTGCCGGCGCTGCCTTTCGTCACCACGTTGCCAAACCTCCTGCGCGGACTGGCCCACTTCGGCGGCGGCACCAGCGGCAATGGCTTCCTCCATTACCTCCTCGAACTCCTCACCCACTCCAAGGCGATCCCCAGCCTCGCGATGGCCATGCTCTTCGCCGTCACGCTCTTCGTCATCGGGAAAAATGTGCGCCCCATGTCGCGCGCCGCGATGCACATCTTCGCCGCATTCGTGCTCTGCGCGCCGACGGTCACTTATTGGTATCCCGCGTGGGGCCTGCCCTTTGCCGCTCTGCATTCGTGCCCGCCATTCTGGGTGCTCAGTGCCTTGGATATTCTTTACTTCGCTGCATGGCATCAGCAGTCCCTGACGGGAAATTGGGAACACCCATGGTGGGCGTACTGGGCGCTTTGGACGCCTGTCATGCTCACCCTCGCCGTCTGGCTGCGTGCGAATCGCGGCGGGCATGCATCCGCCGCAAATCTTGCAGCGCACCATCAAAACCAATGACCATGACACCATGAAAACTCCGTTGATCGCCTGCCTCCTCCTGCTCGTTGCCGCCGCATTCAGCCACTCCGCCGAACCTTGGGAAGCCGAGTACGGCCGACTCGTCGGCAAATACGTCACCCCCGCCGGCACCGTGAAATACAAGGACTGGAAGGCGAACGCCGCCGACGTGGCGGCGCTGCAAAAAATCACCGACCAGATCGGGAGCGCCGGACCCGGCGACACTTCGCGCGACGGTCGTCTCGCCTACTACATCAATGCCTACAACGCTTGGATGCTGCGCCTCGTCCTGGAAAATTATCCGCTCAAAAGTGTCCGCGACATCGCGCCGCTCTTCGGCGTCTTCACCGGACCACGGATCATGCTCGCGGGGAAAAAGGTCAGCCTCAATCACCTCGAAAAGGAGGTGCTCATCCCCGAGTTCAAGGACCCGCGCGTGCATTTCGCGATCAACTGCGCGAGCAAGAGTTGTCCGCCCCTGCTCAACGCCACCTACACCGCGGCAAAGCTGAACGCACAACTCGACGCGCAAACCAAAGCCTTCGCGAGTCGGGGCGCGGGCGCGGTCCAGGTTTCCGGGAACAAGGCGCAACTCTCGAAAATCTTCGACTGGTACGCCGCCGACTTCAAAGCGAGCGGCGGCGCCATCGGCTTCCTGAACAAGTACCGCACCGAGACAATCCCAGCGGGCAGCAAGCTCTCGTACTTCGACTACGACTGGAGCCTCAACGAGGCCAGGTAGCGCACGTGGTGAGTGGGATTCTACCAAATCCCTCCCACGTTCGGCCTTTGCCAATGCCCCCCAAAAAAACACGCCGTCATCCTGAGCGGAGCGGAGGGAGCCTAAGCGACCAGAGCGCAGTCGAAGGATCTCCAACTATTTCCCCCGCAAGCGCGCGCAAGAGCAGAAATAGTGAGAGATCCTTCGACTGCACGCCGCCCCGCCTGCGCCCCCGCGGCGCTCCGCTCAGGATGACGGTGTGTTGCGTAGCGGCACCGCGCGACCGTTCGTCCGATCACGCGCGTCCCATCGACTTTCCCCACTGGCTCTGAAACGCTCGGTGGCATGTCCGCCTTGAATCTTTTTGCCGTTCAGTTCGACATCGTCTGGGAAAATCGGACGGAGAATTTTCGCAAGGTGCGCGCGCTGCTCGCCGCCACTCCGCCGTCGGCTGGTTCGCTCGTGGTCCTGCCGGAGATGTTTGCCAGCGGCTTCTCGATGAACCTCAGCGCGACACGGCAGGGGCCGGCGGCGGAGGATGAAGGCTTCCTCGCCGGCATCGCGCGGGAGCACGGAGTCTTCGTCGCGGGCGGCGTGGTCAGCCGCGGGACGGGCGACATGGGACGCAATGAAGCCGTCGTCTTTTCACCCGAGGGCGCGCTGCTCGCGCGATATGCGAAGATCCATCCCTTCACTCTCGGAGGCGAGGCGGAGGGCCACGAGGCAGGCACGGAAATCGTCACTTTCGAGTGGGGCTGTTTTGTGGTCGCACCCTTCGTCTGCTACGATCTGCGCTTCCCGGAAATCTTCCGCGCCGCGGCGCGACGGGGCGCCAGCCTCTTCGTGGTGATGGCGCTCTGGCCGGTGAAACGCCAGCAACACTGGCTGACGCTCTTGCAAGCGCGAGCCATCGAGAACCAGGCCTTCGTCGTCGGCGTGAATCGGGTGGGGGCCGAACCCGCTTTTTCCTACGCGGGCCGGAGTGTCGTCGTGGATCCGCACGGGGTGATCATCGCCGACGCCGGCGAGCGCGAACAGGTGCTCGCCGCCGCGCTCGACGCCGACATCGTGGCGGCCTGGCGGCGGGATTTTCCTGCGCTCCGGGATGCCCACTGGACCGCGGCGTAAATCGCGTGCGCTATTTCCCGATGCACCAAAGATGCGCGTGGGTGCGGATGAAAATGTTCCCGTCGCTCAAGGCATGGGACGCGTTGGTCATTCCGTCGTTGAGCGGGTTGAGCGCGAGCTTCTCAAACTTCGGGGCGGCGCGGAGGACGAAGGTGTCGCCGCCCTGGTTGATCATGTAGAGGCGGTCGCCGGCGAGGACGACGGAGGACCATGACTCGGAGCGGGCGCCGCTGCCTTTGAGGCGCTCCTCCCAGACGGTCTTGCCGGTCTTGAGTTCGACGCAGTGGGCGATGCCGTTCGTATTCAGGATGTAAAGGTGGCCGTCCTTGATCACGCCGGAACCGATGTGGCCCTTGTCGCGCGGCTCGTGCCAGAGGCGGTGGGTGTCGGTGACATCGCCGCTGCCGCCGGGGCGGACGGCCACGGTGCTGCCACTGTAGCCGCCCATGGCCACGACCACGCCTTCGCCGAAAATGGTGGTGCTGTAGATGAGCGGATTCAGGCCGCGGCAATGCCAGAGCGGTTTGCCCGTCTTCGGGTCGTAGCTCCGGACCTGCTCGGGCCAGGACATGACGAGCTCCTCGCGGGTGCCAGCGTTGATGATGAGCGGGACGCTCCAGGACCCGACAACGCCGTCCTTCGCGCCGAAGCCGTCATTGCGCGGCGTGGCGACATCCACTTTCCCGAGCTCCTGCCGCCACACGTCGCGGCCGGTGCGTTTGTCCACGGCGAGAAGGAAGGTGCGCGGGCCGGGGCCGAAGTTCAGGTGGCAAAGTTCGCCGTGCAGGACGGGGCCGGTGGAGTATCCCCACTCGTGCCGGTGCTCGCCGAGGTCGCGCTGCCAGAGCTGCTGGCCGGCCATGTCGAAGCAGTAAAGCCCCGCGGAGCCGAACCACGCATAGACGCGCTCGCCGTCGGTCGCGGGTGACGCGGAGCAATACGGATTCGCCTCGTGAGTGGGCTCCTTCGCGACCCCGTTCGCGCCGCCGCGCCAGAGTTCCTTCCCGTCCTTTCGCGAAAAGCAAATGACCAGGCGCTTGTCTCCGACGGCCTGGGTGATGAAGACGCGGTCGCCCCAGACGATCGGCGTGGAATTGCCGCGCTCCGGAAGCGCGACTTTCCATTTCACGTTCTCGGTCGCGCTCCAGGTGAGCGGGAGATCGGTTTCGGTCGAGATGCCCGAGCCATCGGCGCCACGCCACGCGGGCCAGGGTGCGGCAGGGAGGGCGGAGGACAGGATGAGCAGCGTGATGGACACGCGAAGAGCGGTTTGGATTGCGGAAAACATGCGTTGAGCTTAGCGCGGCGCGGCGCGGCGGCGAGCATTCACAAAATCGTTGCCGCTTGCCCGGCGCGCGCGAATCAGGCTTCATCTTTCTTCCGCGGCCATGGATATCCAGTCGATCTACCTCATTTGCTTCGGTGTCGGCTTCGTCTTCGCCATCCTGAGCGCGTTCATGGCGGACCTCTTCGGCGGGCACGATGCGCACGTCGATCTTCACCCGGGGCACGCCGAGGCCGGTTTTGGCCATCACGATATGCCGGGGTTCTCGCCGCTGAGCCCCACGACCATCGCGTCGTTCATCACCGCGTTCGGCGGGCTCGGGCTCATCTTTTCGAATATCGACGCGACAAGCAGCGTGTGGATCAGCGCGCCGCTTGCGGCACTCGGTGGGCTTTTCATCGCAGCGGGCGTCTTCCTCCTTTTCAGCAAAATCTTCCACGCCACGCAGAGCTCGAGCGAAGGCCGCGTCGCCGAACTCTTCGGCCACAGCGCCACAGTCATCACGCCGATCGCACCGGGCGGAGTCGGCGAGATCGCCTACGTGCAAGGCGGCACGCGTTACACGGCGTCGGCGCGCACGGACGAAGACCGCACGGTGGCCAGCGGCGAGAAGGTGCGCATCGTGCGCATCGTCGGCTCGCAGTTTTACATCATCAAAGATTAGCCACCCACACCATGAACCTCCTCGCCCTCCCCATCGCAGCATCGCTCTTCGCGGACTATGGCTTCGCCGCCATCGCCACCGGCGGCATCGTCCTGGTCATCTTCTTTTTCGGCACCGTCTGGGCCAGCCGCTACACCAAGGTCGGGCCGAACGAAGTCCTCGTCGTCTCGGGGCGCCGGCATCGCTTCGTCGACGCCGACGGCCAGGCCTACGTGCGCGGCTTCCGCATCGTGAAGGGCGGCGGCACTTTCATCATCCCCGTCATCGAGAAGTCGGATGTCCTCTCGCTCGAACTGCTGACCATCGACGTGCAGACGCCCGAAGTTTACACGAGCAAAGGCGTGCCGGTGAAAGTGGACGGCGTCGCGCAGATCAAGGTGAAGGGCGACGATGTCTCGATCGCCACGGCCGCGGAGCAGTTCCTCAGCAAGAACACCGCGGCCATCATGAACATTGCGATGCAGACGATGGAGGGACACCTGCGTGCGATCCTCGGCACCATGACCGTCGAGGAC
Source organism: Chthoniobacteraceae bacterium (assembly GCA_031411395.1). Taxonomy (GTDB): domain Bacteria; phylum Verrucomicrobiota; class Verrucomicrobiia; order Chthoniobacterales; family Chthoniobacteraceae; genus Chthoniobacter. The sequence continues at coordinate 18,290 of JANOAZ010000136.1, forward strand.
ATCTACCAAAACCGCGACGCCTTCGCGCAGAAAGTGCAGGAGGTCGCGGCGGGCGACATGGCCAACATGGGCCTCGGCATCGTCAGCTTCACCATCCGTGACATCAAGGATTCGCAGGGGTATCTCGAAGCGCTCGGCAAACCGCGGATCGCGCAGGTGAAACGCGACGCGCAGATCGCGCAGGCCGAGGCCGACCGCGACGCGATGATCAAGAGTTCGCAGGCGCAGCAGGCGGGCCAGGAAGCGAAGTTCATCGCGGACACCCGAATCGCCGAGGCGCAGCGCGACTACAATTCGAAGACCGCGGAATACACGGCGGCGGTGAACCAGAAGAAAGCCGAAGCCGACCTGGCCTACGACCTGCAGCGCTTCAAGACCGGCCAGCTCGTGAAGGCCGAGGAGGTGCAGGTGCAGATCATCGAAAAGCAAAAGCAAATCGAGCTGCAACAGCAGGAAATCCAGCGCCGCCAGCGCGAACTCGAAGCCACCGTGCAGCGGCCCGCCGACGCCGAACGCTACCGCGTCGAGACGCTCGCGAGCGCCACGAAGTTCCAGCTCGAGATGGAAGCCGCCGGCGCCGCCGAAGCGGCGAAGTCCAAGGGCCTCGCGAATGCCGAAGTCACGAAGGCCACCGGTCTCGCCGAGGCCGAGGCGCAGAAGGCGAAGGGCCTGGCCGAGGCCGCGATCATCGAGGCGCAGGGCAGCGCCACTGCCGAGGCGATGCGGCTCAAGGCCGATTCGTACAAGGAATACAACGAGGCCGCGGTCATCGAGATCATCATGCGGGTGCTGCCCGAGATCGCCGCGAAGATCAGCGAACCGCTCTCGAAGATGGAGAAGATGGTCATCATCAACAGCAGCGAAACCGGCGGCGGCGCGAGTCGTCTGACCGGCGACGTGACCCAGATCATCGCGCAACTCCCGCCAGTGCTCGAAAGCCTCACAGGCGTGAAGTTCGCGAAGTTGCTCGAGCAGATTCCGGCGCTGCGCAAAGCGATGCGGGATGGAGAAAAACCCGCCGCGCAAGTCATCGAGCCTCCGCCGGAAGCCATCGTGCGCAATAGCTGACGGCCCGTGCGAAACGACGCCGTGCGCATGCTCGAAGCCATCGTGGCCTGGAACCAGCGCGTGACCGGCGGCGAAACGCCCACGTCGTGGCCGGCGGATGAATTCGCCTCCGGCCTGCCATTGATTGCGCTGACCTGCATCGACCCGCGCTTGAATGCGCACTTCCCGAACGGGCTCGGGCTGCGCGACGAACAATTCATCTGGCTGCGCAACGCGGGCAACGTCATCACCGGCACGACCAGCAGCACCATGCGTTCGCTCGCGCTCGCCTGCGCGGTGAAAGGCGGACGCGAAATTGTGATCATCGGCCACACCGACTGCGGTGTGCGCCGGACCACCGTCACCGATCTCACCGACCGCTTGCGCGCTGTCGGCGTCCCGCGCGATCGACTGCCCGAGGACATCGTTGGCTTTTTCGGCCTCTTCGCCAGCGAGCGGCAGAACGTCATCCACGGCGCCGATTGCATCCGCCGCAGCCCGCTCATCGGCGCCGGCATTCCCGTCCACGGGCTGCTCATCGATGTGCAGTCCGGCCGGCTGGAGTGGGTCGTCAATGGCTACGAATCGTGGTCCTCCGTGATGCCGGTCCCGGAGCCCGCCCCCGCGGCAATGCCAGATGCTGAACCGAGCCACGGCACCCCGCCTGCGCTGCCTGCGCCGCCGGTATCGTTGCGGAAGTTCAAGCGACCCGCGCGTCCATCGGGATCGTCCCGTTGAGGGGCTTGGAGAAACAGCGAGCGCGCCGGTTTCACAACTCACAGCGCATTTCGACCGTATAGGCGGAGCCTTCCGCGGCGAGCTGGCTGGAGAAGAGGACGAAGTCTTTCACCTCCCACATTCCTAAATCACTCTCGGCGTACTTTCGCAGGAAGGGACGGAGCACACTCGCGGAAACCCCGCGCGGGCGGGCCAGCGTGATGTGGGGATGGAACGGGCGCAGATCGGGTTCGATTCCCGCGCGGATCACCGCATCCTGCAGATGATGGTGCAGCGCGAAAAGGTGCGGGTGCCCCTTCCCCACCCCGGCCCAGACCACGCTGGGCCGCGCGCCGCCGAAGGTGCCGACCCCGCGGATCGGGAGGAAAAACGGCGGCACGCGCACCACGGCGAGCGACTCGCGCAGCGCCTCCTCGCGCCCGGCATCCACATCGCCGAGGAAACTCAGCGTGAGGTGCAACTGCTCTGTGCGCGTCCAGCGGACGTTCTTCAAATGCGGATCGATCTCCGCGAGCGCCTCGCGGCAAAACGCGGGCAATTCGAGACCGAAGAAAAGGCGCTTCGCCATGCGCTTGAAGATCGCGCACTTTCCCCGCGGAAAAAAGCAGGACTGCGCGACGGTCCGCGCCGCCCTAAAACCACCCGCGGCGCTTGAAAATGTAGAATGGGACGATGGCGGAAAAGATCATCAGGCCGATCGCCAGCGGATACCCGAACGCCCACTTCAACTCCGGCATGGCTTCGAAGTTCATCCCGTAGATCGTCCCAACCACGGTGGGTGGCAGGAAGAGGACCGCAGCGACGGTGAAAATCTTGATGATCGCGTTCTGCTCGATGTTGATCAGACCGAGGGTCGCATCCAAAAGGAAGTTCACCTTTTGCGAGAGGAACGATGCGTGATCGCCCAGCGGCTGGAGGTCGTGGCTGAGCGTCCGCAGGTGGTCCGCGAGGTCGGGCGGAAGATCCTTTTGTGACGCGATAAAGAACGACAGCAACCTGCCCAGCCCGGCCATGCTCTCCCGCAGGCGGGAAAGAAGGTCGCTGCAGCGGCCGAGTCGCCGCAGCACTTCCTCCAGGTCGCGCGGCTTCCGCTCCTTTTCGTGCGGATCATCGGCGGCGCCTTTCTTACCCGCACCTGGCCGAAAGATGTCCTGCGAAATGCCGTCGAGGGCGGCGCCCGTCTTTTCCAGCACATCGGCGACCCGCTCGATGATGGCGTCGATCAATCCGTCGAGGATGCGCTGACCGGAGTCGTAGCGCCCGAGTTCGGACTCCCGCTCCTGGCGGAAAATCTCGAAGGGCGAGGGCTCGGCATAGCGGAGGGTGATGAGCCGATTGTCTGAGAAAATGAATGTGACCGCGCTGCTTTCCGGCTGGCTGGTGTCGGCCTTGGTCAGGATGGTTGCCGTCATGAAAAGCGCGTTGTCCGCCTTGTAGAGCCGCCGCGAGACTTCGATGTCCTGCATCTCGCGATGTGTCGGCAGGTCGATGCTGAAGGCCATGTCCACGATGATCTCCTCCTGCTCACTCGGCTGGTACACGTCGATCCAGACGGCCTTTTTCATCAAGGCGTGGCAATGACCGAGATCATCGCACTCGATCCCTCGCTCGTCTGCGGAGTGGAAGATGATCATTCGTGGGGAGAAGAACATTGCCGCGCGGCAAACTCAAGGCAGCGGCTCTCGAAATCCCAGGAATGCTTTCCGCAATTACGCCACGGTCAGCGGCCCGTCGAACACGGTGAGGCTGACGACCTCGGTCTTCGCCAGATGCGGCCCGTGCCGCGTGCCTTTCGGCGCAAAGAACAGCGTGCCCGGCGTGTAGCTGACATCGCTTTCCTCCCACTCACCGGAAAGAATCCACGCCCATTCATTGGCCACCGGATGGGTGTGCGCCGGGATGGTTTTCCCTGCGTGAAATTTCCGCAGGACGACCACCCCGCCCGTCGCTTCGTTCGTGTGCAGGATCTTCAGTTCGACGCCTTCGTAAGGGCCGGGCTGCCACGGTTTGTCTTCGGCGAGCGCGATGTAAGGGAACATGGACCCCATGCAACTCCGGCACTCCATTCCCCGCAAGCGCGGTGAGCGGACCTACTGATGAGACCGGGACTTGGAATACATGCAATCTCCCCCCGCCTCCCTGCCTCGTTCCCAAACTCCGTTTGGGAACGCACTTGTCTGCGCAACTCCGTTGCCCCGCGGGCGCGTCCGCACACGGCCAGCGTCCCGCCGCCGAAACAAAGTTTCGCCCGCAATTGCGTTCCCAAACGGAGTTTGGGAACGAGGACGCAACTCGCGACTGTCATCATCGGGCGGCGCATCAACTCCTTGCCGCCAGCGAAACCACGGGAAGAACCGAGAGCATTTGCGGCTGGTGGTCGTAGTCGCCGTTTAGTTGAGATCGAAAATGAGGAGTTGCGCGGATTTGTTGCCCGTGAACGACAGCGCGGTTGGGTCGCTGACCGCGACGGCGTCGCCGGCAGCGAGGGGCTGCCCATTGAGCGTCACTTCACCCTCGGCGACGTGGACCCACGCGTGGCGTCCCGCGGCGAGCGGGTGCGTCACGGTTTGATTCGGGTCGAGCTTCGCCAGCCACAGATCGGCATCCTGATGGATCTCCATCGAGCCGTCCCGCCCCTCCTTGCTGGTGATGAGATGGAGCGTGCCGCTGGCCGCGTCCTTCATGGACTTCTCGGCATAGCGCGGCTTCACGCCTTTCGCATCGGGCATGATCCAGACCTGGAGCAGGTGCACGGCTTCCGTCCCCGAGGGATTTTGTTCGCTGTGCTCCACGCCGGTGCCCGCGGCCATGTATTGGAATTCCCCGGCGGTAATGGTGCGCCCATTGCCCATCGAATCCTGATGCGCGAGCGAGCCGCTGAGGATGTAGGTGATGATCTCCATGTCGCGATGCGGATGGCGGCCGAAGCCCATGCGCGGCATCACGATGTCGTCATTGATGACGCGCAGGCTGCGGAAATCCATCCACTTCGGATCGTAGTAATCAGCGAAGCTGAAAGTGTGATACGACTCCAGCCAGCCATGGGCGGCGTGGCCCCGTTCGTTGGATTTTCTGGTTGTGATCATGCACGCACCATACCTGTCCGCATCCACCGGCGTAAAATCACATCTGCATAAACCGCCCGTCTGTGGCCTCGGAAACGCTCCGGCGACTTCGATCATCGCGGCTGGACGAGCGCCCGATGCTCCGATGGAATCCGCCGATGCTCCTCCGCCCCCTGCTCCTTCCCATCATTGTCGCGCTGGCTTTTGCGAATGCGCGCGCCGCCACGATCTCGACCTTCGCCGGCACCGGCGAGCAAGGCTCCTCCGGCGATGGCGGTTCCGCGACGGCCGCGAAGATCGACAATCCCTTCGGCGTGGTGCGCGGACCGGATGGCGCGCTGTGGTTCACCCAATACACCGGCCAGCGGATCAGCAAGGTCACCGCCGACGGAAAAATTCACCACATCGCGGGCAGCGGGAAGAAGGGCTACACCGGCGACGGCGGGCCGGCGGGGGCAGCCACGTTCAACCTCCCGCACGAGATTCGTTTCGACAAAGCGGGTAACTACTACATCGCCGACATGGCCAACCACGCCATCCGCCGCGTGGATGCGAAGTCCCAGGTCATCACCACCTTTGCCGGCACCGGCACGGCCGGCTACAGCGGCGATGGCGGACCGGCGAGCAAGGCCGAACTCAAGCAACCGCACAGCATTCAGTTCGGCCCCGATGGCAGCCTCTACATCTGCGACATCGGCAACAACGTCATCCGCAAAGTGGACATGAAAACCGGCACGATCTCCACCTTCGCGGGCACTGGCACCGCGGGCGCGACACCCGACGGCGCGCCCATCGCCGGCACACCATTGAAGGGACCTCGTTCGCTCGATTTCGACGCGCAGGGAAATCTCTGGCTCGTCACCCGCGAGGGAAACCAGGTCCTGAAATTTGACCTCAAGGCGGGGAAGATTTCGCTGATCGCGGGCAACGGAAAGAAGGGCTTCACCGGCAACGGCGGTCCGGCGAAAGAGGCGACGCTCTCCGGTCCGAAAGGCGTGGCCATCGCGCCCAACGGCAACGTCTATCTCGCCGACACCGAGAGCCACAGCGTGCGGATGATCGACGGCAAAACCGGCAAGCTCGAACTCGTCGCCGGCACCGGCGAAAAGGGCGACGGCCCCGACGGCGATCCTCTCCAGTGCAAGATGGCGCGCCTCCACGGCGTCTTCGTGGACAAGGACGGCGCCGTCTTCATCGGCGACAGCGAG
>JANOAZ010000137.1:0-4529 GCA_031411395.1 Chthoniobacteraceae bacterium
GTAGAGGCTGACGAATTTGCCGCTGGAACTCGTCGCACGGATCCGCACCGCGCCCGAGCGCTGCGGCCGCGGAGAAATGGCCCAATGGTTGTTGGCGGGCAGCCGGTAGCCTTGCGCGGTGTGTTCGGCCTTGGCGATCACCTCCTTGAGCGGAGACTCGGCAAAGGCGTCGCGCCATCGGGCATTGGGAGCCGTCCCACCCAGCGGTACTCGCTCACCCGAGGCAGGCTGCGCCCCGGCATCCGCCGCCAACCCGACCACCTTCAGAGCTTCGGCAGCGGTCAGACCGTCGAGGTTCAGGACTTCCACGTTGCGGAAGGCCAGTGCGTTCGCTTCGTCGATCGCCACCCGGCCCGCCTTGCCCTCATCCTCCACCTTGCAGGTCACGGCATGCGGGCCAAGACTCCCGCGCAGAGTTTTGCCGACGACGATGAGTTCCGTGGTGAACTCGGTGCCGACAGGCGGGATGCGCTGCTCGGCGAGCAGCTTCTGCGCGCCCCACGCCTGCTCCGCCGTGGGATTGGGCGGGAGCGTTTCGGGCCGGAATTCGCGGAGCTGGAGGTAGCCCTTTTCACCGGGCGTCTTTGGTTTGAAGTAGCAAAGATTCAGACGGTGCCCCTGCTCCAGGCTGCGCATGTGGAGCAGGATGCCACCCGGCCAGTTCTCCGGCACCCGACGCTGCATCCGCACGCCGCCGTTGCGGAGCGCAAGCGGCTTGCCGTCGCGAGCGTCGAGCTGCTTGATCGCTTCGTGGTCCGACAACCGCGCCCAGCCATCCTTGAACTCGGCGAGGTTCGGTAGCTTCGATAAATCGGGAAAGAGATTTACCCACGGACCGGGCAATCCGGCGACCTTGGCAATGGTGGCGGACCCTGCGCCGATCCCCTCGATCATCGACGATCCCGCGACATCGAGGCCGAGCCGCTGAAAGGCCTCCGCTTCGGGGAGCCCATCGAGGTCGAGGTATTCGAGACGCTGGATGTGGCCATCCACCGCTTGCACGCCCACGTTGGCCGACACATCGATGGTGCTGTCATCGATCACTCCCACGAGGCGATCGCGCACCCAGATAGCGACCCGGTGGCCCACGCAGGCGATCTGCAACGAGATGGCTTCGTCGGGACCAGGCGGTGGTTCGAGCACCCATCGCTGCAACCCGATCATCCCCGGCGGGCGGTAGTAGCCGAGTTCGACGACGGAGCCATAGAGGCAGGCGTAATAATGCCCCGTGTCCGTCAAGCGGGCGGTCACTTTGATCAAATCGTTGCGTCCCGGCGGGCTGGGCTGCCACAGGATCGTGGCGCGCACGGCGACATTGGCGATGCGAAACCGGGGTGCGGCCCATGTATCGAAATTCACCAGGTGAACCGCGCCGCGATCCATCCGGGCGTTGAACTTGTTCGGGACGGGTCTCCAGCGGTGGCGCATTTCCTCCGCAGCCGCCTTCTCCGCGGCATCCGAGGCGGGGGAAGCTCCAGCCTGCCGGCTCTCTCCGCCCGGAGCGCCACCGCTCCGGCTCCACCACATGACACCGCCCGCGGCCACCGCGACGATCGCCGCGACGGCGAGCCAAGGCGGCGCTTTCCCGCGAGTCCGCGGAGCGGCCAGGGCGAGCTGTGCGCGGCCCGAGAGCGCGAGCGGACCAGTCGATCCGGGCTCGATGCCGAGGATCCGATTGAGGTCCGCGCGGATTTCGAGCGCGGTGGAATAGCGCCGTTCGCGGTTGCTCTGCATCGCCCGATCCACGATGGCGTCGATCCGCTCATCGATCCCGGCGACACAGCGCGAGGGCAGTTCGAATCGCCCGCGCGGGAGGGCCCCCGTGAGCATTTGATAGAGCATCACGCCCACGGCGTAGAGATCGGCGCGCCGGTCGAGCTGCACCCCCGGGCGGAAGGCCTCCGGGGCGGCGAACTCGGCGGTGCCAATCAAGAACGTCGAACCCGTCAGGCCGACGCCTTCCTCCGTCGCCGTCCGGGCGAGGCCGAAGTCCGCCACCTTCACCTGCCCGCGCCGATCGATCATGATATTCGAGGGCTTGATGTCGCGATGGATAAACCCGCTCTCATGCGCAAACTCCAGCACCTCGCACACGCGGGCGACGATCGGCAGCGCCTCCGCGGCCGGCAGCAGCCCACGCGCTGCCAGCATCGCCTGCACATCGGTGCCCTCCACATATTCCATGACAAAGTAGAGCAGCCCCTCCTCCGTCTCCCCGGCATCGAAGACCGCCACGATCCCCGGATGGTTCAGACGTGCCATCGCTTTCGCTTCCAGCTTGAAGCGCTCTGGAAACTGCGGGTCGCCCGCCGCCATCTCCGGCGGCAGGATCTTGATCGCCACCTCGCGATCGAGGCTGGCCTGAGTCGCCCGATAGACCGCGCCCATTCCACCCCGCCCGAGCAGCGCGTGGATCTCATGCTGCGGCAGCATCCGCTGGAGATCGGCCACCGACGGGGGCTCCCACGCGGCAGCGGCGCTGTGACGCTGCGTGCGGCCCACGGCGAAGAGGTGCGCGGCGGCGGCAACGGTGATCTTCGCAGGGTCAGACCCGTCCACGGCGGGGGACGCCGGAGGCTGGGGATTCGGAACGGGAGTGAGTGGGTCTGCCTCAGCCATCGAGATGGCGCATCGCAGCGGATGCGGCGCGCAACACCGATGCTGAGCACGCGCCATCGGAAGATCAAGCGCCGCACCGGCGCTTCTCGCTCAGTGGCTGGAGGGAGAAAAAGTCCGGCGGGAAGCAGCGCTATTTCCCCGGCTCCGAGAGCCCCACGAGCGCCCCGGCGTAACCGGTGAGTTCGAGGTAACCGTGCCCTTTCACCTCCCGCCCGGCGCGCGTGCCGCGGACGTCGATCAGGCCTTCCCAATATTCGATGGGCTGGAGGACGAGTTCCTGATTTTCGACCGGCGTCGTGACGCGGCAGGTGAGCGCGAGCGCGGGGACGCTCAGCTCCCATGAGACAGGGTATCGCCCGCCGGTCGCTTTGCTTTTCCACCACGACAGCGGGCGCAGGCTGAACTCCTCGCGGCGGAGATGCCGCGTGGCGCCATCGGCGGCGATGAACGTTGCGCTGCTGTTCGGATCGAGCGAGCCATCGCGGCGGCGCAGGGCATAAAGCATCAGCTCGGTATTGTCGGAAAACTGGAGGCTGAACCAATCCCAGCCGACCTGCTCCGGCGTGAGCTGGTTGGTCGCCCATTCATGATCGAACCACGATTCGCCGCGGACCTCGAAGGCGCGCCCGCCGACGGTCAACCGGCCCGCGGTGGGCATGCGCGTGCCGGAATAATAATGCGAGGCGTGGCCGGGGCCGTCGGCCTTCTGGCTGATCCCGTCGGTGCCGTGGATCGTCCACGGCTTGCCCTCGGCGAGGGTGAAAGTGATCGCGGCATCCGCAGTCTTCGCGCTCAAGCTGAAGCCCCCACTGGCCGACTGGCTGAGCTGCCAGTCATCGATCCAAGCGAGCGAAGAAAAGGCGGAGGGCGCAGGGCGAAGGGCGAAAGGGAGAGCAAAGCCCGCTTCGCCAAATGCGCCGCGGCTCAGGCGCTGCTGAAAGTGGAAACGTCCCGCGGCGACGTCCGTGACCGTGAAGTGCGCGAACTTCAAATCGTCCACGATGAACCGCGACTGGCCCGCGGCCCGCTCGCCGGGAGGATGCAACCCGTGGCGGAAAAAAGTGGCCTGGTAGCCAAAGCGCCGGCCGGCCTCGTCGCGGACATTGCCGGTGAAATACCACCACTCCGTTTTGAAAGCGGGATGCGAAAAGTGGTCCCGTGGAAAATCGTAGGCGTGTCCGGGTGACGCGGGGAGCCACTCGCCGGAAATGACCAATGGAGAATGACCCATGACCAGGACGCAGGCGAGGACGCGCGCGGCGCGATGCCGGGTCATTTTCCATGGGTCATTGGTCATTTCTTCATTCCTCCCTCACCGCCGCGGCGATCGGCGTCTGGCTCCCTCGCCACGCCGGATACCACGCCGCCAGCAGCGTCGCCGGCACGATCCACAGCGGCGTCGTGGCGAGCGTTGCCCACGGCATTTGCAGGTGAATGCTCCAGCCGAAAAACGCCGGGTTCACGACCCACGTCAGCGTCATGGCCAGAGCCAGGCCCGAGGCAATCCCGAGCGCGCTCGCGACGATCCCGATCATCGCGGACTCGATCATCAGCAGCCGCTGCACCTGTCCGCGCGAGGCGCCGAGCGCGCGCAGCACCCCGATCTCGCGTGCGCGTTCCGCCACGAGCGTGGTGACGGAGAGAAAGATTCCGGCGATGGCCACGATGAACGCCACGGTGCGCAGAATGTAGGTGACCGCAAAGGTCTGGTCGAAGACCGCGAAGATGCGCGCGCGCAGCGAGCGATTTGAGTAGATCACGAACTCGCCCGCGCGGCTGAAGGACTGCGTGAAGGCCTCGGAAAGCGGCTCCGCGCCACCCTCGGAGGGACGCGCTCCCGCGCGCTCCCATCCTGCATGGCTGCCCGGCGCAGGCGGGACAGAGATTGGGGACGCGCGGGAGCGCGTCCC
>JANOAZ010000138.1:0-55563 GCA_031411395.1 Chthoniobacteraceae bacterium
TTCTCGATGATGTCGAGCGACTCGCAGGCGATGGGTCGGGTGGGTGAAGTCATCACGCGCACCTGGCAGACCGCGCACAAGATGAAGACGCAATTCGGCAAACTGGACGCGCCGGTGCATCAGGCGGCGGACAATTTCCGCGCGCTGCGTTACGTGGCGAAGTACACGATCAACCCCGCGATCTCGCATGGCATCGCGCACGAGGTCGGCTCCATCGAACCGGGCAAGCTCGCCGATCTCGTGGTGTGGAAGCCCGCGTTCTTCGGCGTGAAGCCGGAGGTTATCTTAAAGGGCGGACTGATCGCGATGGCCAACATGGGCGACCCGGGCGCTTCGATCCCCACGCCGCAGCCGATGATGTATCGGCCGCAATTCGCGGCGCATGGACGCGCGAAATTTTCCACCTCGGTCACCTTCGTGAGCGGCGTCTCCCTGCAACACGGCCTCCTCAGCGAACTCCACCTCGCGAAGCGGCTCGTCGCGGTAAAGAACACGCGCACGGTGACCAAGCGCGACCTCCTGTGGAACGACGCGCTGCCGAAAATCGAAGTCGATCCCGAGACCTACACGGTCAAGGCGGATGGCCGCATCCTCACTTGCGAGCCGGCGAAGGTGCTGCCGATGGCGCAGCGGTATTTCCTGTTTTGACGGGCATCCCGGCGGCCGCGCCGGGATCAATCGCGCAGCACGCGCAGCCGCAGGTAACGGGTCGTAAAGCTCGCGGCGGGCGCGGTGTCCTCGACCGTGACGGACTTCACATCGCCGCCTCCGGACTCGGTGCAGGAATGTGCGCCGGTCGCGATCATGGGCGCGCCGTGAATGCTGGTGGCGATCGCGGTCCAGCCGGTGTTCAAGTCGGAGGTCGCTTCGACCACGTAGCGGAGATCCGTGCGGGTTGCATCGCGGCTGAACTGCATCTGGCGATAGCCGGCGAGGTTCGTTGAGTGGAGCGGCGGGCCATTCGGTTCGGCGATTTGCGGATCGGTGACGAGCGCGTATTCGAGGAAATTGTTGCGCTCATCGCCATCGCCGTTGGCGAGGTCCGCGGCGAGTCCGGTATCGGCGGTGGTGCCGAAGTGGGTGAGCCTCCAGTTTTCGACCGGGGTGTTCCCGACGGTGAGGCGCACCGGAACGAGCACCGTGGCGTTGCCCTGCGCGTTCGAATTGACCTTGAGTTCCGCAGAGTAATCGCCCGGAGCGAGTCCGGTTGCGTTGAGCGTCGCGGCGATCGATTGCGAGCCGCCGGGCGCGATGGTGCCGGAACTGGCGTCGAAGCTGAGCCAGCTTTCCAAGCCAGGCGGCCGAATGCGGATCGCCATGCCGGGATGCGCGTAGAGCGCGTTGTGAGCGACGAGCAACCCGTCGTCGCGCGCCGAGTTTTGGATGCCGGTGGTGTAGTTGTTCCCGAGATTGGTGAGGGTCTTGTATTGGAAAATGATCTCGCCGGCGGGCTTCAAGATGGCTTCGCAGGTGACCCGCACGTTCGTGTTGCCGTAGAGGTGCACGTTCTCGTACTGCACCACGAAATTCCCGCCGATGCTCTGGTGGTAAATCCGACTGGCTCCGTCGAGTTGGAGGTCGGTCCAAAGGAGCGCAATCAAATTGGGAGGGGCGCCCGGGCTCGGCAGGCCGGTATTGGATGCGCTGGTGCTGCCGGAGGTGAAGCTCAGGAATCCATTACTACAGACGCGCACGCTGGGGAAAGCAGCGCCGTAGAATGGGAAGCTAAACGGGAGGGTTATCGCCGCGCTGGTGGCGTCGTCGGTGTTGTTCAACGTGGTAATCACCGTGCCGCTTGTGGAAATTTCCACCCAGTTGTAAGCCGGCCCGCCGAAGGAATCGGAGTCGATGGCACTGTAGCGGGCGAGCGAAGAGGCGATGGCGTGAACGAGCGGGCCCGGGCCCGGATTGGATACATTCAGCGTCTCGACGACGGTGTCGCCCGCATGGATCGAGCGATTCACCGCGGGCGGATAGATCGCGATCTCGGCGTGCGGCGGAGTGCCGGTCCCGCTGATCGCGAATGCATAGCTGGCTTCGTCCGCATCGTCGCTCGTCAGGGTGAAGGTCGCCGCGCGGACGCCGGTGGCCGAGGGGTGAAACTGAATCTGAAAACTCGCGGCCGTCCCCGCCGAGAGGAAAGCCGGAGGAGGAGTCGTGACGGTGAAATCCCCGGCGTTCGGTCCGGTGACGGCAACTCCGCTGACGTTCAGCGTCGTCGGGCCGAAGTTTTCGATCGTGAAAGTGCGGGTCACGGAAGAGACGGTTTCCACGGAGCCAAAGTCGGTTCCATTCGATGCCATCGTCGCAGTGTCACCCGCGGTGATTGGGTTTCCATTCCAGCGCAGATCCACCTCCGGCCCGCTCGCGGCAGCGCCGGTCACCGGCGCGCTGAAGACACCCTGGCTGGGATTGAGGTAGGTCCCCGTCGGGCTGGTCTCGACCTTCACCGCGCGAACCAAATAGGTGTAGCTCGCTCCCGGCGCGACCGAACGATCGACAAAGCTGGTGCTCGCGGGGAGCGCGCTCCGCAAGCGCACGTATGGCCCGCCGGGCGAAGCCGCGCGCGAAATCAAATAGCCTTCCAGGGGACCGTCGGCAGACGCGCTCCAATTCAACGTCACCGCTTGCGCGGACGCGACGGCGTTGAGATTCGAAGGCGGCGCCACCGGGTAGAGGCGCAAGGTCGGATCGCCGAGGAGGGCGAGGTGGTTGAAACGTTCTCCGACGTTTGCGTCGTAACCGTGGCCGGAGGCCGTGCTGTTGTTTTGCGTCAGACGCGCCGCGTAGCCGACCGTCTCACCGAGCGCCATGGGGTGAAAATACCAATGGGGCCGCCCAGCCCAGCAACTCACGAGGCCGAGCGATGCGGCGGTGCCGGCGAGTGGCGCGCGGAGGAAGTTATTCGAGTTGTCCCAATCGCCGAAGTAGCTGCCGAAGAATACATTGAAAACCGCGAGTGAAGTCTTGGTCGCGAAATCGGTCGTCGTGCCGACCCCTCCGGCTGAGGTATATGAGCCCGCCCCGCATCCGTAGGCCCACAGATAACTCTGCGTCTGGAGAGTGCCGAACCAATCGAGTGACGCGACATTTCCACTTCCGACGCACGCGGTGAAACTGCGCCAGGCCGTGACCGCAAAAGCCTCGCCGCCAAAGTAATCGAAGCTGTCATCGACCAGTCCGCGCGTCACGACATTGCCGAAGACGCCGAGCTTGTGCCGGTAGTTGTGATCGCGGTCGAGATACCGGCGGAGCAGTTCGGTTTCGCTCACCGGGAAGGCGGGCATGTTCGCAAGATCGATGCGCCCGACCTGGAGTTCGATGTCGCTCGGGATCACCGTCTGATCGAATTTTCCGTCGCCCGGCACATTGGTGTTGCGTGGCGGTTCCGTATTCGTGTCGAGGTTCGTATTGACGGAAGTGTCGGTCCAGGTGCCGTCCACGTCGCCGTAATAAACATCCGTGGGCCACGCTCCGTAATGGTCGGGATGCCCATCGATCGCAAAATTGCCGGAGTAGGGAACGGGGATATGCCCGAAGAGGATGAGGGCCACGGTGTTCGCGGGATCGACAGCGGTGAGCGCCTGGACAGACACGCGGACACTCGGCACCGACGCCGTGCGCGAAACGTCCTGCCGCACCACGATCCAGCCGTCGCCGGTGAGGTCGCTTTCGAGCCGGGTTAATTCCATCGCCAGCGGTGCGGCCATCGTGTTGTCCACGAGCAGGATGACTCGTCCGCGCCCGGCCTGGAGCGGCCCGCGGATGCTCGCGCTGACATAACCTTCCGCGTAGTTCGGGCCGCCGCTGAGCGTGCGCGAGACTCGATATTCGTAGCTCACTCCCACCGACACAGCCGTATCTTCACAGGTGTTGCTCACCGGCGTCGCGATCTGGACCCAGGTCGGGCCGCCTTTGAGACGCCGGTAAACCCTTTGCAAGTTCACGGGGTAATTCGCCGGAGTCCACGTGAGCGTGATTTTCGGCGGCGTCTCCTGCGCGACGGCATTGATTTCCACCGCACGGTCGCGGGCGGTCTGCGCGAGGAGCGGCGGCGCGGCGGCGATCACGAGGATCGCGACAACGACAGCAAGCGGGGAAAACAGGAATTTCACGAAGGGGGCGGCATGGAATTCTCCCAGCGAAGGTCGCCAACCTTGCGTTCGTTTCCAGCGTTAGTTCCGCCGGCGACAGGGGTTTTCGGATTTGCTCGCGGTCATTCCGAGGAGTTCAAACACGCGGCGTCGCTGTTGGTGCGGGAAGAAAGCAGTCGAAGGATCCCGCCGGTCATTCGCAACGTGCCTCGCAGGCGGCATGGAGGGACACGCTCCGTCGTGTCCCAGGATCGGTGGAGCGGAGCCCGTCGTCCCGCCCCTGTTCGGGGACACGACGGAGCGTGTCCCTCCAACGAACGATCTCGCTACGGCGCGACACCGCTGCCGCCGATCGCGAAATCGAAGAGCGCCTCGTTGGCATCCATGGTCCGCAACGTCAGCTTCGCGGTGCGGGCTCCCGCGACGGTGGGTTGAAAACTCACGTTGAATGTGGCGGTGCCGCCGGGCGCGACGCTGGGCGGAACGTTGGTAAGCAGGAAATCCGCGGCATGCGGACCGGAGCGCAGGGTGCTGATGAAGGTCAGCGTCGTCGTGCCGGGATTTTTGATCGTGAAGGTGTGGGTCACCGCCGATTGGCCGATCTGCACGGCGCCGAACGCGGTGTCGTTGAACTCCAGCGGAACGGTGTCGCCGTCGGTGATCGACTGGCCGCGGCCCTCGACGTTGATCTCCGGGCCGGTACCGGCGAGCGCCGTGCCGGGCGCGCTGAAGGCACCCTGGCTCGGATTCAGATAGGAGCCGCTGGTGGTGGTCTCGCGTTTCACCGCGCGCACGCGGTAGGCGTAACTCACGCCTGGAGTCGTCGCGCGATCCACGAAACTCACCTCCGATCTCACGGCTCCACGCAGCCGGACAAACGGCCCGAGCGGGGAAGTCGCGCGGTCGATGAGATAACCCTCGACCGGCGAGTCGGCCGCCGCTCTCCAGGTGAGCGTGATGCCCGTCGCGCCCGGCCTGGCGACGAGATTCGCGGGCGGCTTCACCGGATGCAGCCGCAGCGTGGGATCGCCGAGCAGCGTGACGTGGACGCCGCGATCGGTGCCATTGGCCTCATAGCCGCCCGGGAAGCTGGCGAGATTATTTTGCGCCAGTTGCGCACAGAAGCCGATCGTCTCGCCGAGCCCCATGGGATGCAGATACCAGTGCGGCCGGCCCGCGAAAGCGCTGACCAGTCCGAACGAAGCCGGAGTGCCGGCGAGTGGCGCGCGGAGGAAATTATCCTGGTTGTCCCATTCACCGAAATAGCTCCCGAGCATGAAATTGAAGACGGCCTGGGAGTTTTTGGCCGCGAAGTCGTTCGTCGATCCGATGCCATCCGCGCCATTGTACCAGCCGGCGCCGCAGCCGTAGGCGCAGAGGTATTTCTGAGTTTGCAGCGTCGTGAACCAGTCGAGCACGCGCACGTTGGCCGCGCCAAACAAAGCGGGAAAACTGCGCCAGCCCGTGGCCGCGAATGCTTCGCCATCGAAGTACCCGAAGTGATCGTCGATGAGCGCGCGGCGCGGGATGGCGGCAAAGGCGCCGAGCCGGTGGCGGTATTGATGATCGCGAATCAAGTACTGCCGCAGCAACTCCGTCTCGCTCCTCCCGAAGGCGGGCATCGCGGCGAGATCGATGCGGCCGACCGCGAGATCCACGTCGCTGGGCAGGTAGCTCTGATCGAATTTTCCATCGCCGGGAATGTTGTCCTGGCGGGGCGCCGAGGCTCGCGTGTCATTGATCGTGGCATCCGTCCACGAGCCATCGACATCGCCATAATAGGAATCGGTGGGCCACGCGCCGATGTGATCGTCATGCCCATCCGGCGCGTAATCGCCGGAGTACGGGACCGGGATGTGTCCGAAAAGAATCAGCGCCGCGGTCTTCGCGGGATCGGCGTTGTAGATGGATTGCACCGCAGCCCGGACCGAGGGCACCGTGGCGCTGCGCGAAATATCCTGACGGACGACCACCCATCCGTCTCCGGTGAGATCGCTGGAGAATTGCGCGAGCTCCGTCGCGAGCGGACCGGCCATCGTGTCGTCCACGAGGAGGATGACCTTTCCGCGCTCCGCGACGAGCGGTGAACGGATTCCGACGCTAAGCCAGCCGCTCGCCTTGCCCGGCCCGCCGTCGTAAACGCGATGGACAAAATACTCGTAACGCGTGCCGACGGCGACGGTATCGTCCACGTAGATCATGGCCGTGACGGGCTGCGCGGCGAGTTCGGTCCATGGAGCCGTATTCGAGGAGCGGCGAAAGATTTGCTGCGAGAGGAGCGTTGCGCGGGCCGGGAGATTCCACTGGAGCGTGATGCGCGGCGGCACCTGGCGGATGATCGCGCGCATCTCCACGGCTCGATCCCGCGGCACCTGGCCCGCCGCGGTGCCGGCGGCGAGCGCGGCCCAGGCGAGGCCGGGGAGCAAACGCATGACGGATGTGAAATTCATAGGAGGCGGCGCGGAAGCGGGGTGAGGAATGGACGCCCACGTTCGCAGAATCAGCGCATTTTTCTTCCGAAAATTCCCCTGCCCGCCAAGCTGCTCCGCCGCATGGAACTCATTCACGGAACCACGACTCCCGCCGACGTTTCCACGCCGCCAGTGCGACTCGCAGTGGATCGGACGACGCTCGCGAAGCGCCGCTGGCGCGGGGTCGCGGAGGATGGCCGCGAGTTCGGATTCGACCTCACCGCGCCGCTTCGCGACGGCGACATCTTTTTCGCCGATGCCACCGCGTCCTACGTCCTCGCGCAGAAATACGAGCCGGTGCTCGAATTGCGGATTGCGGATTGTGCATCGCGGATTGGTGCGGACCTGGCGCGCGTGGGCTGGCTGATTGGGAATCTGCATTTCCAGATCGAGGTGACGCCCGACGTGATCCGCGTGATCGATGACCCGGCGGTGCGGCAGATGTTCGAGCGCGAAGGACTCGCCGTCACCTCATGCAAACGCGTCTTCCACCCGATCTCCGGCGGACATCATCACTGACGTGGAGAATCGCGAACTCGCCTGGCTGCCGTGGATGTTGCAGACATCGGACGCGCTTTTTCCCACCGGGGCGTATGCCCACTCGCTGGGCTTTGAAGAGAGCGTGCGCCTCGGAGTGGTGCGCGATGAAGCAACGCTCCGTGACTTCCTCCTCACGCAGATCGTCCCCGCGCAGATGCATCAGGAGTTGCCTTATCTGCGATTTGCCTGCGAGGCGCGCGACATCGATGAACTCTGCGCGATCGACCGTGAGATCGATGCGTGGAAACTCGCCCAGGAGACGCGCGACGCCAGCGCCCAACTCGGTGGCCGTCGGCTCGCGGCCTTGCGCAAAATTTCGGAAGGCTCGGAGTTGGCGGAATTTGCCAGCGCCGTCGCTGCGGGGCGCGCGCGCGGGCACCATCTCGTGGTCTGCGCGCTCCAGGCGCGCGCGGCCGGCATACCGCTCGGCGCGGCCCTGGCGGCCTATCTCTACCAGACGCTCGCAGCCGTTTGCGCCGCGGCGTTGAAGCTGATCCGCATCGGACAGGACGGCTGCCAGCGCGTGCTGCGAGCGGTGAACCGCGATGCGGAAAACATCGTGAACTGTTCGCTGGAGATCGCGCGCGGCGATGCGGGCTGGTTTAATCCGATGCTGGAAATCGCCTCCATGCGCCACGCGCGGGCGGACGAACGACTTTTTATTTCATGAATCCAATGACCAAAACAAAACGCGCGGTCCGCATCGGCATCGGCGGGCCGGTGGGCTCGGGGAAGACGATGCTGGTGCTGCGGCTTTGCCAGTGGCTGCGCGGGCAGTTTTCGATCGCGGTGGTGACGAATGACATCTACACGCGCGAGGACGCGGAGTTCCTCGTGCGCAATGAGGCGCTGCCGGCGGATCGGGTGATCGGCGTGGAGACGGGCGGGTGTCCGCACACGGCGATTCGCGATGATACCTCGATGAACATGGCTGCGATCGCGGAGCTGGAACTGCGGCATCCGGATGTGGAACTGATTCTCGTCGAGAGCGGCGGGGACAATCTGTCGGCGACCTTTTCCCCGGAACTCGTCGAGGCGTTCATCTACGTGATCGATGTGGCGGAGGGGGATAAGATTCCCCGCAAGGGCGGGCCGGCGATTCGCCACAGCGACCTGCTGCTGATCAACAAGACGGACCTCGCGCCTTACGTCGGGGCGGACCTCGGGGTGATGGCGCGCGATGCGGAGATGATGCGCGGCACGCGGCCGTTTTTGTTTGCCGACCTGCGCTCGGAGAAGGGGAAGGACGAGCTGCTCTCGTGGCTGCGGCACGAGGTGCTGTTTGTGTGAGCGAGCCTGCGACCCGCGGTCTCACCGGACATTTGCATCTCGTCTGCGCGGCGGACGGGCTGGGCAGGAGCTATTTGCGGAGCCAGTCATTCCGGGCGCCGGTGCACTTGAGCAAGCCGCACGAGGATGAAGGTGTGCTGGTGGTGAATGTGGTGAATCCCACGGCGGGGTTGCTCTCGGGCGACCGGATCGATTGCCGGGTGAGCGTGGAATCCGGGGCGCGATTGCTGGTGACGACGCCGAGCGCGAGCCGCGCGCATTGCACGCCGGAGGGGCACGCCGAGCTGATCCAGGATTTCCACGTGGCCGCCGGGGGATGGCTGGACGTCTGGCCCGAACTGTTCATTCCTCAAGGCGGTGCGCGATACCGGCAGCGCACGATCCTGCGGGTGGAGGAAGGCGGCGAGGCGCTGTTCTTTGAAACGCTCGCGCCGGGGCGGGTGGCGATGGGCGAAGTCTTTGCCTACACGGCACTCGATTGGGAGACGGACGTTTTTCTTGGCACCGAACTCATCGCGCGCGAACGCTATCGCCTTGCACCCGGGGGCGAGAGCGTTCGGGCGCTGCGAACTCAGTTTGCGACGGGTTATTACGCGAGTTGTTTCATCGTGTCGGCGGCGCTCGGGCCGGTGTCGCCGTGCTGGCGGGCGATCCATGACCTGCACAGTGCGGAGGCTTGGATCGGTTGCAGCCCGCTGCGCCGCGGCGGCTGGGTGATCAAGGTGCTAGCCTCGGGAAGTGTCGTGTTGCGGCGCAAGCTCGGGGCGATTCGGCGCGAGCTTTATGCGGCGCTCGGCCGGCGCGAGCCGTCGCTGCGGCGGGCAGCGGCGGCAGAATGAAATCGCGCCAGCGTGAAAGCGGGTTGGATACGAGTCGCCGGCGCGGCGCTGGCGATCGGCGGGGCGATGCTGGCGGTGAGTGAGGGAGCGGCCGAAGCCTGGGCGCGTAGCGCGATCGAAAAAGCACCGTCATCCTGAGCCGTATCCATGCAGTTGGAATGAGCCGCAGATGAACGCAGATGAGCGCAGATGCGGAGGCGGAGAGGAACAGCGGGGGAAAATTGAGATCACCTTTTTGGGTATCGCGCTCACGCATGCCAATTGCCCTACCCCCCCTGTTTCCCATCTGCGTTTCATCTACGCCCATCTGCGGCTCAACTGCATTGTTCCGGCTGAGCTTGCGAAGGATGACATTTTTGGAGGAGCGCTGCGCGCTGACTACTCCGTGCCGGACGTCGAATTGATGTTGTTAGCGCCGTTTACAGATTCGGGACGGGAGTGGCCGCGGGCGGAGGAGTCGCGGGCGCGCTCGAGCCGGGAACGCTTTCGTTTTTGACGCTGGCTCCTTTCGCATGAGGAGAAAGGCGGCCGGAGAAAATGAGCAGGCCGAAGCAGACGACGTGGATGGTGAGCACGGTGTTCAGCGCGCGCCAGATGGGACCGTCGGGCCAGAATTTCGACTGCTTGTTCCAGCGCGCGAACCAGTCGTAACCGCAGAGCAAGGCGGCGTGATAGAAGCCGTAGATCAGGTAGTAACTTTCGGTGCCGTGCCAGATGCCCATGAGGCCGAAGGTGAGGAAGAGGCCGAGATAGTTCGCGGTGTGTTTGCCCTTGAACCATTTGCCCTTCGCCGCGGTGAGCAGGAAGCGCATGTAAACGTGATCGCGGAACCAGAATGAGAGGCTGATGTGCCAGCGGTTCCAGAAGTCGCGGATGTTCCGGGCGAGAAAGGGCAGGTTGAAATTCTCCGGTGAGCGGATGCCGAAGAGATGACTGAGGCCGATGGCGAAGGCGCTGTATCCCGCGAAGTCGAAGAACAGGTAGAGGCTGTAGCCATACATGTAGCTGACGACGTGAAGCCCCCCGCCGTGCTCGATCGGCTTTACCCAATAGGTCTGGATCAGCGCGGCGATGAGAAATTTGTAGAGGAACCCGCGGAAGATTCTTTCGATCGCGGTGTCGAGGTCGTTGAGGAATTCGCCGCGGGTACGCTGGCGCTGCCAGTCCTGGATGAACCGGCGATAACGATCGATCGGACCGGAGGAGATCGTCGGGAAAAAAAAGAGGAATGCGACGTACTGCAGCGGGGCGAGCGTCTTGATCACGCCATCGCGGATGCTGAAGATCACATCGAGCGCGCGGAACGTGACGTAGGAAATGCCGGCGAATCCAAGCTCGCTGCCGGGTGCGAGATGAGGGAGATACTTCGCCACCGCGAGCGGGAGCAAGGCCAGCGCAAACGCGGTGTAAAACGAAGCGCGCGATTTCCAACGAAGAAACGCGAGCGCAACGACGCTCTGCCACACGGCATAGCCGGCGACGACCCACAGCTCCCGCAAGTGCCAGCCGGGCCGGAGCGTGAGAACGTCGCTGAACTGCACGACGCAGACGAGGACCGTGGAGAACAAGGCCCAGCGTGCATTCGCGCGCCCGAACAGCCCCAGGATGATCGTCGGGATGACGATGTAGAGCAGCAGGCCGAAGTAAGTGAAATCCGCGTAGGGGGACATGGGGCGGGAGTAATCAGTAAGCAGTAGCCAGAGGTCAGTGAATACTGATTACTGCTTACCGCTCACTGCTTACTTCCCCCCGAGCCGCTCGGCGAGCTTGCGGCGGTCGGCCTTGCCATTGGCAGTCATGGGAAAGGCATCGAGGAAGTGGAATTTGCGCGGCGCCATGTAGGCGGGGAGGCGCTCGCCGAGCTGCGCCTTGAGGCGGGCGGAGATTTCGAAGTCCGATCCGACGCGCTCGCCGGCGAGGACCACGAACGCGGCCAGGGATTCGATGCGGCCGCCCTTTTCCACCGGCAGGACGACGGCGTCGGCGATCTCGGAGAGCGCGCGCAGGTTGGCCTCGAGGTCGCCGAGTTCGATTCGGTAGCCGTTCACTTTCACCTGGCTGTCCATCCGGCCGTCGAAGAACACGAACCCATCCTCGACACGACCGGCGTCGCCGGTGCGATAGGCGGGCAGGCCCTCGTAGGGGAAGAAAGCCCTGGCGGTCAGCTCGGGCTGGTTGAGGTAGCCGGGGCTGACATTCGGGCCGGCGATGATGATCTGGCCGCGGTCGCCGTCGCGCATCACGGCGTCCTCCTCGTCGAGGATTTCCACGAGCGTCCCCGGCATCGCGCGGCCGACGGGAAGCGGCGACCAGCGCTCGATCAACTCCCGATCCACGCGGACGGAAGTGGTGGCGACGGTCGCCTCGGTGGGGCCGTAGGTGTTCCAGACTTCGGCTTCCGGAAAGCGGGTGAGGAGCTGCGACGCGGTTTCCGGCGCGAGCGTTTCGCCGCAGAAAAGGAAGCGCCGCAGGGTCGGGATCATCTGCTGGTTGAAGGTGCGTTCGATCAGGCACATCTGCGCGAAGGAGGGAGTCGAAACCCAGCTCGTGAGGTTCGAGCGCGCGAAGGCGGCGTAGAGATTCTTGAGATTGGCGACGTCGTCTTTCGTAACGCTGAAGAGAGTCCCGCCGGTGTAGAGGCTGAGGTAGAGATCCATCACCGAGAGATCGAAGGAGAACGGCGCCTGGTTGAGGAAGGTCTCGCCATTTTGCACGAGGGGCTGTTCGCCGATCATCCACTGCACGAAGGCGGTGAGATTCGAGTGGGTGATGATCACGCCCTTGGGTTCGCCGGTGCTGCCCGAGGTGAAGCGGATGTAAAAGGGATCTTCGCCGGAGACGCGGCGCTCCGGCGCGGGGCGCGGATCGCGGGTGAGTTCCGCCACGCGTTCGGGCGTGAGCGTGAGCGTCGCGCCCGCCGTTTCGACAATCCGGTGGGCGCGTTGCTCGGGGATGGCGAGGTCGATCGGCACGTAGGGCCGGCCGGATTTCACCGCGCCGAGGAAGGCGATGAGCATCTCCGGCTCCTTGTGCCCGCGGACGGCGACGGGCGTCCGAGCGTCGCCGAACTCAGCCTGCAACCAGCCAGCGAGTGAGTCGGACCGGGCGAGCAATTCGCCGTAAGTCAGGGTGCGATCGCCGCTCCGGTGCGCGGGCTGGTCCGGCGTTTCCCGGCCCCACCGATCGATCTGCGCCAGCAGCTCCACGGGCCTAGAATCCCTGATAGACGAATGTCGGCGTCGAGAAATCGCCGCGTCCGTAGAGGACGATCAATCCGGCGATGACGCCGAGGTAATAGAGCGTGAGCAACGAGAGCCGTGCGCCGGGATGCTTCTCGATCCAGGATTTCATGGTGCGGTTGCGGCGAGGCGATTTTGCACGTCGGCGACGAGCTGGCGCGGCGTCGCCCAGGCTTCGCGTTCAAATTCCGCGGGCGAGATCTCAACACCGAGTTCGCTGCCGAACGCGACAATGAGTTCGACGGTTTTCATCGAGTCGAGCACTTGCAGGTCGAAGAGCGCGAGGTCCGGGTTGGTGCGCACTTCATCGGTCTCGGCGATCCGGGCGAGCACGTCTAAAATCTGGGCGGAAGTATCTGAGGACATAGGGGTGGGAGCAGGGAATCAGCGGGGTTTGGAATGTCAAAGGCTGGAGAGCCGGTCGTGAAAAAAATCGTCGAGCGCCTTGTTGTAAAAGAGCCAGCCCTCGGCGCTCAGATGATCCTGAAAGTCCACGAGGAAGGCCGGGTCGGCCTGGTGTTCGCGAAAGTCGATGTAGTTGAAGTTGTAGTGTTCGGCGAGCCGGTTGAGCCGCGTGAGGTAGCCGGTGCGCGCGGAGGGCGCGAGGCCATAGACTTCGAGCCTGATGTCTTCGATCGGCATGCTGAGCAGGAGCGGCCTGGCCCCGAGCTCATGGAAGGTGCGCATGAGCAGTTCGATGTCGGTCCATTCCCGCGCATAGGTGATCGCACGGAGAAATCCCTTTTCGCGCGACACTTTCGACGCCTTGCGCTTGGCGACTTCCGTTTTCTTTGCCTGCACCGCCGTGGCGTTGGCAAATTGCGCGGCCCGCTTGAGCACCTCATTCCAGTTCATCGCCCGCAGGCCACGTTTCGGCGCCGGATTCAGCCGCTCGTCTTCCTCGAGAATATGGAGCGCCGCCTCGAAATGGTCCTGAGTTCGAGTGACGAGTTGCGCAAGCGAGCCCAGCGGGCGGATGAGGGCGTAAAGTGCCTGGTCTTTCCATGTGTCGCCGGCCAGCCGCTGGAGGGAAAAATCGAGCAGCCAGTTGTCATCGAGCGTCTTCGGAAACTCGATCATGCGCCGGGCGATGTCGCGTCGCAGGCCGTGGCTCAACTCGCTGCTGAAGGCGACTTCGAGGGCCTGCAATGGCGAGAAATTTCCCTCGTAGTAGGTGGGATCGACCGTCTCCGAAAAGAACCAGCCGGGGGAGATGGAGTAAGCGACCTTGCGCCCACGAATTTCTCCACCGACCGCGGCAATCTTCTGGAGCACGGCAAGCGAGGTCGTGCCCGGCTTGCCCACGGGGAAGACGCGGAAACCGGTCGGATAGTCGGCGAAGAACTGGGTGGCGTTGTTCGGCATCTCCTTTGCGAGCTCAGAGCTGCCGTACATGACGAGCAGATCGGGCTGGGCGAAGGCCACTTTCTGCAACGCGGCGCCTTGCAGCTTTTCATCGGTAAACTCCGGGGCGAGCGCGTGGATATACTGGACCTCGAGCTGCCGGCACCAAACCACCCCGGCCGCGACCGCGACGAAAGCGATGCCCAGCGCGAGCAAAGACGCCGAGAGATGGAGCCGTTTCTGAGGGGGCAGAGTGGTCACACGGAGAGGATTGGTCGCCCCTGGGCCGGGCGCAATCAAGAAACCGGCCGGGGTTCAAAAGCTTAGCGAACGAAGCAGTCCGGCGCGACCGCACCGGGAGCGCCGAAACAGCGCATTTGCCGTGGGCGGCCGGGAAAGCTATGACTGCTCTGGAAATGGCGCGCTACACTTCAGGTCGCAATCAACCGCTGACCCACTGGAACAATCTCCCGATCTACCTGACCACGATCCTGACCGCGGTCTTCGTCCTCGGGCTGATCGCCTCGGCAGTGCTGATGTCGATGCGCAGCCCCTTGCTGGGCTGGCTGGTGTTTGCCATGCCGCTGGATCCGGGGTGGTCCATTTGGCGGCTCTTCAGCTACGTCTTCGTCGGACAGGTTTCCTTTTTCACGCCGTTCTCCATCCTGTTCTTCTACTGGCTCGGCGTCGGGATCGAGACCCACCTCGGACGGGCGATTCTTTCCCGAATGCTGCTCCTAATCACTCTCGTAACTCCGGCGATGGCTGCACTCTGGTGGTGGAGTTTCGGTGTCCCGTCGAACACGCTGTCGGTCGATAACTACATGTTGATGTCGGGACTGCTCGTGGCCTTCGCGACGCTCTATCCGATCACCGAAGCGTGGGGTTGGATTCCGTTCAAATGGGTCGCCTTCGCGTGCATCGCGTGCGGATCGTTGATGCTTCTCGCCGATCGCAACTGGCTCGGGATCTCTCAACTATGGGCGTCGTGCGGAGCGGCCTTCGCTTACACCCGCCATGCCGTGGAACTCGAGCACGACGACTACGAGTCCCCGCTCGCGCGGCTCACGCTGTGGTTTCGGCGCCGGAAGTTTAGCGTGGTGAAATCCGCGGATTCGCGGCCGTCCCGGCGTGGGAGCGAGGTCTCCGAGCCGGCCGAGGAGATGGATCGGCTGCTCGACAAGATCGCGAAGTCCGGACTCTCCAGCCTCACCTCGGCCGAACGGTCGCGCCTCGAGAAGGCTCGTCAGGCATTGTTGAAACGAGAAGGACGATAGGGCTGGATTGCCGCTCGACACCCACCGCCAGCCGGACTCCTATTTCCGCATGAGCGAAGAGCCTGGCGCGCCTCCAAATCCCGAGTCACCTCCCAAAATACCGGCGCGTTTCGAGAACGCCTATGTGACGGCGATGTCGCATTTCTATCGGGGCGAGATGGGCCGCATCATGGCCTGGCGTGCCCGTCTCGACCCGACGACGAACTGGGCGATCACCACCACCTCGACGATTTTCACCGTCGCCTTTTCCATCGAGAAGGTGCCGCACATCATCTTCTTTTTTAACATCGCGATCGTCTGGATCATGCTTTGGATCGAGGCCCGCCGGTATCGTTTCTACGACGCCTTCCGCGCCCGGGTGCGCATGCTCGAAGCACACTTCCTCGTGCCGATCGTGGTCCACAACACCAAGCTGCTTCAGGGCGATTGGCAAAAGCTCATCTGCGAAGACCTGCTGCTCCCGTCCTTTAAGATCAGCGCCTTCGAAGCCGTGGGCCGCCGCCTGAAGCGAAATTACATCTTCATCTTCCTCATCATCCTGACCGCCTGGATCACGAAGATCTTTCTCCACGCCAATCCCCGGATCGAGTCCTTCCACTCATTCTATCAGGCGCTCGCGGTCGGCACCTCGATCCCGAGTTGGCTGGTTGCGTTCATCTTCGTCGGCACCTTTACCAGCGTCATCACCATCACCATCTATATCGGCAGGAGCACGTCCGGGGAGATTTCCGAGTTCGGCACACACCGCGCGGCCTGGCGGATTTGAATTCACCATGAATCCCGATCCCGCTGCCCTCCGCGCTGCCGCGCTCGATTCCACCCAACCCGCGATCGAGCAACTCCGTGCGATCGTCGCCTGCCTGCGCGCGCCCGAGGGCTGCCCGTGGGACCGAGAGCAAACGCACGCGAGCCTGCGCTCCGGCTTGCTCGAGGAGGCGTATGAGGTGGTCGCCGCGATCAACAACGCGGATGACGCGAACCTCCGCGAGGAACTCGGCGATCTGCTCCTCCAGTCCGTCTTTCACGCGCAGATCGCCGCGGAGGAAGGGCGCTTTGATTTCGACCACGTGGCGCGGGAGATTTCGGAAAAGCTCATTCGCCGGCATCCACACGTCTTCGGCGAAGATCACTGCGCGGATTCCGATGCGGTGTTGCAGCGCTGGGATGAAATCAAGCGCGCGGAGAAGGGTGGCGCGCCGTCTTCCGCCCTCGATGGAATCCCCGGCGGCCTGCCTGCGCTGCTGCTCGCGGAGAAGGTGCAGAAGAAAGCCGCGAAAGTCGGTTTTGACTGGAGTGAAGTGACTCCGGTGCTCGCCAAGATCCGCGAGGAACTCGCGGAGATCGAAGCGGAACTCGCGGCGGGAAACGCGCGCCGCATCGAGGACGAAGTCGGCGACCTGCTTTTCTCGGTCGTGAATCTCGCGCGCAAGCTGAAGATCGACGCCGAGACTTCGCTGCACGGCGCGACGGCAAAGTTCGGCGCGCGCTTCCGCCAGGTCGAGGCGCTCGCCCGCGAACGCAACCTCACGCTCGAAACGCTTTCACTGCCCGAACTCGACGCACTCTGGGATGAAGTGAAAGCGCGGTAGCCGCGTGGGCAGTCATTGCACGCTGAGCAACTCCGCGACCTGCCCGGCCACGTCGCCCGTGCGCATCAGGCTTTCGCCGACGAGGATCGCCTGGCACCCGGCATCGAAGACGCGCTGCGCATCGGCCCGCGTTTTCAGCCCGCTCTCGCTGACCAGGATCACTCCCTCGGGGACTTCCTCGCTCAATTCCTCCGTCGTCGCGAGATCCACTTCAAACGTGGTCAGGTTCCGGTTGTTGATCCCGATCAACGCCGGTTCGATCTCCAGCGCGCGGTCCAGTTCCTCCCGCGTGTGGACTTCGACGAGGACATCGAGTCCGCAAGAGATCGCCGTTTTGTTCAACGCTTCGAGATGCGGTTGGTCCAGCGCCGCGACGATGAGCAGGATCGCATCCGCGCCGGCCACCGCGGCCTCGAAAATTTGCACATCGTGGATGATGAAATCCTTGCGCAAGCACGGCAGCGCGATCGCCTGCCGGATGCGCGTGAGGTAGCTGAGGTGGCCCTGGAAAAACTGCTCATCGGTGAGCACCGAGACACAGTGCGCGCCGGCCACCTGATACTGCTCCGCTATCGCCACCGGGTCGAAATCCGCCGCGATCACCCCTGCCGAGGGGCTCGCCTTTTTCACCTCCGCGATCAAGCCGAGCGCCTCCGGGCCGCGATCGAGCGCGAGAGCAAAGGGGCGCACATCGTTGCGGACGAGCGCCGCCGCACGAAAGATCTCCGTGCGCGGCAGGAGCCGGGCGACTTCGCGCGCTTTGACTTCGAGGATTTTTTGAAGGCGGTTGGCGGCCATCGGAGCGCGGGAGTCTTCCGCGTCACTCCGCACGTGTCATTCAAAATTGCGCGGCGCTGCAAATCTCGCGTTCGCGACGGAAAAATCTCGCGATCCGCAGCGGCGCCGGTCACAAATCCTGCTATCGTCTGAACAGTCAAACGTGAGATCCCTCCTCCTCATTGTTGCTCTCCTCAGCCTCCGCGCTTTCGCGGAGGACCCGCACTTCGTCGCGCTGGTCAAACAAGGAGACAACGAGGACCGAAAGGGCCACACCCGCGCCGCCTTGGGCTGCTTCCGGCAGGCCGAGACCCTCGATCCGCAGAATGTGAGTGTGCTCCTGCGGATCGCAAAGCAGTACTCCGACCTGATCGCCGAGACGAAGCCCGTGGAAGCCGCGCACGCGATCGCGGACAAGGCGCTCGACTATAGCAAGCGCGCGGTCGAGCTGGACCCGCGCAACGCGAAGGGGCGGCTCAGCCTCGCGATCGCGTACGGCCGGCTGACAGACTTCGTGGGCAACAGGGTGAAGCTCGAATACTCCAAGCTGATCAAGGAAGAGACGGTCAAATCCATCGAACTGGACCCGAACGATGACTTCGCGTGGCACGTCCTCGGTCGCTGGCACTTCGGGGTGACGAATGTGAATGCCATGCTCAAGGCGATGGCGCGGCTCGTGTATGGCGGCATGCCCGCGGCGAGCAATGAGGATGCGGCGAAGTGTTTGAAGAAAGCGGCTGAGATCGCGCCCCAGCGGATCATTCACCACAGCGAACTGGCCCGGGTCTATCAGGTGATGGGACGGAAGGAACTGGCCGCCCGGGAATGGCAGACCGTGATGGCTCTGCCGGCTGTGGACAAGGAGGACGAGAAGGACAAGCGCGAGGCGCAGACCGCGCTCGGAACGGAGAAAAGCGGACCGGGAAAATCGGCGGCGAGGTAGGAGCGGGAGAAGTTTTCCCGCCGCCTACGCCCGCCAGAAGTGTGGGACACGACGGAGCGTGTCCCCTCCAGGGGAGGGATGGGATGGAGCGTTTCTGCAGTTCGGCTGCGCGTCAGCGAAACCTGGAGGGACACGCTCTGTCGTGTCCCACACCCCCGCGGGCGGAGGCGGCGCGGAGCGCTCCCAAAAACATCTCATCGGAGCTTGTCCGGCGTCTGGAGCCTGGAACTCGGAATTTTCCCCCACGCGAGACTCAGCCAGCCGCCAAGGAAGCTTAACCCACCCAGCGGCGTGATCGCGCCGAGCCACTTCGCATTCGTCACCGCCAGGAGATAGAGGCTGCCGCTGAAGATGAGCACGCCGATGGCGAAAAGGATGAACGCAGCCCGTGCCGGTGATTCCCGGTGCGCGAGCACGAGGAGCACGACGGAATGGACGAGATGATAGAGCGCCGCGGTCTGCCAGATGGCGGCGGTGCCGTGCAGTTCGAGCGTGGTCTTCAATCCGTGAGCGCCGAACGCGCCGAGGGCGACGGCGAGGAATCCGCAGAGGGCGGCGATCCGCAGGGCGAGAGTTGGGTTCATGGGCGGAGGATGGGCGGCGCAGGATTGCGTGGCAACGCTGCGCCGGAAAACGCGGCGTGCAATCGGCGCGCGTTTTCTCCAGGGTCCCGCACCACCCATGAAAACTCTCCTGCTCCCCGCCCTCGCCGCCATCCTGCTCTCCGCCTGCTCGTCGGTGAGTGTGAAAGATTACAAGCACAGCGGCGCGGTCGCGAAGCCGTCGCACATTTACGTCGTCCCCTTCGACACATCCGGAGCGAGCATCAACATCGGCTCGGACAAAAAGGGCACGAAGACGCCGGTCTTCAAAAAAGCGGCCGCGACGCTGCTCGCGGACTACACGGTGAAGAATGTGAACAAGCACGTCGCCCCGGCGTCAAAGGTGGCGTCGCCCGCGGCGGCTCCGCGGAGCGGCTGGCTGGTCACGGGGAAATTTGTGCGCGTGAACTCGGGCAATCGCGGAATGCGCATGATCGTGGGGCTCGGCGCGGGCGGCTCGAAGATGGAGACTTCGGTCGAAGTCTTCGATCTCGCGACGGGCCGGGGAAAGCCGTTCATGCAGTTCTCGACGAGCGGCGGGAGCAACGCGATGCCAGGCATGATCACCAGCGGCGGGCCGGGGATCGGCGCCGCCTACAACATGATCTTCGCGGCGACCACGGGCATGACCGATGACGCCGCGCGCACTTCGCGGATGATCGCGGGGGCGCTGAGCGAGTACTACGGGGAGCGCGGGTGGATTCCGAAGGACAAGGTTTTCAAGATCAAGCGGCCCGGCCAATATCAATTGATCCACGGAATGTAGAAGCATCCTCCCGGACCGCGAACTGCGAATCCCATACACCAACTCTCTCTGCCATGAAAAAGCTGATTATTCTCCTCCTCGCGTCATCGGCCGGGCTCTTCCTCGGAGGCTGTGTCCTCGAAGAAGGTTATACCGGGGTCTCGGTGAACCACGGTGGCTATTCGCCGGGATATTACGACGACGGCTACCGCACGGAGGTCGACTACTACGATGACGGCCCATACTACCTCTCGGGCGGGCGGCGCTACTATTCTTCAGGCGGGCGGTATCGATATTACGAAGGCCGGAGTCCGGTGTATGTGACCAGTCTCCCGTACGGCGCCCGCTACATCACTTCGACGCAGCGGTCTCAGAACTATGCGACGGTCAATCGCTACAAGTATCAGCAGGAGCAGACGAAGCGGAACTACGAGGCGCAGCAGAACCAGTATCGCTACGCGGCGAAGACGCAGCAGTATCAGACTCAAGCGAAGCTGAACCAATACCGGGCGCAGCAAACGCAGCAGCAGTGGGCCAGCCAGCAGAAGGTCAACCAGTACCAAGCACAGCAGAAGCAGAAGCAGTGGCAGTCCCAGCAGCAGGTGCAGCAATACAAATATCAGCAGGCGGCGGCGGCGGCGAAGTACAAGAAAAAGAAGAAGGACGATTAGGGGTTGGACTGCGGGCAGTGGAAGGCGCTCCCGCGCGTCACCCACCAGACTCCCTCGTGCTCAGCGTGTGATCTTCCAGAGATGGCTCTCGGAGCGGATGAAGAGCGCGCCGTCCGCGACGGCGTAAGACGCCAGGGTCCGCTCGCCGAGATCATTCGTGGCGAGCAATTCGTAGGACTTGCCCGCCTTTACGACAAAGCCGACCCCGGCCTCGTTCTGAAAATAAACGCGCCCTTCCGCCGCTACTGGCGAAGCGGAGAAGCTCCCGCCGAGGCGCTCGCTCCAGTGCACCGTCCCGGTGCGCGCGTCGGCACAACTCGCGATGCCGCCGTCGGAGACGAAATAGACCTCGTCGCCGAGCACCAGTA
The DNA here is from genome assembly GCA_031411395.1 of Chthoniobacteraceae bacterium. Classification (GTDB taxonomy): domain Bacteria; phylum Verrucomicrobiota; class Verrucomicrobiia; order Chthoniobacterales; family Chthoniobacteraceae; genus Chthoniobacter. The sequence continues at coordinate 20,790 of JANOAZ010000138.1, forward strand.
GGGAGGGTGTGTTCGGCGCGCCCTTGCGCTGCGTCCAGACGACATTCGTCGCGGTGGCATCGCCGCTCGCGCCCGCGGGTTTGATCGCGTGGACGATCGGCGCATCATAGCCGGAGCTGAGGAAAAGCAGCCCGTGCGCAAAGACCGGGCGCGGAATCACGGAGTAACCTTCGCCATAGCCAACCCGCCAGAACTCGTGGCCATCGCGCGGATCGTAGCTCGCCACGAAACCACTCCCGGGGCTGATCACTTGCGCGACCCCATCGAGGTCGATCGCGAGCGGCGTGGAAAAGGAAAACTGCTTTTTCGCGGGAGAATTGCGTTCCGTCTTCCATCGCACCGCGCCGGTCTTCGCGTCGAGGCCGACCACGAAGGGATCGCGCTGGCCGTCGCAACTGAAAATCAGCGCGTCGCCGACGAGCACCGGCGATCCGCCAGTGCCGTGAGTGGGCGGATATTTCAACTCGGTCTGGGTCCACAACACCCTGCCCTCGAGATCGAGCGCCGCGGTGCCCATGTGGCCGAAGTGAACATAGAGCCGCCCGTCGGCCACGAGGGGGGTGGGACTCGCGAGCGAATTTTTCCGGTGCATCGCCGCCGTGCCCTCCGGCTCGGGGCGGAGCACGGTCGTGTCCCAGAGCACGCGGCCATCCGCGGCGTCGCAGCACAGAGCGTGGAGCGTGATTTCCGAAGTGCCGGGATCCGTGACCGCGCCGGTGAGATAGAGCCGGCCTTTGGAAAGCACGGGTGACGACCATCCACGGCCTGCCAGCTCCGTCTTCCACTTCACGTTTTTCGTGGCGTCCCATTCGATCGGCACCTTCGTCGCATTTGAAAGACCCTGCCCGGTCGCGCCGCGGAATTGCGGCCACTCCGATTCCGCCGCGCGGGCGTGCGCGGTCGCGAAGGCAAAGAGAGCGAGGGGAAGAAAGCGGAAGGTGGCAGGGATCATGCGAATGAGGACACAACCCGCGGTCTTCTCGTAATCTTAATCGGAATCGGCCACCGAAGGACTCACCGCTGCGCTCCACCCCAGAACCGGCTCCGTGCCATGTCGAGAAGCACGGCGGCGAGAATGACGAGACCGAGCACGACCTTTTGGGTGTAGCTCTCGACGTTGCACAGGTTCATGCCGTTTTGAATCACGGCGATCGTGAATGCGCCGATCAGCGTACCGAAGATTTTCCCTTCGCCGCCGCTCAAGCTCGTGCCCCCCACCACGACCGCCGCAATCACGTAGAGCTCGTACATTCCACCGTAGGTGGGCGAGCCACTCTTGAGCTGCGAAGCCATGATCACGCCGCCAAGTCCCGCGAGCACGCCGCTCGCGATGTAGGCGCAGAGCACGACCCGCTTCACAGGCACGCCGGAGAGGCGCGCCGCCTCCGCGTTGCCGCCCACGGCGTAGAGGTAGCGGCCGAACTTCATCCGCGACAAAACCACGTGCGCGACAACGTAGAGGATGATCAGGAGGAGCACGGCATTCGGAATGCCGAACACATCGGAACCGCGCCCGAGCCAGACGAAAGACTCGGGAACCTGGTAGATGGACTGGCCTTTCGAGAGAATGTAGGCGAAGCCACTCGCGACGAGCATCATCGCGAGCGTGACGATGAAAGGCGGGATGCCGCAGAGCGTGATCACCGCGCCTGACGCGGCGCCCACAAGTCCGCAAATCACGATTGCCGCGATGCAGGAATAGAACAGGCCATTCGGGTGTGCGTCCACGCCGCCCGCGACATCGCGAATGATGAGCGTGGACACGACGGCGGAAAGCGCGATCAGGCTGCCGACCGAAAGGTCGATGCCGCCGCTGACAATCACGAGTGTCATTCCGATGGCGACGATCGCGATGACCGCGATCTGGTTGGCGATGTTGAGCAGGTTTTCGGACTTGAGAAAGTTGGGCCACCGGTAAGCCCGCGGGCGGACCACCTTAGGATGACCGAGCGTCGGGAAGTCCCTGCCGACGTCGGCAAAAACGAGCCAGGCCGCGGTCGCCTGATTGCCGGCCACGACATCGAGCTTGCCGCCGCCGAGCGCGATCTTTCGGAGCGCTTCGCGCGCATCGCTCGGCTCACCCGTCACGTGCGCCGCGACGGCGCCGCCGAAGATTTCGATCTCCTTCACCAGTACCTCGGCAAAGGCTGCGTCCTCCGCCTGCGGACGCGCGGCGATCAGCACCCGCACGCCTTTCCCATACTGCTGGCGGATCTCCGCGGCGACCTGCCGGGCCGCCGCCGCGCCAGTCGGATACTGATCCTGCCATGTGGTGAGGCTGAAAAAGACGCACAGTCCGAGGAGGACAAAGACCATTCCGTAATCGGAAAGAAAACCGAGCAATGCTTTCGACTTCATCATTTCAAGCGACGGCGAGTTCCATGATTTGTTCCTGCGTGGCGGCGGCGACGTCGCCGATTTCACCGGTGATCACCCCATCGTGCAACACGAGGATGCGGTCGGCCATGCCGAGCACTTCGGGCAGCTCGGAGCTGATCATCAGCACGGCCTTGCCCTTCGCGACCGCTGCGTTCATGAGCTCGTAGATCTCGACCTTCGCCCCGACATCGATGCCGCGCGTCGGCTCGTCGAAAATGAGCACCTCGCACTCCCGCGCCAGCCATTTGGCGAGCACGACTTTCTGCTGGTTCCCACCCGAGAGATTGCGCGCACGCTCCTCCGCGTCGGGAATCTTGATCTTCAACAAATCGACGTAGCGCTGCAGATGGCGCACCTCGCGCTTCCGATACATGAAGCCGGCGCGGGAGAGCCGCGTGAGATTTGGCAGGGCGAAATTTTCGCGCACCGAGTGTTTGAGCACGAGCCCCTGGAGCTTGCGATCCTCGGTGAGGAATCCGATGCCCGCGGCGATCGCCTCCCGCGGGCTGCGGAATTTGACCTCCCGCCGGCCGCGCCGGATCTCGCCGGAGTCGGGCCGATCCGCGCCGAAAATCATCCGCGCCGTCTCGGTCCGGCCCGAGCCGATGAGGCCCGTCAGCGCGAGGATCTCGCCGCGTCGGAGCTTGAACGAAACATCCTTCACCGCGGGGAGCCGGCGCAGCCCGCGCACGCTGAGCATGAGCCCGCCGATGGCGGGCGTTCGCCGCGGGTATTCGTCCTTCAATTCGCGGCCGACCATCATCTCGATCATCTGGGCGCGCGTGACCTCGCCACTGACCCGTTCGCCGACATTGGCGCCGTCCCGCATGACACTCACCCGGTCAGCGATGCGGCCGATCTCTTCCAGCCGATGGCTGATGTAAATGATCCCGATGCCGCGGGCCTTGAGGTCGCCGATGATCGCGAAGAGCCGCTCGACTTCATGCGAAGTGAGCGCGGCGCTCGGCTCGTCCATGACGATGATCCGCGCGTCGAGAGCCAGCGCTCGCGCAATCTCGACGAGCTGGTGCTGCGCGGTCGAGAGCCGGCGGCAGGGCGTGTCGAGATCGAGTCGGACGCCGAGTCGGTCGAACAATTCCGCGGCCCGCCGGCGCTCCTCCGCCCGGGCGATGAAGCCGCCGCGCCCGGTCTCCTGGCCGAGGAAAATATTCTCCACCGCGGTGAGCGCGGGCACGAGATTGAACTCCTGGTAGATCACCGCGATGCCCGCGACCCGCGCCGCGTGCGGCGAACGAAATTGCGCCTCGCGGCCGTCGATGGCCACCGCGCCCGCATCGGGCCGCAGCGCGCCCCCGAGTATTTTCATGAGCGTGCTTTTGCCCGCGCCATTTTCGCCGAGCAGCGCGAGCACCTCGCCGGCCTGGAGCGTGAGATCCACGCCGCGGAGCGCCTTCACGCCGGGAAAGGATTTTACGATTCCCCGCATGGTGAGCAGCGGGACGCTTTCGGGCATGGACATGGGCGATGCCTAGGCGCCGAACAGCTCCTCGATTTTCCGCCGCATCACCGCCGCGTCCGGCTCGATGCCGGTCCAGTACTGCACGCCGATCACGCCTTGATTCACCAGCATTCCGAGTCCGTCGATCGTCCGGCAGCCCCGCGCCTCGGCATCGCGGAGCAGCGCCGTGCGCGGCGGGTTGAAGACCACATCGGCCACGACCATCGCGGGCTGGAGCGAGCGCACGTCGATCGCGAGCCGCGCCTCGGCGTCGTAGAGCCCGATGGAGGTCGCGTTGATCACGATGTCCGTCCCGTGCGGCACCGCACAGTCGCCGTGCCAGACGACGAGCTGGGCATTGAGGTGAAGTTTTTCCTGGAGCAGGAGGACGAGACTGGTCCCGTGAGTCTCCGAGCGATTCACGATGGTGATCTTCGCCGCGCCGGCCAGCCCGAGTTCCACGGCGATCGCCCGCGCGGCGCCGCCGGCGCCGAAGATGAGCACGCTCTTTCCGCCCGGATCGATCACTTCCCGGAGCGACTTGAGGAAGCCCTTTCCGTCCGTGTTTTCCCCGATCAAAAGATCCCCGCGGCGCACCACGCAATTCACCGCGCCCATCACTTCCGCGGACTCACCGAGCCCGTCGAGAAACGGGATCACCGCGACCTTGTGCGGGATGCTGCAATTGAACCCGCGGAAGCCCATCGCCTTGGCGCCGCGCACGGCGTCGCCGAGGACGCCCGACCTGACTTCCATGTTCACGTAGCGCCAGTGCAGATCGTGATGCGCAAACGCCGCTTCGATCATCGCGACCGTGGGATTGCCCGCCGCGCCTTGCGACATCGACCCGACCAGTTCGTGGAGAAAATTCTGCATAACCTTCCGGCTTGTGATTGCCGCTAAAAACCACTCCGCGCCGCTTACTTCAAGCTCGCATCCGCCTCGGCATCGGCTTTTCGATAGAGGCTCGTCGGAATGAGGATCTGCGGCGGCAAAACTTCCCCTTTCGAGTGCGCGATGATCGCCTCCACGATCTGCACGCCCATCTTGTCGGGAAATTGAATCGGGTCCGCGTAAATCTTGCCCTCCTTGATCGCCTGCTTGCCCTCGGGCTGGCCGTCGAAGCCGACGATCACGATCTGCGTCTTGCCCGCCTTCTCAAGCGCGGCCCGCGCGCCGAGGGCTGCCGGATCATTGATCGCGAAAATCCCGCGCAAATCGGGCTGTGCCTGGAGCGCATCCTCGGCCGCCTTGTACCCCTGATCCTTCGCGCCTCCGCTTTCGAGTTCCGTAACGATGTCGATCTTCGCCGGGCTCGCGGCGTTGTGCGCCTCGATGACTTCGCGGAAACCTTTCACGCGGAGCTGGCACGATTCGGCCTGCTTGAAATGCAGCACCGCGACTTTGCCGCCCGCCTCGCCGAGCGCCTCGATCATCGCGGCCGCCGCTTCCCTGCCACCGCCGAAGTTATCCGTCGCCACCTGCGTCGCGATTTTCACGCCTGGCTCGTTGCACGGAATATCCACGGTGAAAACGGGGATGCCCGCGGCGTTCGCTTCCTGGATCACCGGCACGATCGACTTGGAATCGCACGGGCTCAGCACGATCGCCGCGACCTTCTTCACGATGAAATCCTTAATCTGATTGCTCTGCCTGGCCACGTCCTTGTCACCGCTGACAAGGATGGAGTCGTAGCCCTCCTTCTTCCCTTCGGCGGCGATGGTGTCGCCGATGACTTTGAAAAAGGGATTGTCGAGCGTGAGCATCGAGATGCCGATCGTGCCTTTGCCGGCGGCCTGTGCCGGTTGATCTGCACCGGGCTTGCCGCAGCCGGAAAGGAGTGCAAGAGCAACGGCAGCGGCAACAGCAAGTCTGGATGATTTCATATCGGGGGAAGCAGGAATTTTTCGGGGACTCGCGCGTTGTCGCACGGCGCCCATTTCATGAGCGGACACACTGCCGTGGATAAGAGCCCCCGCGGGTCGTTGCGGTCAATCGTCCAAACATGTCGTTCCGACCGGAGCGTAGCGAAGCGGAGTCGCATCCCCGGGCGGAGGCGGTGCGGCGCCGATCGACCGATGCTCCGCACCGCCGCTGCCCACGGATGCGAGAGATTCCTCCACTTCGCTCCGCTCCGGTCGGAATGACGGATTTTTTTGATTGGGAGGCACTCAATCTTTCGGCTCCGGTTCCGCGTCGATGACGGGCTTGGTTGCGCCCTGCAGTTTCACGATGCGATCCACCGCGCTCTTCACCGCGCCGCCGTCGAGGTGGATCGCGAAGTCGATCGTCGCGGTGCGGCTCTCGCCGGCCTTGAGTTTCGGCACCCGTCCATACTTCCGCTCGATTCGGCGGTTGGCGGGAAAGCCCGTGCCCGGCTCGATCCCGGTGACATAACCTTCGAGTTCAGACGGCGTGTTTTTCCACTGCGTGAGATAAGGCAGTTCCTTGAGCGACCAAGCCATCGAGACACCGCGGGTGCGCGCCTTGTTTTGCAACAAAACCTCCGTCCGTCCATCGGCGCCCGCGATGGGACGAATGCAATAGACCTCCTCGATGAAGCCCGCCGTCGGGCCCGCGTAGGTCGCGTGTGTCGCGGTGGATTTCGCGGCATGCGCGTTGAAGGGCGTGAGGCGCGCGATCGGCGCGACGAAGGTGGCGCCCTCCTCCAACAATGGGCGGCCGAAGTTCGTGTGGTAGAGAAGCTCGAACTCCTGCTCGTCCTCGCCGCGGCTCGTCACGGTATCGGAGATGCGCAGTTCATTCGACCCCGGCTCCGTGGAAATCTCCGTCCATAGCTCCAGCTTCGGCCCGTAAAACATCCGCTCGTCCACCCGCCCGCGGATGCGGATGCGATACGGCGGTTCGCGATCGACCACGACCTCCACCTCGCTCGCGGGAATATTGCCGATCTTGCCGTGCAGCGTGAGATCCATGGTCGCTTCGTCGCCGACGTTGTTGATGAATTTGTCCGTGCCGGGATGCCCGTTGCTTTCCAGCCCGCAGCGGACCATCCACTCATTGAAACCTTCCAGCCAGCCGAGCCCGCCGCGGCTCTGCAGATTGATGTGGCGCGGATTGACGATTTCCTTTACCGGCGAATCCCACCCCAGCCGCAGGTCCCCGCTTTGCACGCGCAACACGCTCATGCCGCGCGTCGGCACGACGGTGAATTGCAGCTTGCCGTTATCGACCGCGATCACGTCCACGTCCTCCTGCTTGCCGCCGTGCAGCGTCCACTTCGTCACCGACCAGCCGACGCTGCCGGGCGTGATTTTCTGGCTGGTCAGCTCGAGGGCATCGACGCGGAGATTTTTTTCGACACTGGTCAGGCTGCGGCGGAAGGGTTCGGCGGAATGCACGGCGATGCTCATGGAAAGTAGCAGGGGGATTACGACAGCTTTCATCCCGGCGGTTCTAACGGCTTCGACACGCGGTGAACAGGCTGCTTCCGCGATGATACGGCGCTCCGCGCCACGGCGTGCGTCTCCCGCGCGCTCGAATGACTTCGCTCGTCTCTCTGACTTCCGACTTTTGGCTGCTGCCTTCCGACCCTACGCTGCCTCGGATGTCTTCCCGCCTCCTCTTTGCCCTGCTCCTCTCTCTCACCGCGCATGCAGCGAACGAAAAGCCGAACATCCTCTGGCTCATCGCCGAGGACATGGGACCGGCGCTCGGCTGCTACGGGCAGAAGGAAGTGGCCACGCCGAATCTCGACAAACTCGCCGCGGGCGGCGTCCGCTTCACGCGCGCCTACACCACGGCGCCGGTGTGCTCCGCGAGCCGCTCGGCATTTCTCACCGGCATGTATCAGACGACGCTCGGCGCGCACAATCACCGGTCCCATCGGGATGAGGCCCGCCACCTGCCCGAGGGCGTGCGCGTGCTGCCGGAGTGGATGCGCGACGCGGGTTACTTCACGGCGAATCTGGTGACGCTGCCCACGGGCTTCAAAGGCTCGGGCAAGACCGACTGGAACTTCACGCCGCCGGAAAAGCCGTTCGATTCCCGCAACTGGTCGGACCTCGCGGCGCATCAGCCGTTTTACGCGCAGATCAATTTCCAGGAAACGCATCGCGCTTACCACGCGCCGAAACATGCCGATCCCGCGAAGGTGGAGATCCCGCCGTATTACCCGGATCATCCGGTCACGCGCGAGGATTACGCCGGCTACCTGGACTCCGCCACGGAGCTGGATCGCAAGGTCGGCCTGATCCTCGAACAGCTCGAAAAAGAGGGGCTCGCGGAGAATACGATCGTGATGTTTTTCAGCGACCACGGCGAGTCGATGGTTCGTGGAAAACAGTTTTGCTACGAGGAAGGGCTGCACATTCCACTGCTCATCCGCTGGCCGAAAAAGTTTCCCGAGCCCGCGCACTTCAAAGCCGGCACCGTCGATGCGCGTTTGATCGAGGCGATCGACTTCGCGCCCACGATGCTGGCGCTCGCCGGTGCGCCGGTGCCGCCGAAGATGCAGGGCCGCGTCTTCCTCGGCGACAAGGCCGGGCCGCCGCGCGAGTACGCCTTTGGCGCGCGCGATCGCTGCGACGAGACGGTCTTCCGCCTGCGCACGGTGCGCGACGATCGCTACCGCTACATCCGCAACTTCACGCCCGACCGTCCCTTCCTCCAAAAGAACGACTACAAGGCGAAGCAATATCCCGTCTGGACCCTGCTGCCGACCCTCCACGCCGAAGGCAAACTGACGCCCGCCCAAGCCGCCCTCTGCGCCCCGACGATGCCGCCCGAGGAACTCTACGACCTCACCACCGACCCGCATGAAATCCACAATCTCGCGACCATCCCCGAGCACGCCGCGACGCTGAAGCGCCTCCGTGGAGTGCTCGAGAAGTGGATCGAAGACACGCACGACCAGGGTCGCACCATGGAGCCGGAGGAAGTGGCAAAAAACAAAGGCGGCCCAAAAGCCGGCAAACTCAAGAAGCAGTAGCGCCGGCTTGCGCGCGGACGCCGAACGGACAACATCCCCGGCATCATGCACCCCCGCACTTTTCTCCCCGTCCTCCTCGCCCTCGCGCTCACCGACCTCGCCGCGCAGCAGCCAGCCGCTCCCGTAGCAGCCGCAAAAGCCGCGGCGCCAGAGCCGACGCTCGACTGGCACGACGTCACGCAGTGGGGCGTGGAAGGCCGCGCTTGGGAGGATGCGGAGCGCCAGCGGTGGTTCGACCGACTGCCCGCATCCGCCGAGGGGAAGGTGACCGACAAGGTCTGGGGCCTGAGCCGCGACAGCGCGGGCATGATGGTGCGCTTCAAGACGGATGCGAAGGCGATCTGGGCGCACTACGTCCTGCGCTCCGAGCGGATGGCGGGGCCGAATATGACCGCGATCGGAGCCAGCGGCCTCGATCTGTACGCCCGCGATGCGAGCGGTAAATGGCGGTGGGTCGGCATGACCAAGCCGGACAAAAACGAAGTGAAGCAGGCGATGATCGCCGATCTCGCCCCCGGCCTGCGCGAGTACGCCACCTATCTTCCGCTCTACAATGGAATCGAATCGCTGAAGATCGGCGTCGCGCCCGGCGCGAAATTCGAGGGCCTCCCCCCGCGCACGGAAAAGCCCATCGTCTTCTACGGCACCTCGATCACCCACGGCGCGTCCGCCTCACGCCCCGGGATGGTGCATACCGCGATCCTCGGCCGGCGCTTCGACCGCCCGGTGGTCAATCTCGGCTTCTCCGGCAACGGGAAGATGGACGCGGCGGTCGGCGACTATCTCGCGAAAGTGGAGGCCGCGGTTTACGTCATCGACTGTCTGCCCAACATGAACGCGACGGAGGTCCGCGCAAAGTGCATCCCACTGGTGAAGCAACTCAAGACCGCGCATCCCGAAACGCCCGTGGTCCTCGTCGAGGACCGGCGCAACGCCAACGCGTGGATCCTCCCGGCGCGCGACCAGCACCACACCGACAATCACGCCGCTCTGCGCGAGAGCTACGACGCGCTGAAAAAGGAAGGCCTCACGAAGATCTTCTACATCCCCGGCGACGCGCTCATCGGCGACGACACCGAAGGCTCCACAGATGGCTCGCACCCGAACGATCTCGGCTTCGTCCGCCAGGCCGCGATCTTCGAGCCGATCCTGCGCGAGGCGCTCGCGAAGTAGCGGCGCGCGGCCTGGAGCGGTAGCTCGCTGCGGGAGCTGGAACAAAGCGGTGCGCGGGCCGCGCCGCATCAGAAAAAAACGCCGTCATCCTGAGCGGAGCGGAGGCGGGCCAGTGGGCGGAGCGCAGTCGAAGGATCTCCGACCATTTCCCCCCAGATACGTCCGACGGCAGAAAAAGTTAGAGATCCTTCGACTCCGCGCCGCGCCGCCTTCGCCCTCGCGGCGCTCCGCTCAGGATGACCGGGTGTTTGTTTGGTTCATCCCAGCATCAAAAATCGCGCCCCGTGGTTGATGCCCGCAGGATGACGGCGTCTTGGGTGCGGCGTCGCTCGTCCCACCGGAAACCCATGTCTCAATTTCCCAAATCCGGAGTATTCTCCCGCCGATTCCAAAACTTTCCCGTCCGGCGCCGGTTTCAGAGCCTGCGCTCTCGCCCCTACAGTAGATTCCATGCACCACCGCACTTTCGCTTTCGCCTTCGTCAGCCTTGGCTCGTTTGCCTTCGCCGCTGTCCCATCCGAGCCCACCAAGGAAGAGACCGAATTTTTCGAGGGAAAAATCCGGCCGATCCTCGCGGAGAATTGCTACAAATGTCACTCGGTGGAGAAGGGCAAGGACAAGGGCGGACTAACTCTCGACACCCGCGAGGGCACGCTCAAGGGCGGCGAAAACGGCAAGGCGGTCGTCCCGGGTGATCTTGCAAACAGCCTGATGATCAAGGCGATCGGATACGAAGATCCCGATCTGCAAATGCCGCCCAAGGGCGAGAAGCTGACCAAGGATCAGATCGCGCTGCTCACCCAGTGGGTGAAGATGGGCGCGCCCGATCCGCGCAAAACCGACGCGGGGACGAAAGCAAAGCTGAGCGGGCTCACGGACAAAGCGCGGCACCACTGGGCCTTCCAGCCGGTGACACCACCGGCCGTTCCCCGTCCCAAGAACATGCTCTGGCCAAAGACTCCGGTGGACGCGTTCATCTTAACCAAGCTCGAGGATAAAAAGATGGTGCCCGCTCCCGACGCGGAGAAGGGCGCCCTGCTGCGCCGCGCGACCTACGATTTGATCGGCCTCCCGCCGACGCCCGCGGAAGTGCAGGCGTTCGTCGATGACACCACGCCGCAGGCTTTCGCGAAGGTGGTCGATCGATTGCTCGCCTCGCCGCACTATGGCGAACGCTGGGGGCGCTTCTGGCTCGATACCGCGCGCTACTCGGACACCGCGGGCGGACAGGCGAACAACCTCAAGGGCAGCGACTATCGATATGCCCACGCCTGGACCTACCGGGACTGGGTGGTGAAGTCGTTCAACACCGATCTGCCTTACGATCAGTTCATCGTCCAGCAGCTCGCGGCGGACAAAGTCCCGAATAACAAACCGGAGAACCTCGCCGCGCTCGGATTCCTCACCGTGGGCGAACGCTTCCGGAACGCCAACGACGTAATCAACGATCGCATCGACGTGGTCGGCAAAGGTTTCCTCGGCCTCACCGTCTCCTGCGCGCGCTGCCACGATCACATGTTCGACCCCATCCCCACGAAGGATTACTACGCGCTGCACGGCGTCTTCGCCTCGACGATCGAACCGGTGGAAAAGCCGGTCATCGGCGTGCCGGCGCAGGCCCAGGCCGCGGATTTTCAAACCAAGCTCGCCGCGGTGGAGCAGGCAAATCGCGATCTCTATTACGAGCTGATCGACACCATCCAGGGGGACATCTTTCGGCGAGTGGACAGCTACCTGATGGCGACTCACTTCGGCACCAAGAGCAAGAAGAACAACAACGAAGAGCAACTCCGCGCGCGGCTGGATTTCCTCAGCACGGCAAAGCTCGACCGTGAGTATGTGGATCTGCTGGTCCGGGGCGGAAAGGAACGCGGCGGCAAGGATCGCTCGGCCAAAGGGGAGTCGCAGGCGGTGTTCGGTGCGTACCAGGCTTTCGGCGAATTGGACAAGGCGTTGTTCGCGGAAAAGGCTCCGGCGCTCGCCGCGGAAATCGCGAGCGGAAAGAACGGGCGTGGCAGCGTCAATCCGCTCGTCGCTGCGGCCTTCAAGGGCGCGCAACCGAAGTCCCTCGAAGAAGTCGGCGCGATCTACAAAGGTCTCTTCACGAAACTGGAGCTACGACGGAAGGCCTATCTCGCCGCGAACGCCAAGGCGATCTCCCAGCCGGTCACTGGTTTCACTCCCGAGGAAGCGCAGATCTTCAACACCCCGCTCGGAGTCATGTCCGCTCGCGAGGCGACAACTCAGGAGCTGCGCGAGATCGCCGACAAGCTCCCGAACAAGACCGCGAAACGCTCCCAGTTCCAGTTCTCGAAGATCAACGAACTCGAGATGACCCACCCCGGCGCGCCCGCCCGCGCGATGCTCGTGGCCGATGCGGACCGGATCAAGGACTCGGCCGTCTTCATCCGCGGACAGGCAAATGTGAAGGGCGACGTCGTCCCGCGCCGCTTCCTCGACATTCTTTCGCCGAACCAAAAGGCGCAGCCTTTCAAGGAAGGCAGCGGACGCTACGAGCTCGCGCAGCAGATCGCCAGCAAGACGAACCCACTCACCGCGCGCGTGCTGGTGAACCGCGTCTGGATGCACCACTTCGGCGAAGGCTTCGTCCGCACCCTCGACGACCTCGGCACGCAGAGCGAGGCGCCGTCGCATCCCGAACTGCTCGACTATCTCGCCCATTCATTCATGAGCCAGAACTGGTCGCTCAAGAAATTGCACCGGCTGATCATGCTTTCGCACGTCTATCAGCAGAGCACCCGCACCCAGCCGGCCTTCGAGACCATGGACCCCGAAAACCGCCTCCTCTGGCGCGCGAATATTCGCCGGCTCGACTTCGAAGCGATGCGCGATTCGCTGCTCGTCTTCAGCGGCAAACTCGACCGCACCATCGGCGGCCAGCCGGTCAATCTCACCGAAGAGCCTTACAGCAACCGCCGCTCAGCGTACGGCTACATCGACCGCGGCGGCCTGCCCGAGCTGATGCAAACCTTCGACTTCAGCGATCCCGACATGCCGAACTCGAAACGCACCTCGACCGTGGTCCCGCAGCAGGCGCTCTTTTTTATGAACAGCCCGATGGCCGTGGACGTGGCCCGCAAGATCGTGGCTCGGCCGGAAGTGGCCACCGCCGGCAATCCGCTCGGCCTGCTCTTCGGCATTTACCGGATCATCTTTCAGCGCCCGCCGACCCCGGCGGAAAAGGATCTCGCCTATCAATTCGTCGTGGAGGAGGAGAAGAAGGGGAGCCCCGCGAGTCCGCTGGCCGCAGCCCGCGCGCGGAGCCTCGATGGCAAGAAAGCAAAACAGACGCTGGAAACGATGACGCCCCAGCAGCTCGCCAAGCTGGACGCCACGAAGAAGAAGCAACTCGCCAAACTGGAGAAGCGGCGCACCGCCACCGCGCCGATTCAAAACGCCGGCTCACCGGTCGAACGCAAGCCGCTCACCGCATGGGAGACCTACGTGCAAGCGCTGCTCTTTTCCAACGAAGCGGCCTACGTGAACTGAGCGGTGGATTTCCCGGGAGCGCCGGTCTCCTGACCGGCTGCCGCAACGACCGGGGAGCGTGGTGCTCTCCACCGCTGCCGGACCTTACGGCCGGCTCACGCGCAGCCGCATGAAGCGGCGCGGGATCAGCGGACTGATCGGCACTTCGTCGCGAAAGGTGAACGTCTGCGTGCCGTCGTTGTTGGCCACCGGCGGACCGACAAGAACGCCGCCGGGCGTCCACGAACTGGAGACGAGGTCGCCGCCATTCAGCTCCGGGGTGAAGACCAGGTCGGTGGGCGCGGTTGCTTTGCGATAGCTCAAGGTGAGGTAGGTATCCGCGCCGACGATCTGGAGTCTGGCGACGGGCAGCGCGCTGGCCGCGAATGTTTTGGCGCTCACGTTGGCGGAATATTTGACCACGTTCTGGATGCCGTCTCCGGCCGGCGCGGCCTCGTCGCCGCTGATGTTGGGGTCGATGAATTCCGCCGCAGTGAAGTTTTGATCCTGCCACGCGGCGAAAGTCGCAGGCGGCGGCGGGGGCACGGAAACCTGCGCGCGAAAATCCACGTAGTCGAAATCGGTGTCGATCCCCGAGCCCGGCGTCAGCACGAAATCGACCTTCGAGCCGACTTGAATTGGCGTGGTGAAGTCAATGTGGACCGTCGCGCCGGCTCCCCCGCCGCCGACGATGTTCGAGTAAACGAGACTGCCGTCCACGTAAACCCGCGCGCCCGTGCCGTCGCCATAGGGCGACGCGCGGACGACGGTGCCGGTGATCCGCGCGGTCGCCGCGACATTGCTGAGCCAGCGCCGTACCGTCCACACCGGATGAACCACGGCGTATCCGGTCCTTGCGCTGGGGTGTCCGCCATTGGCGTCGATCTTCGCGAAGCCGTAGAAGCTGTTGTATTCGTACCCGTAGAGCGTGCGGGTATAGTTCATCGGCGTCAGCGACGCGGGATCGTACGCGCTGCCCACCGGAAAAAAGCCGTTGCCGTAGGACCAGGTGCCGTTGGTGGTGCCTTGGATTCCGGAAAAATCGCGCACGGTATCGGCCACGATGGCGTCGCGGCCGAGTTCGCGCACGGCGGCGACGGAGCCGACGAGATAATACGGCGTCGTGTCCGCGGTGAGTGCGATGGCGCCGTTGGTCGGCTGGAGCACCGTGCTCTCGCCCATGATGTTGATGAGGGTCAGTGGCGTGCTCGTGGTGAGGGCGAGTTGCGCAGTGCCGACGGAGGACCACACAACACGCACATCGCTGGCGCCGCGTTGAAAACGATAGAATCGCGTGCGCGCGTCGGTGTTCTCCCGTCCGACATAGGTCGCGCCATAGAGCTGCTGGATGAGATTGGCGTACGCCGGGAAGGCGGAAGACGGAACATGGCGACCCAGGGGATCGGTGGGCGATCGCACGAGACCCGTGGCGTAGCCGTCGTAATCAAAGGCCAGATACCAAAACGCGCGTTCCACTCCGGCGGTCCGCATCAGGGTCATGAGCCGCACCAGGTAACGCGCCATGTCTTGGCGCCCTTGATTCACCGGATCGGGCGCGCCGCACTCCGTGGCCCAGATCGGCTTGGGACCGTTGCCGTGATTGTAAGACGCCGACAGGCTTCGCAGCAGCGCAAAATCACTCTCCACCCCCTCGGGAATGGATCGATACGGGTGCGCGTCCAGCACATCCATGTAGTCCTGCGCGCCCTTTGCGAACAAATCCTCGTACCACGGCAGCGGCACGGGCACACAGGCGCCGCCCACCACGCGCACGTCGGGCCGCGCCGCCTTGATGGCTGTGTAAGCCGTCTTCAGCATTTCGGTGTAATGGAAGGGACGGTCCGCAGTCGCGGGGCCGCTGGAGAAGCTGCCGTTGTACTCGTTCCAGATAGCCACGCTATCGATCTGCGACCCGTAGTGATTGAGCAACGCGGTGCAGTAATTCGCGTAACCCGTTCGCCCGTCAGCCGTGTGCGGACTGGACCCGCCGTCATAGTTCGAGTTCGCAAAATCGAGAACCACAAATGGGTTCAGCCCCAGGCCCGAGGCTGCCGTCATATATGGCTGGTAGTTTGTGAAGGTGTAGGTCGCCGGCGTCGTGCGCGTGGGTTCGACGTTCTGCCAGTATTGCTCGTCGCGGAAATGCGCCACGCCGCCGCGGGCCAGCAGTTGCAGAATCTCCGTCGTCCAGCCGTGGGCGAAGTGGGTCATCACGCCGAACGGAGAATCGTGCATCGTGCTTACGTTACTCGGCGCCACGACGGCGAATGTCGTGTCGGCGCTGGCTACCGGACTGCCCGCCCGCAGTGCCGTCACACGAAGATCGAAGTAACCGGGCCGCCCCAATGCGGGCGCAATGACGGCCAGCCCGTTGGCGGGGACGGTGATCAGCGGCCCCGTGGTCGAGACTCCGAAGAAATCCTTTGCCGTCCACGAGATCTGGTCGCCCGTGGTTTGCAGAGGGATCTCCACGGTTTCGGTGGAGAGGAAGATATTCCCCAATTTGGCCTGACTCAGCACGAGTGAATCCACCGCCTGCGCCCGGCCCGCGCCGAAGGCGAACAGGAACCCGATCAACACCAGTTGTATTCTCCGAATCATAAAGCCCCTTTTTTCCTGTGATGCTTTCGCGTTAACCCGGGGCTGCGTTCGGTCTTCGCTCCCGGTTTGATAATCTGCGACCGAATTTCAACCGGGAGGAAAGTTGTCCGCCCACGGCCGAACCCGCGGATGGAATGACCCCGACTTGATTTTGCCGCCCGTTGCGGAGACTTCGGTTCGTCCGGTGCATTAAGGCGCGATTTTCCTTCAAGAAATCGGTTTGTCAAATGGGCGGCCCCACTGCGGAAGGAGTTCGCGCGCTCGCACCAGCGCGGCAATCCACATTCGCGCAGTCGTTTTCCAACGAGAGCCGGTCGATGAAGCCGGACTCGACGAGCACCATCATCGGCTGTGCCTGCACGCCATCTCGCACAACGTCGCGGGTCTCCACCCAAACGCGCCGTCATTCCGACCGGAGCGTAGCGGAGTGGAGGCTGCGCTCGGAATGACTGGCCTTTTTTGAACTGCTCCGCGCTACTGGTCCATCCGCCCGCAAGCCGCATCACGCGATCTGCAGGATCAAGCGCAGGGCGTCGAGTCGGAGGCGGCTGGCTGCGAGTGCCTCCCTCAGCGCGTCCCTCTGCTCGCTCACCGCGGCGATTTCCTCCGGGCGGATGTGATCGTTGGACTGGCGCAAATCTTCGAGGCGTTCGATCTCCTCCTGGAGCTGCGCTTCCATGGTGGCCGTCGCGCTCGCGACGAGCGCGCTCATTTTCTCCGCGGCCAGTGCGAGGGCTTTCTCATGCATCGCGGGCAGGAGCTTCTTTTTCACCGCACCTCGATCGAGGAGCCGGAAGACATCGCCCGCCTCCAGTGGCGCGGCGGCGAGCGTTTCATTATCGCTCTGGTCGACGAGCGCATGATCCACCACGACCCGCAATGGTGTCGCCGGCAGGAAGCGATCGGCATGCAGCGCCGGCGGCGCGACGCATTCGACCACGACGATGGTTTCTAGCAGGAACGCCTCGCTGCCCGCGTCCTTCCAGACCCCGAACGCCACATTCCCCGACTCGCTGCCGAGCAACAAATCCAGCGCGCCGCGGACAACGGGATGATCCCAGCTCAGGAACGCAAGATCCTCGCGGCTCAAGGCGCGGGCGCGATCGAACGTGGCGGACATCCCCGCCTCGGGCAGCGCGGGAAAGGCGTCGGTGCGCAGGTGCCCCGCCTGGAGCAGGTAGGTGCGCGCCGAAAGTTCCTCCACCTGCACGCCGAAGAAATCGAAGAGGTCGGTGCAGAACGTTTCGAAGGTTTCGTCCCCGTCCTGCGCGCGGATGTGCCCGATGGTTTCTGCGGCGGGCTCGGCGCGGCACGAGTTGAGTTCGAGGAGGCGGTCGTGTCCCCGCTCGAGTTTCTTCGTCAGCGCGGCATTTTGCTTTTTAGTTTTCGCGATGAAGGCAGTGAGTTTCTTCGCATCGAAATCCTCCCGCACCGCCGAGAGCTCCGCGGCCAGCGCGCTGGCGATCTCGGCGGCGCCGTGCGGGTGTTTTTCAAACGCGTTGAGGCCCTCGTGATACCAGCGCGCCAGCACCTCCGATTCGCCGCCGCGCAGGTAGGGCACATAAATCTGGATCGTCGCCGATTGTCCGATGCGATCGAGCCGGCCGATGCGCTGTTCGAGCAGTTCGGGATCGTCCGGCAGATCGAAGAGCACGAGATGATGCGCGAACTGAAAGTTGCGCCCCTCGCTCCCGATCTCCGAGCAGATCAGGATGCGCGCGCCTGCCTCCTCCGAAAAATACGCGGCGTTGCGATCGCGCTGGAGCAGGGTCAGCCCTTCGTGGAAAAGCCCGGCGTTCACATTGATCTCCTGAAGGAGGCGCGCGTGAATCTTCTCCGCGAGTTCACGCGTGCGGCAGATGAGGAGCACCTTCGCGGCCGCGAGTTCCTTGAGCAGGGCGACCAGCCATTTCACCTTCACCGCGAGCGCATCCGGGGCCGCATCGAGCGGCACGAGCCGCGCCTTGCGCACGGGGAAACCGGACAACGCCGCGCGGGTATTGCGGAACATCACCCGGCCGGTCCCGAATTCATCGAGCAGCGCGGCGACGAGGGCCGCGCGGGCCGCTTCCGCGCCGGCCGCGAGATCCTCGCTGTGCCGGCGAATGCGTTCGGAACGTTGCGCGAAAAGGCTGCGATCCTCCGCGTTCAACGGCTTGCCTGAGAGCACACGGTCGATCGCGCGGGCGACTTTCTCGTACTGCTCCGCCTCGGCGAGGAAGCCGCTCAAATCGCTGTAGCGCGCGGGATCGAGCAGCCGCAGCCTCGCGAAGTGCCCCTCGGGGCCGAGCTGCTGCGGCGTCGCCGTGAGGAGGAGCAGCCCGGGCGCTTTCGCCGCGAGCGATTCGACGACGCGGTATTCGGGACTCACCTCGTCGGTGTGCCATGCGAGATGATGCGCTTCATCGACGACGAGCAAATCCCAGCCTGCCTCCGCGGCCTGCGCGGCACGCTGCGCATTCGTCGCCAGGAAGGTGACGCTCGCGATCACGAGCTGGCTGTCGAGAAACGGATTCGCCTCCGGATTGTGCGCCTCGATCGCATCGCAGCGCTCTTCGTCGAAAATGCTGAAGAGCAGATTGAAGCGGCGGAGCAACTCGACGAACCACTGGTGAATCAAAGGCTCGGGGAGCAAAATGAGGATGCGCTCGGCGCGGCCGATGAGGTGCAGACGGTGCAGGATGAGGCCGGCCTCGATGGTTTTGCCGAGCCCGACTTCATCCGCGAGGAGCACGCGCGGAACCAGGCGGGAGGCCACTTCCCGGGCGATGAACATCTGGTGTGGGATCAAATCCACGCGGGCGCCGAGGTAACCGCGGACTGGCGATTGACGATACCTGCTGCGCCGCTGGAGCGCCTGCACGCGCATGTCGAAGGTCTGCAAATCATCCACCTGTCCGGCGAAGAGACGCTCCTCCGGTTTGCTGAAACTGATCGTGTCCGAAAGCTCGGCCTCCGCGATCTCCCGGTCGCCGACACGATAGACGAGCAAGCCTTTCCGCTCCTCCACCGCGTTGACCACGAGCGGTTCGCCGCCGTGCAGCTTGACCCGATCGCCTTCCTTGAACTCCACGCGGCGGAGCGGCGCCGACTTCAACGCGTAGTGCCGTTGCTCGGTGGCCGCCGGGAAGAAAATTTCCACGCGGCCGAACTCAGCCTTCAGGATGATTCCGAGCCCGAGCTCGGGCTCCGAGTCGCTGACCCAACGCTGACCCGGGACTGGTTGATTTTGGCTCATGGAAAAATGGGCCGACAAACTACCGAGCCCGCGCCATCAGACAATGGCGATCCTCAGGAACGTCGAGGGGCGCCGTTTACGCGCGCGCTGATCGATGGACTCGATTGGGCGCTTAGTCTGCGGTGAAACGCTGGAGCGCCCGCAGCTTCGTCAGGGCTGCGCCGGAGTCGATCTGTTCGCGGGCGAGGACCAGGCCGGCCGGCAGATCGGGGGCAAGGCCGGCGACGACGAAGCCGGCGGCGGCGTTGAGCGCGACGATGTCGCGCTGCGGGCCGCGGATGGAACCATCGAGAATCCCGTTGAGGATTTGCGCATTGCCCGCGCAATCGCTGCCCCGCAGATCTTCCAACCAGGCCGGCGCGATCCCGAGATGCACCGCGTTCACTTCGAAGAAGCGGATGCCCGACGGCGTCACGTCGTGGACTTCGCTCGGACCGGTGGTGGCGAGTTCGTCCATGCCGTCGCCATGCACGGCCCAGGCGCGCTCGCGTCCGAGGGCGCGGAGGGTTTCGGCATATTTCGGGAGCAGCGTGCGGTCGAAGATGCCGACGAGTTGAAACGGCGGGCGCGCGGGATTGAGCAGAGGACCGAGCAGGTTGAAGACGGTCGGGATTCCCTGCGCCGCGAGGAGCCGGCGCACCGGGGCGATCGCTTTGAAGGCGGGGTGATACGCGGGCGCAAAGATGAATCCGAGGCCGAGCGATTCGACGCAGCGCCGGAGCGGCTCGGGCGGGAGGTCGATCTTCACTCCGAGTTCTTCGAGCACATCGGCGCCGCCGCATTTCGAGGTGATGGCTCGGTTGCCGTGCTTCACCACTACGGCGCCGCCGGCGGCGAGGATGAACATGCTCGTGGTCGAGACGTTGAAGAGTTCCATGCGGTCGCCGCCCGTGCCGCAGACGTCGATGACCGGTCCCGGCAGGCGCGCCAGGACGAGGCCGGGATCGACCGCGCGACTGAGCAACGCGCGGGCAAAGGCCGCGATCTCGTCGGCCGTCTCGCCCTTGTCGCGGAGGGCGCGCAGCAGCTCGGCCTTGACGGCATCTTCCCACTCGTCGGCAGTGAGGTGGGCGACGGCATTGCCGATTTGCTCATCGGTCAAATGTCCGCCGGCTTTGAGGTGTGCGATCAACGCGTGCATGGGCGGTCATTTACCCCGCTCTTGCGCTGGTGGAAAGCTCCGGGGTCAGGGGGCGTGGAAATCAAAAGCCTTCATTCCGACCGGAGCTGAGCGCAGTGGAGGAATGACGGCTTTTGGATTTTCAAATCCACCCCTACCGCGTCTGTGCGCCTCCGGCGATGGCGACGATGATCACGATCGCAATGAGGACCGCGAGCACGGTGAGGATGATTTTCACCCAGCTCAGCGGATGTTTGCCGGCGATGACGCCGGTGTAGCCGTTGATCACGACTTGGAAAACTTGCGAGCCGTACGTGTAGGAGAGCACCCACACCGGGACGAGGACGTGCTTGAAAGTCTGCCCCGAAAAATCCGCGTCCACCTCGAGTCCGCGGTGCGTGTCGCCGGGAACTTCGCTGTCGCACAGCGCGGTGATTTTTTGCTCCATCGTCTGCCGCGCATGCCCGGCGGCGGCCACGAGGTCGATCTGGTATTGCTCCACCACCCAGCCGCTGAGGAAGCCGGGCTCGTAGGGTTTGAGATCGCTGGTGGTGGGAAAAGGCTCGATCTGGCGCAGCAGTTCGGCCGGCACGCCTTTCGATGCGGGCACGAGTTCGTCGTCGAAAAAATGATCCACGGCGCCGGCGCTCGACTGCCAGCGTGTGTGCCGCACCTGGCGGGTCTGCTGCTTCCCGTTCGAATCGGTGTAGTGCTCCGTCTCGTAATAGTAGTAGCCGCTCTCGGCGGTCCAGTCGGCGTGGACCTGCGCGTCGAAGGTCCAGTACGGCAGGTAGAGGCCATGCACGCGATCGGTGAGAGCGCGGCCTTTCAGCGCATTCGGGGCGAACCACCGGTTGCCATACCACTCGCGCACTTTCTCGCGGACCTGCGTCTCGGGGAGTTTGAATTCCAGCAGGCTCTCGGGCCGGATCGGCGCCTTCATTTCATCGACCGGGATGAGCGACGACGACCCGCAGAAGTCGCAACGCTGCCCGACCCGCGTCGGGTCGAAAACGGTGATCGCCTGGCAGCTCTGGCATTTCACCGACTTCTTTTCCGCCTGCCAGCCGCGATGGTCTTCGCCGAGATTGCGCAGCGCGAGGGCGAGGTCGTTTTCGAGGATGCCTGAGCCGTCGGTCTTCAGCTCGCACGGGGAGACGGTCCCGCAGAAGGGGCAGACCAGCGCTTTTTTTGCGGGGTTCCAGACCGCCTCAGCGCCGCAGGCGGGACAGGAGAATTTCGACTTCGCGGCGATCTCGCTCTCGGGCATTCAGCACTCCTTTTACCAACCACGAAGGCACGAAGACACGAAGGCCGAGAAATGCAGGGTCGAGCCGGTGAAAATCTTCCTCAGCAGCATCTTCGTGTCTTCGTGCCTTCGGGGTTCTCCACTCCCCTCAGTAGGCATACAGCTTCGCGTGCTTCGGCTCGATGAACTCGGCGCGGCTGACGAGCATCGGCTTTTTCATCACCCGTTCGAGGCCGATGGCGAGCGCCTGGGCGATCGACTTGGGATCGCGCGTATTGCCGGGGATCGGGAATGACCCGCCATTGCGGTCGTAGCCGAAGATGTGGCCATCGGTCTGCCAGACGCAGTAGGCGTGACCGGCCTTGCTGTCATTGTAACGGACGAGCATGACTCGCGACCAGAAGCTGGCGTCGAGCTGGTGCTGTGCACGCACCGTGGCCATGTAGCTGCAGGCGGAGATGACGCAGCCATTGAGCACCACGAGATCGTCATCCTGCGGCTCGAGCAGCAGGATCTCCGGCGGCGCCGTCATGCGGCCGAAGCCCCAGCCCGCAGCCACCATCATGAAAAGCACCGCAAGCCTGCCGAAGGAAAACTTCGGCGATGCCTTCCGGGGAATGTCGGTCGCTGGAGAAGTCGTCACAGCGCTGCTCGGAAAGCTGGATTCATTCTCAGACCGGGGGCTATCGGACATCGGAGCCGGATTAGCTTTTCAGGAACTCGTCGAGCGCCGTGCGTGTCACGCGCCACGTCGAACCGATTTTTTTCGCCTTGAGGTCGCCAGCGTCGATCGTGGCCAGCACGTCGCCTTCACTCACCCCGAGGATGTTCGCCACATCGCCGGGGCTGAGCAGATCACGCTTTTCGGGCGGCCCGGACGCCGACGCCTGCGTTGGAAGCGGTGGTGGACCGCCGGCCGGCGGCGTGGCCTGCGGGCCGAGGACGCCGCCCTGCTGCGCCATCATCTGCTGGGCCATGGCCATGCCCACGGCCATCTCGCTGGCGAATCCTCCCGCGCCTCCCCCCTGCCCGGTGCCCATGCCCTGCGCCATCTGGAATTTCACGTAGTCGTTGAGATTGCCGACCGCGGCCATCGACGAGCGCTTGTCGATCGCGGCCTCGACTTCCGGCGGCACGCTCACGTTCTCGATCACGAAGCTGGAGAACTCGATGCCGTACTTCGCGCTCGTCACCGGATTGATCAGCGGCAGGAGCGCGTCGCCGAGTTCGCTGTAGCGCGTGGCCACGTCGAGCACCGGGATCTTCGCCTCCGCGAGCGCCTCGGTGAAGAGCGACACGATCCGCGAGCGCATCGTGTCGGCGAATTCATCGAGGCGAAAATGCTGGTCGCTTCCCGCCACTTCTTTGAGGAAAAGCTTCGGCTCGACGATGCGGAAATCGTAGATGCCAAAGGCCCGCACGCGCACGATGCCGAAGTCCGCGTCGCGCATCATCACCGGGTTCGACGTGCCCCATTTATTCCCCGTGAAGAGACGCGTGGTGACGTAATAGACGTCGGCTTTGAACGGCGTGTTGAAGCCGTATTTCCAGCCCTTGAGCGTGGAGAGGATCGGGATGTTGTCTGTGGTCAGCGTGTATTTGCCGGGGCCGAAGGTGTCGCCGAACTGGCCGAGATAGACGAACTGCGCAATCTGCGATTCGCGCACGATGAGTTGGGCGCCGTTCTTGATCTCCTTGTCGTCGTCGGGCCAGCGGTAGCTGAGCGTATCGCGCGAATCGTCGGTCCAATCGATGATCTCGATCAACTCGCCTTTGATGAAGTCCATGAGTCCCATAGTGGTGTGTGCTTTTGTGGGTTGAGGGTTGCGCGGACGATAGGGCGGCGCAGAGACGGGTGAAAGGTGATTTTCGCGACGGAAGTTTCGACGGCGGGAGGGAAAGGAACCGCGGATTTTCGTGGATTACGCGAAGTGTAGTTTCCTAGGTCCGCGTCATCCGCGCGAATCCGCGTAATCTGCGGTTCTCTCGACTCCGGTTGTTTCTTGACGCTCGGTAAATGCGCTCAGAAACCGCGCACATGCCCGTCGGCATAGAGGCGGCGGGACGCCCGTGCCACTAAGCCACGACGATGTTCACCAGCTTGCCCGGCACGACGACGATCTTTTTGATCTCCTTGCCCGCAGTCCACTCGGCGATTTTCGCGGACGCTCGCGCGGCACTTTCGATCTCGTCCTTCGTCGCGTCCTTCTTGACCACGATCTTGTCGCGCACCTTGCCATTCACCTGGATGGGGATCTCGATTTCATCCTCGATCAGGAGCGCCGGGTCGTAGGCGGGCCACGAGCGATCCGCGAGGAAGACGTCGCCGCCAATCCGAGCCCAGAGTTCCTCGGTGAGGTGAGGGGCGAAGGGATTGAGCACTTGCAGCAGCAGTTGCAGCGCTTCGAGCGGGCGCGGATTCGCGGGGATGAGCGCGTTCACGCAAATCATCATCTGCGAGATGGCGGTGTTGAAGCTGAGGTCTTCGATGTCTTCGCCGACTTTCTTGATCGTGGCGTGCACGACCTTCGCGATCGCCTTGTCCATCGGCACGTCCTGGATGGCGGGACTGTTCACCCAATCGCCGGCTTGATTTTCCTCCATGACGAGCCGCCACACGCGGGCGAGGAAACGCGCGACGCCCTCGACTCCGTTCATCGACCACGGCTTCGTGGCCTCGAGCGGGCCCATGAACATCTCGTAGCAGCGCAACGCGTCCGCGCCGTAGAGGCCGATGACTTCGTCGGGGTTCACGACGTTGCCGCGGCTCTTGGACATTTTCTGCCCGTCTTCGCCGAGGATCAGGCCTTGATTGACGAGGCGCTGGAATGGCTCGGGCGTGGAGACGTGGCCGAGGTCGAAGAGCACCTTGTGCCAAAAGCGCGCGTAGAGCAGATGCAGCACGGCGTGCTCGGTGCCGCCGACGTAGAGATCGACGCCGCCTTTGGAAGAGGGTTGAGAGTTGAGAGTTGAGAGTTGAGAGGCGCCCATCCAGTACTGCTCGGCTTCTTTGCTGACGAAGCGGTCGGCGTTTTGTGCGTCGCAGTAGCGGAGGTAGTACCAGCAACTCCCTGCCCACTGGGGCATCGTGTTGGTTTCGCGGCGGGCTTCCGGGGCGGGAGTTTCTGCGCCTTCGATCAGGCCCAGCGAGGGCAGGGGGAAGGTGGAGCGTCGCTCTCCTGATTCGTGATGCACCGGCGTGTAGCGCAGCCACTCGGTGGCTTTGGCCAGAGGCGGTTCGCCGGTGCCGGTCGGTTTGAAGTCGTCGAGCGGCGGTGGCACGAGCGGCAGTTCGCTTTCGGGGATCGCGCGGTGTTTGCCGTCCTGCCAGACGATGGGAAATGGCTCGCCCCAATAACGCTGCCGGGAAAACAGCCAGTCGCGCAGCTTGTAGTTGACCGTCTTTTTTCCAAGACCCTGCGCCTCAAGCAGACGGGTGATCTCGTGCTTCGCGTCCGCGGTGGGCAGGCCGTCGAGAGGGCCGGAGTGGATGGCGAAGCCCTCGCCGACGTAGCATTCGAGCGGCTCGGCCTCGCACACGCCGCTGCCGCCGAGGCCGAGGGTCGGCGTGGGGCTGACCACTTCGCGGATGGGCAGCGCGTACTTCCGGGCGAATTCCCAGTCGCGCTCATCGTGCGCGGGCACGGCCATGATCGCGCCCGTGCCGTAGCCGAGCAGCACGTAGTCGGCGATCCAAATCGGGATCTTCTGCGCATTGACGGGATTGATCGCAAACGCGCCGGTCCACACCCCGGTCTTTTCCTTCGCCAGTTCGGTGCGCTCGAGGTCGCTCTTGCGGGCCGTCCTTTCCCGATACTCCTCGACGGCGCCGAGCTGCTCCTCGGTGACAAGGAGGTCCACCAGCCGGTGCTCGGGCGCGAGCACCATGTAAGTGGCGCCGTAGAGCGTGTCGGGCCGGGTGGTGAAGACGGCGATCTGCGCTTCGCTGTCGGCGACTTGGAAATGCACCTCGGCGCCTTCACTTCGCCCGATCCAGTTTTGCTGAAGCAGCTTGATGCCGGTGGGCCAGTTGAGCCCTTCGAGTTCGTCGATCAGCCGTTGCGCGTAGGCGGTGATGCGCAGCATCCACTGGCGCATCGGCCGGCGCTCCACGGGATGCCCCCCCACTTCGCTTTTGCCGTCGATAACTTCCTCATTCGCCAGGACCGTGCCGAGTTCGGGACACCAGTTCACCGGCGCCTCGGCGACATAGGCGAGGCGCACGCTGTCGGCGTCGTCACCTTTATAGGAAGCAATCGGCTCGGCGCGCTGCGTCTCCCGGTTGAACCACGAACCGTAGAGCTGGAGGAAAATCCACTGCGTCCATTTGAAGTAACCCGGATCGGTCGTGTTCACCTCGCGCTGCCAGTCGTAGGCAAAGCCGATGCGTTGGAGCTGGCCGCGGAAGTTATCGACGTTGCGCTGCGTATTGACCGCCGGATGTTCGCCGGTCTTGATCGCGTGCTGCTCCGCCGGCAGCCCGAACGCATCCCAGCCCATCGGATGCAGCACGTTGAAACCGCTCATCCGCTTGAAGCGCGCGATGATATCCGTGGCCGTGTAACCCTCGGGATGCCCGACGTGCAGCCCCGAGCCGCTCGGATACGGGAACATATCGAGCACGTAGTACTTCGGCCGCGTCCCATCGAAGCCCGGCTCGCCGGGATTCGGCGTGTGAAAAGTCTGGGCCGCAGCCCAGCGCTGCTGCCACGCGGGCTCGATCTGGTCGAAGGGATAGGGTTTTCGGCGTTCGGAAGACATGGAAGAAAGGGATGAGGTATGAGGTATGAGGTATGAAGTGGCGAGTGGAAGCAGTTTCGTATTCGGCAAACGCGCGCTGTTTCTTCATACCTCATACCTCATCATTCATCCCTTCCGCATGCGCCTTCTCATCGCCACCAAGAACACCCACAAGACCGGCGAGATCCGCGCGATCCTGGAGGCATGGGACGTGACTGACCTGACCGCGCACCCGGACATTCCCGCGCCGGAAGAGACCGGCGCGACCTTTGCCGAGAATGCCGCGATCAAGGCCGTGGCTGCATCGGCGCGCTTCGCGGGCCTCGTGCTGGCCGATGATTCGGGCCTGGAAGTGGACGCGCTGGGCGGCGCTCCGGGCGTGATTTCCGCGCGTTACGCCGGCCCCGGCGCCAGCGACGCCGACAATCGCGCCCGCCTCCTCCGCGAACTCGCCGCCACCGGCGCGCGCGGCAAGGCCCGGGCCGCGCGCTTCCGTTGTGTCATGGCCCTCGCGGAGAATGGCACGGTCATCGGGACCTTCGACGGCGCGGTGGAAGGAATCATCATCAACGAAGAAAAAGGCGCCGGCGGCTTCGGCTACGACTCCCTCTTTGTGCCCGAGGGATTTTGCGAAACGTTCGGTCAACTGCCCAGTGAGACGAAAAACCAGCTGAGTCACCGTGCTCATGCGCTCGCGAAGGTGGCGGCTTTCCTGGCGGCGCGGTGAGCCGTAGGCGTGCGCCTCTGGCCGCGCAACACGTCGCGCCCGGACACACCTCCGCGCCTCGCCGGCTCTGACTCCGAAGGTCGGCCCCTGTAGGGCGGACCCGAGTGTTGCGAGGCGGGACGCGCTCGCCTACGCCGCGCTTCCTTCCACTGGCGATCCGGAAACAACGGTCGGCTTTCACCTGAAGATTTGGAGTAAGGGCAGGGCAGGGCAGAAAACCGTTGACGCACCCTTGCACGGCTCCTATCACTGCCCGGAGTTTTGCTCGGCCTACCCACGCCAACTTCAACCGATTCAACCGCCTACCGCATGAAGAACTTCTCCCGCCGCCTGACGAAGACCGCCCCGCTGATCCTGCTGGGCCTTATCCTCGACCACTCACCCGTGCATCAGAACGCACAAGCGCTCGTCGGCGGACCGTTCGACGACAACAACTATGGCGGCGGCGCCGCGAGTGCGGATGGCACCTATTCGGGCACGATCAGCGGCCACAATCTCACGGGGATCGTCACCTTCGGCGTCTCGTCCTCGCAGGAAACCAACGGCCGCTTCTCCATTTTCCACGAAGGCTTTGTTCACTACGGCGCGGCCACGGGCATCGCCGATTTGCAATCCCGCCGTGTCGCGGGCTCCCTGCTCGGGGTGGCGACGCTCGGGGGTTCCGGCACCGCAGGCGGTGGCGTCAACATCACCGATAGCGCAGGCGGCACCGGCACTGGCGGCACCAATACAGGAACCCTCACGGTCCGCTCCGGAGTCGAGGGCTCGTTTGTGGCCAGGATGAAAGGTTACCCGAACTTCATCAAATTCGAGGGCAAGGGCCGGCTCTCGACCAACGCCAACACGGCTGTGGTGGTCAAACCTCCCATCTCCCCACTCACGGGCCTGATCGACGCCTACGCCGTCTTTTTCCCGACCAATGCCAGCCCGCAGATCCAGAGCGATAGTCCCGACGAGGATTCGAACAACCCAGCCACGGGTGGGAATACCTCGGAGGACGTGCAGACTCAGCGCTCCATCCTCAGGGTCGAGACTCCGTTCAAGATCCGCGGTTCGCGCACCTCGCGCCTCGTTTACACGACGATCAACAACTACACGCCGGTCATCCCGAATACGACGACGGCCACTCCGATCCCGATTGCGACCCCATTCCCAGCCCAGCCTGGCGTTCTGCCGGTTCCGACCCCGGTTCCGCCGATTCCGTAGGCGCGCATCGCGATCGTTCCCTGTCCGTTTTGGTTCCGCCGGGCCGCGCGCCCGGCGGAATCGTTTTCACCGCATTGACAGCACCCGCGGCTCCCGCTTTGGTCCCGCCTCCTCCTCTCCGCGCTTGAACCGCTCCGTCCCACCAGCCCGCTCCCGCCCCCGAGGGTTCACGCTGCTCGAGCTGCTGGTCGTCATGCTCGTCATCTCGATCCTCATCGTGCTTCTCATTGAAAGCTTCAAGAGCTTCGAGTCCCGCGGGCAGCGCACCCGGTGCGTGACCAATCTCCGCAACCTCTTTGTCGCCCTCGATGCCGTCACTCGCGACCAGGGGCATTGGCCGCAGTGCCCCTACGAGCTCGGCGATCCGCAGTTCGACACCTGGTGGCTGAGGGAACTGTCGCATTACAATCTCGCCCGGGCCTCGTGGGAGTGCCCCACCTTCCAGCGCCTCCAGGAACGCGGCGAGGCGGAAAAGAGGGACGAAAAATCCATCGACTACGTCCCCACGAAGTTCGATGACGGCGCGCGCACGCCCTACAAATGGGCCACGCAGCCCTGGGCCGTCGAAGTCGGAGACTTCCATGGGGACGGCAATCTGATTCTTTTTCCGGATGGATCGATCAAAGGCTTCAACCAGTTCTCCGCCGGCCAGCAGTAGCGGCTGCATTTAGAAATGGAAGCCCGGTGGCGGTTTCTTACTCGTTCTCCTGCTCCTGCTCTTGATCCCGCCTTCGAGGGCAGGACAAAGACAGAAGAGGACGCCAGGACCCGGCGATGAGAGTCCCGTTCAGCCTTTTCCTCGCGCTGCGCTACCTCAAGCCCAAGCGCACCTTCGTTTCCGTCATCACCATCATCTCGGTGCTCGGCGTCACGCTCGGCATCGCCGTGCTCATCGTCGTGATCTCGGTGATGACCGGCTTCGACAAGTCGCTCCAGCGCGCCATCCTCGGCTTCGAGCCTCACCTTCGCGTGAGCAATGGCGAGCTGCTCCGCACCTGGCGCGAAGCGAGGGATCAGATCGAAGCCATGCCCGGCGTGATCGGCGTCGCCCCCTACGCGCAGGGCCCGGTGATGATCGAGCACCACGGCAGGGTCTTCACGCCGGTGATGCGGGGCATCGAGGTGGAAGCCGAGCAGAAGCTCGTCGATCTGCATCACTTCGTGGATGAACGAGGCGTGGGCACATCCGACATGACGAGCGACACCACCGTGATCGGGATGGCGCTCGCCCGCGAACTCGGGGTCACGGTCGGAGACAAAGTCACCGTCTATGCGCCGGGAAATGTCAGCGCGATCATCGCGGAAATGCGGCGCGAGGAGGACGAGCCCGATGCGAAACCGAAAACGCTCAAGGAACTCAAGGGCGACATCGTGCTCCCCGCGGAACTGACCATCGTCGGCCTCTTCAACTCCGGCCTGAACAGCTACGACTCGTCCTTCATCCTCGTGCCCCTCTTCGTCGCGCAGGAGCTTTACGGCCTCGGCGACGCGGTGCATGGGCTCTCGGTGAAAACCGGGGATCCGTATCGCGCGGGCGAATTGCAAACCGTGATCAACCAACAGCTCAACGGCGAAGCGTCCGCGATCACCTGGTTCGATGAAAACAGCCAGCGCTTCGACGCCATCCGCATGGAACGCCATGTGATGTTCGTCATTCTGATGTTCCTCATCGTCATCGCCGCGTTTGGGATCACGAGCACGCTGATCACCGTCACGGTGCAAAAGACCCGGGAGATCGGGATCATGAAAGCGCTCGGCGCGCAGACTTCGCAAATTATCTGGGTGTTCCTCGCCCAGGGAATGTTCGTCGGTTTCTTCGGCACGCTCAGCGGCCTCGGGTTCGGACTCACCGCGCTCTTTTACAGGAATGACTTTCGCGACTGGCTCTCCGAGACGCTGCACATGGAGATTTTCCCCGCCGGCATTTACGAGTTCGAGGGCATCCCCGCCGAGATCATCCCGCGCGACGTCACCACGATTTGCGTGAGCGCATTCATCATCTGCTCGATCGCCGCGCTCATCCCCGCGTGGTTCGCCGCCCGCCTCGACCCGGTGAAAGCTCTGCGCGCAGATTAGCCGGGTGTCGCAAAAATGCCGGGGCGGCCCGGGCGATCTGGACGCTCCCTACGGAGCCGTCGTCACGCGGTCGATTTTCGCCGTCGTCGCAGAAGTCGAGTGGGCGGAGACGGCGAGGCCCACGTAGATTCCGGTCGGCAATTGATCGAGCTTTTGCCTCCCGATCTCGGTCCAGGTCTGGCCGTCGGCCGAGCGTGAGCCGGTGATCAGGTCGCCCCGGCGCACGAGCTTGAGCCAGAGCGGAGCCGCGCCGGGCGCCTTCACTCCCGCCGTCAGCGCAGCCGCTTTGAGACGGTGTTGCAGGCTGACGTCGCCACTCGCGTGTAATACCACTGCGACATTGCGCGCGTCCGCTTTCAGCGAGTCCCTCACCATCACGCCGGCCTTCGACGAGGGGTCCGCCTTGCTCACGCTGATGACCCGCGCGACCAGTTCGCAGTCGCCTTCGATCAGGCGGTGGATGAAAAGCCCGCTGTCCGAATTCGCCCAGAGATCGCTGCCGCCTGCCTTGATCACGAACACGCCCGAGCTGTCGAGCGTCGCCGTCGGCACGATGTCGGGCGTGCTCAGTTCGGTTTGCGACCAGTCACCGAGTTTCGGAAGAGCGATCGGCTTCGGGGGGGGTACCTTCTTTTCGAGAGCCGCAGTCTGCTGGGGAAATGGCCCCTTCAGCTTGCGCAGCGCGGCGAGCGCGCTGGAGTACTGCTGCGGGCGCTTTGCCGTCTGGAGCTGTTCCGCCGCCATTTGAAATGCAGCCTGGTCCTCGAGCAGGCTGCTCGCCACCGGCTTCAGGTCGGCGAGCCACGCATAATTGCCGGCTGGCACCGCCTTGCGAAACTGCCGAAGCAAAGTCGCAGCGTCGTCCTGCTTTCCGAGCGACCAGTTCTTGGCGCCGTAGGCGAAGATCGCGAGCGCCTCGTAGTTCGTGGTGTTCAGCGCCGTCGCACCCGCCGGGCGGATCGGCTCCGGAGTGGCGAGTTCACGGGCGAGATCGCGGAGGAAAAAATCGAGCTTCTCATCCTCACCCTTGCTCTTGAACTGCGGTTGATCGACCACCGCCTGGAAGGCCTTGCGCGCGAGCACCGGCTGGCCGGCGATCAATTGCGCGAGGCCTTCGCCGAAACGCGCCCACGCGAGCTGGAGCGGTGGCAGTTTGGGATTCGCCGCCTGCTGCCGATAGATCTCGATCGCGCCCTCGACGTCGTGCCCCACGAGCCGCTTCCGCGCTTCCGGAAACGGTCCGGCGGCCGCTGTGCCGGCGACGAGCGCCGTGTCGCCACTTTTGCCGGTGCCGAAGATTTGTTTCCGGAAAACGAAGAAGACGATACCCACCAGCAAGATCAGCGCGAACATCGCCGCCGTGATCCAGCCCATCGCCCGTTGCTGCTCTTCGCCTTCGAGCACGATGCGCTTTTTCACCTGCGGTTTTCCCCCGTGGGCCTTGAGCACCTCGCGCGCGTAGTCGAGGTGCTCGATCAGTTCGTCGTAACTCTGGTAGCGCTCGTTCGGGTCCTTGTTCAGCGTGCGATTGATGACGTAGGCGGTTTCGCCCGAGACCTGCGGGGCAAAGGCCTGGAGGCTCACCACCTGGCTCTTGAGATGTTTCAGCGCCACCCGCGACGCATCCTCCGCTTCGAATGGCGGCCGGCCCGCCAGCGCGTGGAAGAGCGTGGCCCCGAGCGAATAAATGTCGCTGCGGAAATCCTCCGGTTTGTTATCCAGCTTCTCCGGCGCGACGTAGTAGGGCGTGCCCCACACTTCTCCGCGCTGCGATTCCTCGTCCGCCTGAAGGATCGCGAGGCCGAAGTCCACGATCTTCGCAGTGTGCGCATCCGCGAAAAGGATGTTCCCCGGCTTCACATCGCGGTGGATCAATCCGGCCTGCAGGGCGGCGCGCAACCCCTGCGCGATCTGGCTGCCGACCTCCAGCACCTGCGCCTCCGCCACCTGGGTCTGGAGATGGATGAGGTCGTCGAGCGTGCCTTTGGCCACCAGCTCCATGGCGATGAAGAAACGTCCGTGATCCGTGCCGCTGGTGAACACGCGCACGACATGCGGATGATTGATCGAGGCAGTGACCGATGCCTCTTTTGCGAACTGATCGATCGCCATCTGGTTGGCCGTATCGCGGCGCAAAAGTTTCAGCGCCACGAAGCGTTCGAGCCCGCGGTCGTAGGCCTTGTAAACCACGCCCATGCCCCCGTGCCCGACCACCTGCTGGAGCTCATACTTGTCCAGTTCCCCGGAGACCACTTCGTCCGCGCCGCACGCAGGGCAGGTGATCTGCGCCAGCGGCTCCTCGTCGGAAATATCGATCGCGGCACCGCAGGTCGCGCAGATCTGGATGAGGGGATCTTCCTCAGTTTCCGGCGACGGCTCGTCTGTGTTCATTAAAGGATGCCCGGTCGATCGTGGGCGTTTCGACGCGAGCTTCGGCTGGTCACGAAACAGGCGGTGCGAGTGAAAGGCAATCTTTGAAAGCGCGTTTTCCGCTTCGTTTCCTCGCACTCTTCGCGCCAGCGTGGACCGGTGATCACCGCGCATTTTCAAATCGAGCCCGTCCAAGCCGGTGTACGCCTCGATCAATTCCTCGCCGCCGCCGTCCCCGCGCTCTCCCGCTCGCGGCTCCAGGCCTTGATCCGCGAGGGGCACGCCACGCTCAATGGCGCGACCGTGAAACCCAACGCGAAGCTCCGCGCCGGCGACGTGGTGGCGCTCACCGAACCGGCGCCCATCCCTTGCGAGACCCAGGCCGAGGCGATCGAGTTGGATGTGCTTTTTGAAGATGAGCATTTGATCGTGCTCAACAAACCCGCCGGCATCGTGGTCCATCCGGCGGCGGGAAATTGGGATGGGACCATCGTCAACGCGCTCCTCCATCACTGCCCGGCGCTCTCGGGGATCGGCGGCACGCAGCGGCCCGGCATCGTCCATCGGCTCGACAAGGAAACGAGCGGTTGCCTCGTGGCCGCGAAAAACGACCAGGCGCACCAGGCGCTCGCGCGGCAGTTCGCCGGACGCGAGGTGACGAAAATCTATCTCGCGCTTGCCGCCGGCACGTTTGCACAGTCGAGCGGGCTCATCGATGCGCCCATCGGCCGGCATCCCGTGCAGCGCAAGAAGATGACGGTGGTGCCCGCGGGTCGTGGCCGCGTGGCCAGCACCACCTACCGGGTGCTCGGCACCTGCGCCGCCGGGACGCTCGTGGAATGCACCCTGCACACCGGCCGCACCCACCAGATCCGCGTGCATCTCAAACACCTCGGCCATCCCATTCTCGGCGACGACACCTACGGAAAGCGCGCAGGTTTCCCCCGCCAGATGCTCCACGCGTGGAAGCTCGGATTCACCCATCCGCACACCGGCGAACGAATGCACTTTCAGGCACCGGTCCCGGCTGATTTTCTAGCTGCCGGCGTCTCCGCCAATCCCGCATGAGTTTCGACACCGCACTTCAGATCGCCCACGACGCCCTCGCCCAAATGCACGAGAACGGCGTCGAGTTGCGCGCCTCCGCGTCCGCGCTGGAGCGGTTGGCCTCCACGCCGACGAGCGCCGGGGATGAGAGCCATGGGACCGATGCGACCCATGCCTTCCATTCTGAAAAGGCCGCGCGCCTCGCCGAACTGCGCGCGCCCGTGCTCGCGTGCACCAAGTGCCCGCACCTCGTCGCGTCCCGCACCCAGGTCGTCTTCGGCGTCGGCAATCCCGCGGCGGAACTCATGTTTGTGGGCGAGGCGCCGGGTGAAGATGAGGACTTGCAGGGCGAGCCCTTCGTCGGAAAAGCGGGCCAGCTTCTCACCAAGATCATCGTGGCCATGGGCTTCCCGCGTGAAGAGGTTTACATCGCCAACGTCCTCAAGTGCCGCCCCGACTTGCCGGCCGGCGAGTCCGGCAACCGCAAGCCGAAGGCAGCGGAGATGGAAACCTGCCTGCCTTATCTCCGCCAGCAGATCGACATCATTCAGCCCCGCGTCCTCGTCGCGCTCGGCGCCGTCGCGATGGAAGGTCTCCTCGGCGAAACGTCGCCGATGAACAAGCTCCGCGGGCGCTGGCACGAGTTCAACGGCATCCCGCTCATGGCCACTTACCATCCGGCCTATCTGCTGCGAAATCAGGCCGAGAGCGAGAAACGCAAAGTCTGGGAAGACATGCTGATGGTCCTCGAACGGCTGGAAAAACCAATCTCCGCGAAGCAGCGCGCTTACTTCCTACCGAAGTAAACGCACACGGAGTTGGTGGCGGTGAGATCGGGCAACGGCGGAATGGAGCATTCCAAAAACAGCCGTCATTCCGACCGGAGCGTAGCGCAGTGGAGGAATCTCTCGCATCCGAGGGCGGAGGTGGCGCGGAGCCTGTCAAACGA
>JANOAZ010000139.1:0-4789 GCA_031411395.1 Chthoniobacteraceae bacterium
CCACGCGCAGTATTCGCTCCGCGATCCGCGCCGCGATCGGAAGTCCGGCCGCATCTGGCGCATCGTGCCGAAGGGAGCGACGCTCCAGGAGCCGCCGCCGATTGCCGGCGCGCCGATTCCCGCGCTGCTCGAGAACCTCAAGCGCCCCGAGTATCGCAACCGCACCGCGACGCGCTACGAACTCCGCGAGCGCGACCCCGCCGAGGTCGCCAAGGCGCTCGATACATGGGTCGCCGCGCTCGAAAAAAAGGATCCGCGCTTTCGCCACCACCAGATCGAAGCCGTGTGGGCCTATCGCAATGTCGGCGCGATCCGTCCCGCGCTGCTCACCGAACTCCTCGCTTGCGACGAGCACCACGCCCGCGCTGCCGCCACTCATCAGCTCCGCCACTGGCACGCCAGCCTGCCAGACGACGGCATCCCGATGCTCTCTGCGAGCGCGAAGGACGCGAACGGCATCGTGCGCATGCAGGCTGTCGTGGCCGCCAGTTACATCGGCACGCGCGCGGCATTCGACGCGGTGATGCCCATCATGCACAGCCCGATGGGCGAGCATCTCCGCTACGCCACCGTGTGCGCGTTCGGCTCCGATGCGCTACGGCGGCATTGGGAGAAAGATCCCGCGCTTTCCGGGATGATCACCGGCCTCATCAAAGGCGCGGCGAAGGGAAACAAGATGCCGATCGTCCGCGAGCCGAAGACCCCTCAAGACATCGCCTTCGAGAAGCAACCTGGCATGGCGACGATCGAGATCTCCAGCGTCCCCGAGCGGATGCTCTTCACGCCGACGGAATTCAGCGTGAAGCCCGGACAGCCCGTGAAGCTCGTCTTTCTGAATCCCGACGCGATGCAGCACAACCTCGTCATCATCCAGCCCGGCGCGCTCGAAGAGATCGGCATGGCCGGCAACGAAATGGCGAAGGATCCCGACGGCATCAAAAAGGATTTCATCCCCAAGTCCGACAAGATCCTGCACGCCACGACGCTCATCGATGCCAATGCCGGTACCGTCCTGCGTTTCAAAGCGCCTGAGCAGCCCGGCGTCTATCCCTTCGTCTGCACTTTCCCGGGCCATTGGATCATCATGAACGGGAAGATGACGGTGCAGTGAACGCGGCGAGGTAGGGGGCGGCAGGGTTTCACGCGCGTAGCGCGACCCCAAAAATGTCATCCTGAGCTTGCGAAGGACCTCTGATTTCCGCGGGCAACGGTGGCGCGGAGCGAGTGTCCAGCGGTGCTAGTTTCGCGCCGCCTCCGCCCACGGAAGTCAGAGATCCTTCGCAAGCTCAGGATGACATTTTTGCATGGGGCGCTACACGCCCGTTCGTCGTCTCGCCGTGTCCCCGGAAAACGAGCTTGCCGCTTAACTCACCACCGGCGGCTCGAAGCCAGGGCGGTAGGTGCGGGAGACGATCTCAGCGTTGGCCTTGTCGTGATTGGTGAAGCGGCATGTCGCGCCGTTCCAGCGGAGATCTTCGCCTGGATAGCGCGTGGCTTTCACCGCGAGCAGCGCAGGCTCGGTGATGCGCCACCCGATCGTGAGCGGCGTCCACAGCGGCTTGTTCGCGCCGAGGCAGTTGTCGGCCCAGTCCTTCCAGTGATCGCGTGGTTCGACTGCGGGCAGCGGCTCGTTCTCCACGACTTTGCCTTTGCGGAAGATAGTGATCTTCCCGTCGGCCTGAAGCATCAGCGTGCCTTCCTCGCAGACGACCATGGTGTGATTGGCGGTGGCTTTGGTGTCCGGCAGGCCGAGCGCGGCGAAGGATGGAAGCAAGGCGGTGTCGTTGTAGTGCACGACGAATTTCTCGCGGGCAAACGTGCCGCCGCCGGGGTAGGTGAGGGTGCTCTGGTTGTGGGAAGAGTGCGCGATGCCGGCGGGCTTGATGGTGTGCGTGAGCACGGCCTCCGGGGATGGGAGGTCGTAGGCGAAATAGAGCAAGTCGAGGAGATGGCAGCCCCAGTCCGCGAGCTGGCCGCCGCCCGTTTCCCAGAATGCACGCCAGCGTTTCGGCGCGAGGTCTTCGCTGAAAGGCAGCTTGGTGGTGAGCGGGCCGTGCCAGAGATCCCAGTTCAGCGTTTCCGGCACGGGCGCGGCGGGAGTGTAGTCGCTCCACGGGTCCACGAAATACGTGCCGCGCGCGACGGCGCCGGTCCAGACGTAGGCTTCCACGGGCCGGCCGAGTTGTTTCTTGCGCAGCATCTCGACCGCCTGCATGCGGCCTTCCTTGCAGGCGCGCTGGTTGCCCATCTGCGTGATGACCTTGGGCCGCGCGGCGAGTCCGTCGCGGATCATGCGCAGCTCATCGAGCTGATGCACCAGCGGCTTCTGGCCGTAGAGATGTTTGTGATGCTTCAGCGCGGTGAGCATCATCGGGGCATGGTGAAAGTCGGGCGCATCGACAATCACGGCGTCGAATTGATCCAGGCGATTCGCGAATGCTTCGCGATAATCGGCGAGCGTCCACGCGGCGGGGAATTCCTTGGAGATCCTGTCGAGCTCGCGTTTGTCCACGTCGCAGAAGCCCGCAAACTCGACCATCGGATGACCCTGCAATCCCTTGCGCTGCATGCCGGCGACGCCGCCGACTCCGATGTGGAAGATGCGCAGCTTGCTGTTCTTGTTCACCTGCGCGCGAGCCGGCCACGAGAGCGAGGCGAGGCCGGCGGTGACGATGGCGCCGGACTTGAGGAAGGTGCGACGAGTGACGGGGGAGGGGGACGATGGCGGATTCATGGGTGGGGTGTGGGCATGATGCATGGAGGTGGCGCGGACTCAATCCCCGGCTGCTGAAAGTTTGAATGCAAAGCCGCGAACCGTGCGGGCCGCTGTTCCGTCGGGATCGTTCTGGCTAAGAAATGGGCCGCAACCAAGACTCTCCATCGCCCCCATGAAACTCACCCCATTCCTCTTTTCCTCCATCTTCACTGCGATCGCTCTCCACGCGGCGGACAACGTGCCACCCGCCGGATTCACCGCGCTCTTCAACGGCAAAGACCTGACCGGCTGGGTGCCGGTGAATGTCGCGCCCGATACGTTCACGGTGCGCGACGGCATGGTGGTCATCAATGGCGTGCCAACGGGCTACATGCGCACCGATCGGATGTATGAAAACTTCATCTTCGAATGCGACTGGCGGCACATGAAGGAAGGCGGCAACAGCGGTGTCTTCATCTGGGGTGATGGAGTGCCGGCGATGGGCACGGGCTACACGCGCGGGATCGAAGTGCAGGTGCTCGACCACGGCTACAACGCTAAAGGAAAGAACGAGTGGTTCACCACGCACGGCGACATCTTCCCGATCTGGGGTGCGACGATGACGCCCGCGGGCCGGATCGCGAGCGGCGGCAAGCGCAGCTTTCCGAGCGAGGAGCGCAGCAAACCTTCGCCCGAATGGAACCACTACCGCATCACCTGCGACCGCGGAGAAATCCGGCTCGAGGTGAATGGGAAGGAAGTGACCGTGGGCAAGGATTGCACGCCGCGCAAAGGCTTCATCGCGCTGGAGAGCGAGGGTGCCGAGACGCATTTCAAAAACATCCATCTCAAGGAACTGCCGACCTCGAACACACCGCCCGAACAGACTGCCAATCCGTACGAAGGGTACGTGTCGCTCTTTAATGGGAACGATTTCACCGGGTGGAAAGTGCCCGAGGGCGACAACGGCCATTGGAAAGCGCAAGGCGGCATCATCGACTACGACGCGCGCAGCGAAGCGAAGGGCGACAAACACCTGTGGACGGCGCGCGAGTACACCGACTACTCGCTGATCGTGGATTGGCGGATCAAGGAAACGCCTTTCAAGAATCCGCGCGTTGCCCAGATCCTGCCCGATGGCAGCGAGGCGAAGGACGCCGACGGCAAGCCGATCCAACTCACCGTGCCGGACAGTGACTCCGGCATCCTGCTCGGCGGCAGCATGAAGCATCAGGTGAACATCTGGTGCTGGCCGGTCGGTTCGGGTGAAATGTACGGGGTGCGCCGCGATCCCGCGATGCCGCCGGAAGTGCGCGCGGGCGTCACCCCGAAGATGAAGGCGGACAACCCGATCGGAAAATGGAACCGCTACGAGATCACGGTGCGCAAAGGCAAGGTGAGCGTCGTTCTCAATGGGCAGGCGGTGCTGCCCGGCGTGACGATCCCAGACCTTCCCGCGCGCGGCCCGATTGGCTTGCAGCACCATGGCGCCGAGAAGGACGGACAATGGACAAGCCCGCCCGCGCTGGTTCAGTTCCGGAATATCTTCATCAAGGAATTGTAGGAGGGTGGTCGGAGAGCGGATGGCCGCCGGCGTTCCGAGCAGCATCGAAAAATGTGTCATGCCGTGCGTACGTCATTGCGGAAATAGTGCGCATCCTGGCGCGCAGCGCCGCATCGTACAAGTCATTCTGAGCTTGCGAAGAACCACTGATCTCTGCGGGCAGCGGTGGTGCGGAGCCGCCGGACATGGGGAGTCGCTCCGCACCGCCGCCGCCCGCAGAGATCAGTGGTTCTTCGTTCCTCAGAATGACTGGGTTTTGGTTTGCGCTGCGCGCGGACGGGCTTCCGGTACATCCTCGTAGGCTCCCGACACTGCGCTCAGGATGACGGTGGTTTTTTTCGATGCGGCGCTGCGCCCTAAAGGCACTTGTCTCCCGGCGCGCCAGTTTCGCTACAACGTCAAAGCAAGATCGTTGGCATCACCGCTTGAGCGGTTTTCCCGGGCGGGCGACCCGCCGCGGGCGCGGTTGGAGACCGGCTTGGCTCTCCCGCAATTTCACCGTCCGCTGTTCCTTGGTCAGCCGAGCCTCG
>JANOAZ010000140.1:0-7959 GCA_031411395.1 Chthoniobacteraceae bacterium
GCTCCCGCGCGTCCCTGATCTCCGCGCTCGGAGCCAGCTAGTTTGGGACGCGCGGGAGCGCGTCCCTCCGAGGATTGGGTCGCTCATTCCGTGCGCCTCCGGTGGAAGAGCCGCCATTCGAGGGTGAAGAGGAGCAGGGCCGCGAGTGCGAGATATTGCCAGAGCGGCCAGCCGGAGAGGCTCGTCGCCGCCAGCCTCGGAAACTTCGCGGGCGCACTGCCCGGCACCGCCTCGCGCAGATCGGATTCGGCTTCGCTGAAAGTATTCACCGCGAGCCACGCCGCGCCGTCGCGTTCGTTGAGCAGGTAGAAGCCATTCGTCAGCGGCTGGAAAAGTCCGCGCGCGAGTTTCGTGGAGTCGGGTGTCGCCGCGCCGATCCATTTCGTCTGCGGCTGAGTCCAGACGCTCTGCTGGGCGGAAAGCGGGAATGTTTCCCCAGCGGAGAGCGTCGGCGCGTGGGCGACGGGCACGCCGCAGAGCCATTGCAGCGTATTCGACATGAGCAGCGGGAAGGCGACGCGGAGCGGGAGATCGGAGTCGGTGAGATCGAGCGCGAGCGCGGCGAGGCGCTGGCTCCGGCGCTCGCCGGTGATCATCAGCGGATGATCGAAGGAACGGATCGGCGTCTCGAAGCGCCAGTCGCCGGCGGCGGCCGGCACCACGAGGGTGGTCGCGCGCACCACGGTAACGTTGCGCAAATTCACCAGCCGCAGCGCGGGGTGGCGGTCATCCGTCTCGGAAATGAGCGGCTGCTCGATCGGCACATCCACGGTGGCGAACGGAGTCTTCTTGATGAAGAGAAAGTTCCCCGCGGCCTTCTCGAGATCGAAGCCCGCGGGCAGCGCGTCGTCGAGGATCACGGCGTCGAATTTTTCCGCGAGCGCGAGTTGGAACGAGTCGGGCGCGAGCAGTTCGAACGTCAGGCCCTGATCCGCGGCGAGCATCTTTTCGAGAAACCAATTGCCTTTGGTGACGAGCAGCACGCGCCTCGGACGCGGCGGCGGCAGGATGGCGTAAGCGACATTATCCGCGGGCAGCGCATCGTCGCTTTCGAGCCGGGCGGTAAGCCAGCCGCGGGAGCTCGCGGTGTTGCGCGGGACGGTGGGAAACACCTGCACCACGGTCTCGCCTGCCGCGAGCGTGAGCGGCTTCACGTCGAGCGGACGGCCATCGAGCGCGAGTTCGAGATTCGCCTGCGCCGGCGCGGTGCCGAAGTTGGCGACGCTGAGCAGCACCTCGCTGGTCTGCGGACTGTTCAGCAGCGGGCGGGTGGCGAAGCGGGTGATCGCGAGATTGTCGCGCGCGGCGCCGACGGAGACCCATTCGATTGCGGATTTCGGATTTCGGATTTCGGATTTGCCCGCCGTAAAGACGACGATTCGCTTGGTGCCTTCGCGGGCGGAAAGGAGTTGTTCGGCGAGGGCGATTGCGGGTTCGAGTTCGCCGGTGGCGTCGGTGGGCGCGAGCGAGGTGAGGCCTTCGCGGAGTTGCTTTTCATCGGTGGTGAAAGGAGTGATCACCGCGGGCGCATGATGGGTGCCGATGATCGCGACCGGCCGGCCCGCGGCGGCCTGACCGAGGTAATTTGCCGCGAGCCGTTTCGCTACGTCGAGGCGGGTGTCAGTTCCCGATTCCCGCGCCTGCATGCGCGCCCGGAGATCGACGATGAGCACCGTGGAGGAGCCCTCCCGCACCGCGCGATCGAGCACGGGCTTTGCGAGCGCGCCGAGGATCAAGGCGAAGATCAGCAAATGCAGCAGCAGCGAGAGGAGATGGCGGAGCTTTTGAAAGAACGCGCGTCGCCGACTTTCCTCCAGCACGCGCTGCCAAAACATCAATGTCGAAACCGGCAGCGACCGGCGCTTCAGCTTGAGCAGATACAGCATCACGATCACCGGGATGCCGGCGGCGAACCAGATGGCCCATGGCGCGAGGAAGCTCATGGGGAATTTTGGATTTTGGATTTTGCATCGCGGATTGAAAGCGGGCCGTCGTGACCACGCAGGACAATTCCCGTTGCAAAATGAAAAATGAAAAATGTCATTTCACGATCCTCCCGTCGCGGAGCACTCGCAGCACGAGATCTTCAAATGGCACATCGGTGAGCGCTCGGGCGTAGCCGATGCCGCGCTCGACACAGAAGGAGGCGAGGCCGTCGAGGAAGCGGCCGACTTCCTCGCGATACTGCCGGAGCAGCGATTCGTTGGCGGTCACTTCGAAGGCGGCGCCGGTCTCGGATTCGATCAGGCGCAGGTCGCCGGTTTGGGTGGGATTGAGTTCGGCGGGTTCGAGCACCTGGATGAGGTGCAGGTCGAAGTGGTTGTAGCGCAGGATGCCGAGCGCTTCCTCGTAGCCGGCGGGGTCGAAGAAATCGCTGATCACGAAGACGAGCCCGCGCCGCTTCATTCGCCCGGCGAACGTGCGGAGGCTGGGCAGAAGTTGGGTGGTGTGCTCGTCCGCGGGCGCGCGGCGGAGGAAATCGAGGACCTTGTGAAACTGGCTCTTTCCCCGCGAGAGACCCATGTCGCCGATCAGACCGGCGCCGAAGTAATGGATGTTCACCCGGTCGAGATTGGCGAGGCCGATGTAGGCGAGCGAGGCGGCGATCCGACGGGCCTGGTCAAATTTAGTTGAGAGTTGAGTGTTGAGAGTTGAGAGGGGCTCCGGCATCCAGCGCATCGAGGCGCTGGCATCGACGAGGAAATAAATGTGCAAGTCCTGCTCCTGCTCGAAGAGCTTCACGAAGAGGCGATCGAGCCGGCCGTAGATGTTCCAGTCGATCGTCCGCAGATCGTCGCCGAGCGTGTAATTGCGGTAGTCGGCGAACTCGAGGCTGGAGCCGGTCTGGCGGCTCTTGCGCTCGGCGTGATGCGAGCCACGGAAGAGTTTTTTCGAGAGCAAATAGAGCTGCTCCAGCTTGGCCAGAAAGGCGGAATCGAAGAGCAGCGGGGTGGCGGCAGTTTGCAAAGCGGCGGGAGCTTCGACGGTTTTGCGCCGGGTGGCAATGGCAACGGGGTGAAGATCGTCACCTTGTCGCCCCCCGTCAGCTCGTCACCCCGTCCGCTGCGTGTGGGCGACGGCGGCGGCGTAGATGCGGTGCAGTTCATCGAGGCTGGTGGCGTTCATTTGCAGGTCGCGGATGAGTCCGTCTCGAAGGGCATAGACCCATCCGTGGACGGTAAGATCCTGCCCGCGCGACCAGGCATCCTGAACGATCGTCGTCTGGCAGACGTTGACGACTTGCTCGATGACGTTGAGTTCGACCAGCCGCTCGGGGCGCAGTTCCTCCGGCACGGTCTCGAGGAGAGTCGCGTGCTTTTGCCGCACGTCCTGGATGTGGCGCAGCCAATTATCCGCGAGGCCGACGCGGCGATTGAGCAGCGCGGCATGTACGCCCGCACACCCGTAGTGACCGACCACGATGATGTGCCGCACCTTGATCACATCGACGGCAAACTGCATGACCGAGAGGCAATTCAGATCGGTATGGACGACGACGTTGGCGACGTTGCGATGGACGAAGATTTCGCCAGGGAGAAGGCCGGTAATTTGATTCGCCGGCACACGGCTGTCGGCGCAACCGATCCAGAGATAGTCCGGACTCTGCTGCTGGGCGAGGGTGGAAAAGAAATCCGGCTGGCGCGCAGTGATCTCTGCGGCCCAGGCCCGGTTGTTCGCGATGAGGTGATTTAGATCGGACATGCCGCGAGGTGATAGCAGAGAAGGCGGAAGGCGGAAGGCGGAAGGCGCGCAAGCCCGCCCCTTCATAAAAAGTCATTCTGAGCTTGCGAAGTACCTCTGATTTCCGTGGGCGGAGGCGGCGCGGAGCGAACACCGGCAACCGGCTCCGCACCACCGCTGCCCGCTGAAGTCAGAGGTTCTTCGCAAGCTCAGAATGACTTTTTACGATGGGGCGCTGCGCGCCAGGGGATTTCGCCTCCCGCGCGTCCGTAACGCCTTTCAGTCTGGCATGCGCTTCGCGCTCCTGACTCCTGCCCTCGACGGCGCGCCGCTCCCGCGCTAGTGTCCGCGCCCTTTTCCATGCCGAAAGTGTTTCTCAAGACCTATGGGTGCCAGATGAATGAGCGCGACTCCGAACAGGTCGCGCGCATGCTCGTGGCCCGCGGCTACGAGATGACGCCGGAGGAGCGCGAGGCGGATGTGGTGTTGCTGAATACGTGCTCGGTGCGCGACATGGCGGAGCAAAAGGCGCTCGGGAAAATGGGGCTGCTCGGACGGCTGCGCGCGGCGAAGCCGGAGATGGTCTTCGGTTTCCTCGGCTGCATGGCCCAGTCGCGCGGGGAGGAACTGGTGCGCGACATCGGCCACGTGGATCTGGTGGTCGGGACGCAGAAATTTCACAAAGTGGCCGAATACGTGGATCAGCTCGTGACCCGCAAACGCGAGTTGCGCGAGCGTCTCA
The DNA here is from genome assembly GCA_031411395.1 of Chthoniobacteraceae bacterium. Classification (GTDB taxonomy): domain Bacteria; phylum Verrucomicrobiota; class Verrucomicrobiia; order Chthoniobacterales; family Chthoniobacteraceae; genus Chthoniobacter. The sequence goes on from JANOAZ010000140.1 coordinate 4,424, forward strand.
TGGACGACGCGCGCTTTTCCATCGTGGATGTGGAGGAAGAGGCGGGCTCGCAGGAGACGATCCGCGAGCATGTGCTGCGGGAGCGGCAGGTCACGGCGTTTGTCTCGATCATGCAGGGCTGCAATATGCACTGCACCTTTTGCATCGTGCCCGCGACGCGCGGCGCGGAGCGGTCGCGGCGGATTGAGGAGGTCGTGCGCGAGGTCGAGGATCTGGTGCTGCGCGGGGTGAAGGAAGTGACGCTGCTCGGGCAGATCGTGAATCTTTACGGGCGGCATGAGTTTGAGAAGCGCGACGGGAAATCGCCATTCGTGCAACTCCTCGAAGCGGTCCATGCGGTGCCGGGCCTGGAGCGTGTGCGCTTCACCTCGCCACACCCGATCGGTTTTCGCGACGATCTGGTGAATGCCTTCGCCACGCTCCCGAAGCTCATGCCGCACGTGCATCTCCCGATGCAGAGCGGCAGTGATCGCATTCTCAAAGCAATGCACCGCACCTACACCGCGGCGAAGTACATGGCGCTGGTGGAAAAGCTCCGCGCGGCCCGGCCGGACATCGCGCTGACCACGGATGTGATCGTCGGCTTCCCCGGCGAGACTGACGAGGACTACGCCGCGACGCGCGCGCTGGTGGAGCAGATCGGCTTCGATAACGCCTTCATTTTCCGCTACTCCCCGCGACGCGACACACCCGCGGCGACGCTGGAGGGCCAGGTGCCCGAGGCGGTGAAGGAGGAGCGCAACCAGGATCTGCTGCGGGTGATCGACGATTCCGCCCGGGCGAAGGGCGAGGCACTGGTGGGCCAGCGGGTCGAGATCCTCTGCGAAGGGCTAAGCAAGACGAACGCGGAACGCCTGATGGGGCGCAGCCCGGGGAACAAGATCGTCATCTTTGAAGGAAGCGAGCGGCACTTCGGCGAGGTCTTCGACGTGAAGATCACGCACTCTTCGGGCTTCAGCCTCTACGGCGATCCTGCCCTCAGTTAGCAGGCCGGCGCAGATCGGCGCCCGCACCTTTTCCCGCGCCCTCCTATTTCGCTCGCTCGCGCTCGTCCCGCGGATGGAAGCCACTTTCATCCTCGTGCCCGTAGGGAGCCTTCGACACGGCGAAAAGCACGATGAGCACGCCCGCGAGATGAAGCGAGCCGAGCAGGATCAAGAGGAGTTGCATACCTCGGAAACGAGGCCCGGAACGATTTGGATTTGTCTAATTGACGAAATCCTCACCGCCGCGTCGCGGACCGCCGTGTGGCGGATTGCCAAGCCGTGACGCGAGGATCATCCTGGACGCATGAATTCCCCCCGATTCCTGCTGGCCGTGGTCACCTGCGCACTGACCGGGACCATGTCCGCCGAGACCGTCAAGGATCGCGAAGGCGCCGTGCGCAACGACCGGGCCGCAATGGAGAAGGATGCACGCTGGATCTATAACGACTGGGAGCGCGGCTTCGCGGAGGCGAAGCGCACGGACAAGCCGCTGCTCGTGGTGCTGCGTTGCGTGCCCTGCCTCTCGTGCGCGGGGATCGACGCCCAGGTGCTCCTGCAGGAGACGGATCTCGTGCCGCTGCTCGACCAGTTCATCTGCGTGCGGGTGATCAATGCGAATGCGCTGGACCTCTCCTTGTTCCAGTTCGACTACGACCTGTCGTTTTCGACGCTCTTCTTCAATGGCGACCGAACCGTCTATGGCCGGTACGGCTCGTGGACGCACCAGAAGGATTCGCAGGACACGACGACCTCGGGCTACAAACGCGCTCTCGAAGCCGCGCTCGCGCTCCACCGCGATTTTCCCGCGAACAAGCCCGCCCTCGCCGGCAAACAAGGCGGTCCCACGCCGTTCAAGACGCCGCTGGAGATTCCCGCGCTCGCGGGGAAATACCCATTTGCACTGAACTGGGATGGCAAGGTGGTGCAGAGCTGCGTGCATTGTCATCAGATCGGCGATGCCTTCCGCACTTCGTATCGGGACAGGAAAGAGGCCATTCCCGCGCCGTGGATTTATCCTTCACCCGCGCCGGAGACCATCGGACTCACGCTCGCCGCCGACCAAATCGCCCGCGTCGCATCGGTCGCCGCCGACTCGATCGCGGCGCGCGCGGGCCTGCGCCCCGGCGACGACATCGTGCGTCTCGCAGGACAGCCGCTCATCTCCATCGCGGATGTGAGCTGGGTGCTGCACCGGGCGTCGGAGTCCGGCTCTCTGACGGCGCTCGTCCGGCGCGGCGGCGCGGAGACTTCGGTCACGCTGGCGTTGCCGGCGGGGTGGCGTGCGAAGGCGGATATTTCAAAGCGCGTCGGCACCTGGCCGATGCGTGGGATGGCGTCGGGCGGAATGGTCCTGGAAGATCTCGGCGCCGAAGAACGCGTCCGGCGCGGCCTCGGCGAGCGTGACATGGCGCTCTTCGTCAAAGGGCTCGGCCAATACGGAAAGCATGCGGCGGCGAAGAACGCGGGGTTTCAGAAGGAAGATGTGATCGTGCAACTCGCCGGCTCGTCTGCGCGGATCACCGAGAGCGAAATGATCGGCCTCCTCCTCGAAAAGCACAGCCCCGGCGAGAAGGTAAAGGCGAGCGTCCTGCGCGGGACGCAGCGCGTGGAGTTGATGCTGCCGATGCAGTAGGGCGGGGGAAAAGTTGAGAGTTGAGAGTTGAGAGGCGGAACGCTGCGCGCGGGTCTGTAAAAAAACGCGCAGCGTTTCCCCTCATCCTCTCAACACTCAACTCTCAACTCTCAACTTCTTCTCGATGGGCTTTGACAGTTTGCGACCCGCCCCGTTAGGTAACTCGCGATAGCGGAAGCAGGGCAGTCCCGCGTGAATTGCTGAGCTTCCGCCGCCTGCCGAAACCTCCTTCACCTACCCCTCCCCGCGTGGCTCAGAACGACGACTACATTCTCGAAATCCTCCTCGAGACAGCCCTGATCACCAAATCCCAGCTCACCCGCGCGAAGGCGGATCGCAAGGGTGACGCTTCGGTAATCGAAGTCCTGATTCATCAGGGCGCCATGACCGATGAGGACGTGAGCCGCGCGCTCGCCTCGCATGCGGCCATGGATTTTGTGGACCTCACCCAGATCACCGTCTCCGACGACGTGATCCAGATGGTGACCAAGGACCTCGCGAAGCGCTTCAAGATCGTGCCCGTCGCCGAGTCCGAGACGGGCTTGATGATCGCCGTCGGCGATCCGCTGAATTTCGACACCTTCGATTCGCTGCACCACCTGCTCCAGCGCGACCTGGAATTCGTCTGCGCCACTCCGGCTGCCATCCACGCGGCGTATCTGAAATATTACGGCTCCGCTGAAGATCAGCTCGCAGGCATGGATGGCGGCGACGTGGATATCCAGATCACGGGCGAGACCGGCACGCCTGGCGCGGAGGGCGACGTGGCCGATGCGCCGATCATCAAGATGGTCTCCATGATGCTCGTCGAGGCTTACAATCTCCGGGCCTCGGACATTCATCTCGAGCCGCTGGAGAAACGATTCCGCGTCCGCTTCCGTATCGATGGCGTGCTCAACGAGATGCAGAATCCCCCG
>JANOAZ010000141.1:0-6956 GCA_031411395.1 Chthoniobacteraceae bacterium
GCAATGCTGGGTGGAGCACGCGACCCGCATGCTCCTTTCGGCGACCCGCCGAAAGGATTGACGAAGCGCGCCACCTCGCGCAAAGGCCGTGGAAGCTGAGGGCGCGCACACTCGGGTCGCGTGCTCCACCCGGAGGACTCCGGTCGCCGGTCGCTGGATGAGAATCTCAGTACACATCACGTTGGTAGCGCTTATCGGCTTTGAGTTTCTGGATGTAGGCGGCGGCGGCTTCCTTGCTCATTCCGCCGGCGGTTTCGGCGATCTGGTAGAGCGCGGCGTCCACGTCTTTCGCCATGCGGCTGGCGTCGCCGCAGACGTAGAAGTGGGCGCCGCTTTCCAACCAGGAAAAGAGTTCCGCGGCATTCTCCAGCATGCGGTTTTGGACGTAGATCTTTTCCGCCTGGTCGCGAGAGAAGGCGAGGTCGAGGCGGGTGAGATGGCCATCGGCGACCCAGCCTTCGAGTTGCTCGCGGTAGAGGAAATCGGTGTCGCGTTTCTGGTCGCCGAAGAAGAGCCAGTTGCGGCCCTTCGCGCCGGTGGCGAGGCGCTCTTCGAGGAAAGCGCGGAACGGCGCAATGCCGGTGCCGGGGCCGCACATGATGACCGGCACGTCGCCATTGTCCGGGAGACGGAAGCCGTGCGAGGTCTGGACGAAGACGGGCACCGCAGTGTGATCGGCGCAGCGGTCGGCGAGGAAGGTGGAGCACACACCCTTGCGCGCACGGCCCTGGCCGTCGTAGCGGACGGCGGCGATGGTGAGATGCACTTCGTCCGGATGCGCCTTCGGGCTGGACGAGATGGAGTAAAGCCGGGGCTGCAATTTCTTGAGTAGCGCGATGAGTTCCGGCGCCGTGAATGGCGCGGTGAGGCCGGTGATTACGTCGATCACTTCGCGCCCCCACAGGAACTTCTTCAAATCGTCCTTCCGCGCCGAATCGAGCATTCCAGCCAACTCGCCGCCCGCTGCGCCGCGTTCGGCGGCGGCCTTGAGCAGGTCGGGCGAGGGCCGCGTGATGTCAAAGTGCTGAGTCAGCGCGAGGCGGAGCGAGGTCTCCGCACCGTCGGGAATCTTTACCGCTTCCTCGCCGTCGCAACCGAGCGCGCGGAGGATGTCGCCGACGATCTCGTTGCAATTCGCCGGCACAACACCGAGCGCGTCACCGACTTCGTAGCTGAGTCCGGAACCGGCGAGCGAGATCTCGTAATGCCGCACTTCCTTGCCGGAGCCTTCGGCGTTGAGCAGGCGGTTGGTGAGGAGACGGGCTGGGAAAGGATTCTTCTTCGAGTAACCTGCTTCCGCGGCGGCATCTTCCTCGACGCTCGCGCCATTCGACGCGGTGGCAGTCGCGCCGCCGGAGGTCGAGGCGAGCGCGGCGAAGACCCCTTCAGTCCACGACTTTGCGGGCGCGTCGTAATCGACATCGCAATCCACGCGCGGATGCACGCGCCTGGCGCCGAGCTTCTCGAAGCGCTCGTCGCAGATTTTTCCAACCTGGCAGAACGCCGCGTAGTTCGTGTCGCCGAGCGCGAGCACGGAGTAGCTGAGATGCGCGAGCGGCGGAGCGGTATCGGCGCTGAGATAGTTCCAAAAGGCCTGCGCATTGTCCGGTGGATCGCCGTCGCCGTACGTGCTGGTGATGACGAGGACATTTTTCTCCTTGGTCAGATCGACCGTCTCATACTTCGCCATGTCCACGAGCTTCGGCGCGAAGCCGCGCTTCGCCGCTTCCTTCGACGCCTTCTTTGCCAGCCCCTCGGCGGTCCCCGTCTGGCTGCCATACAAGACCACCAGCGGTTTCGCGGGCGCTGCGGGCGCCGCACTCAAGCCGTTCATCGCGCGTGCGGCGAGCGATGCGTCGGAGAAAAGTCCGGCGAGGTAGCCGTTAAGCCAGAGGCGCTGTTCCGGGGAAAACGGAGCGTTGTCTGGAATGAACGGGATCGAATTCATGTCAGTGGCTGAGGAGTTTCACGAGCAGGCCGATGGTGATCGCGAGGAGGATGAAGAAGCCGGTCTTGTAAAAGAGCAGCGGGTTGCGTTCGAAGAGCGCGGTTTCGGATTGGAAAAAGGGTTCCACCTTCGCCGGATTCGCGAGATCGAACGCGACCTCGGAGTAGTGGCGGTAGCGGCGCTCGGGATCGACCGCGATCGCGCGCAGGATCAACGATTCGAGCCACGGCGGAAGGTTCGGATTCAGCCGCGCGGGGGCTTTTGCGTGATGGAAGTGCGGAGTCTGGAAGCGCTCGATTTCACCATAGGGAAACGCGCCGGTGAGCGCCTGGTAGAGCGTCACGCCGATAGCGAAGATCTCGGTGCGCTCGGAGATCGGCGTATTGTGAAAACGCTCGGGCGCAAGGTAGCTGGCGGTGCCGGCGCGCGTGGTGATCGAGAAGATCTCCGTGGCGCTGCCGAGGTCGATGAGTTTGAAGTGCAGCCGGTCGTAGTGGCTGATGACGAGGATGTTTTCCGGCTTGATGTCGCCATGGACGAGATCGAGCCGCAGCAGGTGCGCGCTCGCGTCGATCAGGAAGCGTCCGAGTTCGACCGCCTCATCGACTGAGAGCGGCCGGGACGCGAGCAGCGTCTTCAGGCTCGGCGCCTCGATGAACTCCATGACGTAGTAGCGCGCCGTCGCTCTCTCGGGAACGAACGCCTCGACGAAGAAGTCCGCGTGCAGCCGCGTGGCATTCCACGTTTCCTTCACAAAGAGATTCAGCACCGCCTCGTTATCGCGCGCTTCGAGCGGCGCAAATTTGATGGTCCACCGCTGGCCGTCTTTCGTCGCGAGCCAGACGCGGTCGCTGTATTGAAACGGGCGGACGAGTTCGTAACCGTCGATGACCTCGCCTTTGCGCAGGGTGTCGGGGATCAGGAGTGGGAGCTGGCTCACGGCGCGCAGCTTACCCGTTTCGGTGATGTCGATCACGATCGCGCTCGCGTCGTCGAGCGTTTCGTCGGTCGCCAGCTCGCGCGCGTGCTGGACGATGGCGCGCGCGGGAGTGCGGTGGGAGAGTTTCCTGGAGAGGACCTCATCGTTCAGCACGTTGGAGACGCCGTCGGAGCAGAGAAAGGCAATGTCGCCGTCGCGAAGTTCGGTCTCGAAACAATGAGGCTCGACGTCCGAAGCGAGGCCGATGGCGCGCTGGAGGACGTGCGAGAAGGAGCGGTCGTTCATGACGTGATCGTGCGAGAGCTGTGAGATCTGACCGTCGCGAGAGAGATAGACGCGGGAGTCGCCGACGTTGAGGCCGAAGAGGCGATTGCCCTCGATGACGGCGACGGAGAGCGTGGAGATCATCTCCGGCGTGGAGTGCCGCGCGAGCGACTCGTGGTGCAGCGTGTGATTGATGATCTTCGTGAATTCCGCGAGCGCCTTCTGCGGACTCCAGCTCGTGGGCCGCGCGGCGTAATTGCTCATCAGCGACTGCACGATCCGCGTGGCCGCTTCACGTGCATCGCGCGCCGCGCCGGCACCGTCGGCGAGCACGGCGATGACCGTTTCGTCCCACGCCTTGACGGCAAAGGAGTCGTCGGATTCCGCGCCATCGCATTTTGGCAGGCCATAGCTGGTGAGGCTTACTTTCAAAATATCGTCACTCAGATCCTCGCGGCGGCGACGGCGCCCCACGTTGTGCGCCAGCGGGTTTTCACGAGGTTCAGGCCGATCAGCGCGAAGATGCAGAGGCTCGCGAAGACGAGCAGGCCGGTGAGGTAGGTGCCGAAGTGCTGCTTGCTCAGGCCCATCATGTTCGCCAGCAGGAAGCCGCCGATCCCGCCGCCGCAGCCCACGAGGCCGGTCATCAGCCCGAGCTCTTTGCCGAAGCGCTGAGGCAGAAGTTGGAAGACGGAACCATTGCCCATGCCGAACGCGCCGCAAGCGACGAAGAACGCCGCGACGTTCAGCCAGAGATTGTTCACCAGCCCGCCCATCACGAGCGCGACGCACGCCACAGTGTAATAGACGTGGAGCGAACGGATGCCGCCGATGCGGTCGGAGATCGCGCCGCCGATCGGCCGGCCTAGCGCGCCGATGGCCGTGCAGAGCGCCACGAGGTCGCCAGCCTGCGAAGGCGTGAGGCCGAAGCGGTCCTTGAAATACATGCCGAGCGAGTAGGCCAGCCCGACAAAGCCGCCGAACGTGACCGTGTAGAAGAAGCAGAACCAGTGGACGTCCTTGTCGCGGAACATGCCGAAGTAATCGCGGAGCTTTTTCGGCGTCGCCGGGTTCGGTGGTTCCTTGGAAAAGATGATGTAGATCGCGAGTACGAAGAACGCGGGAATCAGCGCGAAGCCAAACACGGCCTCCCACCCGTAGGCCGCTGCGAGACGCGGCGCGAGCAGGGAGTCGATGACCACTCCGATGTTCCCCGCGCCGGCGAGGCCCATCACGAGGCCCTGCATATTCGGTGGATACCAGCGCCCGGCCTGCGGCATCGCCACCGCGAAGCTCGCGCCCGCCACGCCGAGCACCATGCCCATGAGCAGAGTCGCCTCGTAGTTTTTCAGTCCGAAAACCCACGCAGCGCCCAGCCCGCTCATCACCACAAGCTGCGCCATGATCCCCGTGGTCTTCGCTCCGATGCGATCGACCAGCAGCCCGAGTCCGAGCCGGAAGACGCCGCCAAAGAGAATCGGCACCGACACCATGAAGAACCGCTGCTGCGCGCTGAGATTGAGCGACTCCGGCGCGGCGATCTGGTTGGCCAGCACTCCGAGGAGCGTCCAGACCATGAAGCTGTAATCGAAGTAGAGGAACGCCGTGACGAGCGTCGGGAAGTGGCCGGATTTTTTGAGAGCGGAGAGATTCAAATGACGAAGTTTGGTGTTCGGTTTTGAGCACCGCGAACGGGTTTCGCAGTGTCGGCGTGCTCTTTAGCGATGGCCGTGCCAATGCGCCCCGGGCAGGCAAGCAAGCCGATTCATAGTGTTCATCGACGCCATGAACCGCTTTCATGCCCGTGCAGGAGGCTTGGTTCACAATGCTTCGCCGCGGGCGGGAGCGGAGCCGATCAGGGCGGCTACGCGACGCGCCGAGCGAAAGATTGTCCGAAAACACCGCGCCACGACCTCGATCCGGCACATCGGCGGTGTCTCCTTTTGTCCAACATGGATAACGCGTGTGGTGGGTCGCACAGCCCCACAAGCAAGCGGCCCGCTCCAGGGTTGGAGCGGGCCGCCGCATTCCCTAACCCACCAAAAAAACCGATTAGAACGTGATCGTCGCCTGCACGTAGCCGAAATCCGCGTCGTCGCTCGGACCGGTGTCGGCGAGGTAAGCACCGGCAAAGAAGTGGCTGTAGCCGAGTTCGACGGCGAAGTGCTTGTTGACAGTCCACTGCGCGGTCACGTCCACCTCCGAACCGGCGTAGTTGTCGGCATTGCGGGCGAGCGCATTGAGCGGACGCACGGGCGTCGCGCCATTGGCGCGGTACCAGACGTCATCGGTGCTCGCGAGCCAGAAGGCGTGATATTCCGCCTTCAAGGTGACGGCCTTGATCGGCTGCAATTTCACGCTCACCTCGAGGTCGTGCATGTTCTGCCACGAGAAGGCGTCCATCTGGCCGTAGAACTTGTGGTTCGTCGGGAACAGATTTTGGAACGTCTCGATGTCGCCATCCATCGGGTCGCCGTCACCGGTGCCGTAGTTGTAGGCGACACCGAGGCGCGGCAGCCATGCCGCATCGAGCGTGTAGCCGACGCCGCCATGCACGGCCCACGCGGTGAGGTCGCGTCCACGCACTTCGCCGCACTGGAACGCGCCTTCGAAGTCGTAGTCGAATCCGACCGGCTTCCGCTGAGCGGGCGGTGGCGGTGCGGACTTGCCGTCCGCGATCGTTTTACCATCCGGCGCCGCAGCGCGCTCCGCATGAGCAAAGGCCCCCGGCTTCGATTTGATTCGTAGCCCGAGAGTCGCGAAATCCGTATTGCGGAAATCCGTCGAGCTCGAGATGAGCACCGGCGCCGCACCGGGGACCAGCCGTTGCACTGTTGTGCGAATCAGCACGTTCTCGTGCAGGTGCAGCCCGTAGAGATCGATCGTCTGCGGCCCGAACGCGGTGGTGCTGAAATACAGGCCGCTGAAGACCTGCTCTCGGTGGATTTCGTTGCCGTTTAGGAAGTCGGACTGGTTGTACTCTCCACGCCTCGGCACGACCACAGTCGAAGAAAAGGCATCGAGTGACCACGCTTTCGCTTCCCATCGCAGTTTCACCGCGTCGAAGGTGCGTCCAATGTTGTTCCAATCGAACGCCCCGATCAGACGCTCGTCACCGTAGCTCAGCACCTGCCGACCGACCTTGAGCGTGAGCGGAAACGCCTTCGCATTGCCGAACTCTAGGTAACCCTGGCGCAGGTCGAAGGAATCGTCGCCCTCCGCACCCAGGAGGCCGGGGAAGTCGGGCCGATCGGAATTGATCTCCCGCGAGTCCTGGCCCTGCGCATATATCTTGAACCAGTCGCATGGCTTCATCAGCATCCCGATGCGAAAGCGCTGGAGGAACCAGTTGTCGTCGGTCAGCGCATTGACCGCGTCGTTGAAGTCGAAGTTGTTCTCGCGAATCTCCCAGCGCGCGCGCTCCTGCGCGTCGAACACGAGCGCGCCGTCAAAGAAGGACAGCGGGTTGCTCTCCGGCGCCTTTTTGTGCACAGTGGGAGCGCCATCGGACTTCGTAATGTCACTTCCTGCAAAGGTGTGCGTGAAGCCGCTGGTTAGGAGCGCTGCCGCAAGCAGCGCTCCGCTTCTTTTGGTGGTTGGTTGGGTTGTTTTTTTCATGGGTGTGGTGGTGGTGTTCAAATGAGGGTCACGAAACCGAAGCAGGCACTGCAATCGCGTTTTCCGCCGGTGCGGGAGCCGCATGCTTGTGGGCCTTTACTTCGAGGAAATGAATGAGTTGCTCGCGGAGCCGGTAGTAGTCGGGATGCTCCATGACCGCCTTCCGCTCGCGGGGCCGGGGAAAGT
>JANOAZ010000142.1:0-15537 GCA_031411395.1 Chthoniobacteraceae bacterium
GATGCAGGCGCGAGGCGTGAAGGGATCTTGAGCGTCGAAGACTTCGTTGACCGAGCCGACGCAGCCGTGGTCGAGATGGGCGATGAGGCCGTCGAGGAAATGCCGGGCGCCGGCGCGGTCGTCGGGATGCACTTTCAGCCAGGCATCAATGAAAGGCCCGATGAGCCACGCCCAGACGGTGCCTTGATGGTAGGCCGCATCGCGGGCACGCAAGTCGCCGAAGTAGCGGGCCTTGAAATCGGGATGCCCACGCGCGAGGGAACGCAGGCCCACCGGCGTGAGCAACTCGGTGCGCACTCTGTCGAGCACTGCGGCCCAACGGACCTCGTCGAGCACCGGATGGCGGAGGGAAATCGCGAACACCTGGTTCGGACGCATCGCCGGATCATCGCCGTGTTCGCCATCCACCACGTCGAGCAAGTGTCCGCGTTCCTCCGACCAGAAACGGCGATTGAACGACTCGCGCGCCCGGTGCGCATGTTCGGCAAACGGTCGCGCCGCGTCCTCGCCCTGATCCTCGCGAAGCCAGTCCGCGAGCAGGCGGAGCGCATTGTACCAAAGCGCGTTGATCTCCACCGCCTTGCCGCGGCGCGGCGTGACAACCCAGCCGTCCACTTTCGCGTCCATCCACGTGAGCTGGTATCCCTCCTCGCCCTGCCGGAGCAGGCCGTCGGCGGCATCGACGCCGATCCCAAAGCGCGTGCCGCGGAGATGATGCTCGATGACTTCCCGTAGCTTCGGGAGGAGCAACTGCAAGGTGGCGCGGTCGCCGGTCGTCGCCACATAACGATCGAGCGCGTGGAAGAACCAGAGCGTCGCATCGGCGGTATGGTAGAGGCCCTCGCGCTGGCCCTCGGGAAAGAGATTCGGGATCAGGCCATCGCGGATGTAATGCCCGAAGGTGCGGAGGATCCACGCCGCTTCGAGATGCCGGCCGGTGGTGAGCGTGAGACCTTCGAGGCTGATCATCGTGTCGCGGCCCCAGTCGGTGAACCAATGGTAGCCCGCAATGATCGTACGCACTTCATCGCCCGCGGCGCGGGCGCGCGCGGCGTCCTCGATCCGGCCCGCGGGGGTGATGATGAATTGATCCGCGGCGAGCACCAGTTCGGCCGCCGGCCCGGACCGGACACTCGGCTCAGCGGCGGCGATGAGTCGCTGCCGGCGCGCCAGATCGGCGGCGAGCGCGGTCTGCGGATCGATCGCGAGGATGGATGGCCATTCCTCGGTGGAAGCCACGAACGTCACGGGGCGATTCGGCCGAAGCTCGATGGTGAAGAAACCGGGACTCCAGAGCCGCCCGCGCGAGTGGTAGCCGCGATCCGCCTCGGTCTGATAGAAGATCTCATTCACCCGCCCGCCGTCGTGCGTAAAGTGCGCGCGTTCATCATGCACATGGAGCCGGAGCGGATGGGGCCACTCGGAGGCGGAAATTTCAAAACGCCGCTCGCGAATGAGCAGTGAGTAGCCCTCCTTCAACGGTTCGCTCACGTTGTTTTCGTGGGGGCGAAAATGCACCGAGGGGCGCAACTCGAGGCGCACCGCATCCTGTCCCGAGAGGAGCCGATAGGTGACGTGCAGGGTATTCTGGCCGTGAACGAGCAGGAGGGATTTCTCGATCGAGCATCCCTCGGCTTCGTAGGTCCAGATGGGCAGCCCATGCTCGACGCGAAATTCCCGGAGATAGTGGATCTCGGGCGAACGATCATCCGATCGCTGCGGCTCCTCCCCGCCCAACGGCAGGCAGCCGCCCTGCGGGGAATGCAGCTGCTCCGCAAGATGATTGAGCATGACCATGCGCCCAAACGGCGCCGGCAGCGCAGCGATGAGCAACCCGTGATAACGCCGCGAGACCATTCCGCAAATGGTGCCGGAGCCATAGCCGCCCAGACCGTTGGTGACGAGCCATTCGCGACGGAGAATCTCGCGCGCGTGCTCCGCCTGAGCCTGGGCGAGGTCGATTCGTCGAGTTGCGGAGGTCATGCGGTCACTGGCTGCGGCACCAGCAACACAGCGGACTCCGCGGGCAGGTGCCAGTTGTCATCGGAATCCAGCGGCGGCGTGCCGTGTCCCCCGTAGCGAGGATCTTCGCTCGACCATGCGATCTTCCACCGGCAATCGGACGGCGGGCCGAGCAAGGGCTCGGGAGCGGGATTGAGGTGCAGGTGCCGGCCGAGATTGATGACGAGCAAGCGGTCGTCCTGCGCCTGCCCGAAATAGCGCAGGACAAAGGCTGAGTCGTTCAGCACCGCGCCATCGTAAGTGCCGCGGAGCGCCTTCCCGATCAGCGGATCGAGCCTGCGCAGCCGGAGCAGGTCGCGATGCAACTCCAGCGTCTCCGCGTGCCGCTCGCGTTCGGAGAAATCGAGTTTGCAGCGGACAAATGTCTCTTCCAACTCAGATTTGGGCAGATAGGTCGCTGCGTCCTCGGCAGCAATGCTCGGGAACTGCTTTAGAAATGTCGCGCGTCCGACGGAGACGCCTTTGGCCAGTTCGGGATGGTGATTGGCGAAGTAAAGGAACGGCGCCGAAGCAGCGAACTCCTGACCTTGAAAGAGCATCGGTGTATTCGGACCCAGGAGGAGCAGAGCGGTCAAGGCACGGACTCGTCCCGCGCTGGTGAGGGTGTGCATGCGCCGGCCATGCAGGGAGTTCGCGACCTGATCGTGGTTCTGGAGATACACCACGAAGTTGAACGGCTCGAGATCGAGGCTCGCGGTTCCGCGCCGTTGCTTCTGCCATCGGTAGTATTGGCCTTGGAAAAGATAGCCCCACTTCGCCGCCGAGATGAACTCCTGGGAGGTCCCCACGTAGTCGGTGTAGTAGGCTTCCCTCCTGCCGGTCATCGCCACCACGGCGCTGTGGTGAAAGTCGTCGTTCCAGACTGCATCCATGCCATGCCCACCGGCTGCCGGCGGACGCACCAGCCACGCGTGTTGCTCTTCATTTTCCGCGACCAGATAGACGCTGCGATGGCCCGCCGCCGCGCGCGCCCGCCGCCCGATCGCGGCCACGAGATGCTCCGGCGAGGCGTCGTGAATCTGCTGCGTGGCGTCGAGCCGCAGGCCGTCGCAGCGAAATTCGTCGATCCAGTATTCCGCATTGGCGATGAAGAGTTCGCGCACCGGCCCGCTGAATTCGTCGTCGAAGTTCAGCGCGTCTCCCCACTCATTTTTGTAACGCTCGCTGAAGTAATGCGGCGCGAATTCCTTCACATAATTCCCGTCGGGGCCGAGGTGGTTATAGACCACGTCGAGGATCACCCCGAGCCCCAGCGAATGGGCGCGATCCACGAAGCGGCGATAGTCATCCGGCACTCCGTAGAGGCGGGTCGGAGCAAAAAGATTCACACCATCGTAGCCCCAGCCGTAACAACCCGGAAAATCCGCGACCGGCATCACCTCGAGCACGGTGACCCCGAGTGCCGCGAGATGCGGCAACTGCGCCGTGGCCGCAGCCCACGTGCCCTCGCTCGTGAACGTGCCGAGGTGCATCTCGTAAATAACCTGCCCCTCGCGCGCGACTCCCCGCCACTCGTGATCGGTCCACACAAAGGCGGAAGGATCGACGATCTGCGAGGCGCCGTGCGGTCCCGCAGGCTGAAAGCGAGAAGCGGGATCCGGGAAGTCGCCGCTGTCGAGGCGATAGCGGTAATGCATTCCCGCTCGCGCATCAGCCACGAATCCTGACCAGTAGCCGCCCTCTTCTGGGACAAGATCGACCACTCGCGCGTCCGCGAGGGCCTCCGCATCGGCGAGCACGAGCGACACGCTGCGCGGCCGCGGCGCCCAGACCCGGAAATGAACACCGCCGCCGGGCTGCACCTCGGCACCCACAGGCAGCCGGCGTTGAGGACTGTGCTTCATCGCGAACTCATCGAACTGTGCGGCCTGTTCGGACGCTTGCGCGGAGAGCGAGCCTCAGTGTCTCGCGCACCCATCGCGCGCTCATCCAGCGCAGGGGTCGAGCGCCGCGAATCATCGTCCAGGACGCGGTGCAGCCCGCACAGGCACACTCCCCAGATCAGGTGCGCGCCGAACATCAGCCAATTCCGGCGCGCGGGATGTTCCGTGGCCGAACGAAGAATCCCGAGAGCGGGCAGCACGCCGAAATAACTCAGACTCCAAACGAGTGACCCGAGCGCCAGGCCGGTTGCGACCGGGTGACCCACCTTTGCCCGGCTGACGAGCCCATAAAGCGCACCCGCCGCGCCGCCGTACCCGAAGTGCGCCACCAACGTCGCCGCGGATAACTGCTCCGCATCCGCTGGCACGCCCACTTTCTCCAATGTCGCCGCGGTGATCTCGCGCGGCGGCAACGGATACTTCTCCCCCGCCGGCAGGCGGCGGTGCCACAGCGCCATGGCCGCGGTCATCGGTCCGGTAGCCACCACTCCACAGATGGCGCCGAGGATGACGCCCGGCCAGTCGGACGAAAGCGATCTAGGTGCACTCTTCATGGAAATCGAATCGCCGAGGCCAGGCGTTTCGGACTTATGCGTCGGCAATGGAAAAAGCTTTGTGCCGCGAAACTCTCGGAAGCATCCGGGAAGCGAACTGCCGCCGATATTATTCTCATGAAATCGAACCTTTCACTTTACTCATTCATCACCGCCACAGGCTTGATCTGCTCGGCGTATGCGGCGGAAGAAACCTCCCGGCCCATCGTAACCGATCCCGCACTCGCCGGCAGCGGCGTGGAAGTCGGGATCTCGCGGCAGGACGGCATCAGCATTTCCGGGGGCGAGGCGTTTGTAACCCGAAATGGCGTAACTGAGAAACTCAACAAGGAACTCCTTCTCCCCTCTGGGATTCGCGTGCGGCCCGACGGCAAGATCGTCCTCGCCAATGGGACCGAGACGCCGCTGCGCGCGGGTCAAATTCTCACCTTCGAGGGGACGGTGGTGGAGATTCCGCGCGATCCGAACGTCAATCCTGGGGATCCGCGAAGCGGGGCAATCCCTGGGAAATCCAACACGGGTGTCGCCGCGTCTACTTCGGTGACGACCACTGTCGGCGCGGGACTGAGTAATCCATCGGGATCGAGTCGCAGCCCGGTTCCGCAACGCGGCGGTGGCGGAGGCAGCGTCTTTCTGGGCAGTGATGGTGTGCCCTTCATGGGAACCGCGAACCCCGATGGAACCATCACTACTTCAGACGGGTCGGTGATTAACGCGGACCGTTCCGTGCGCCCCCTCACTTTCGGCCCGGATGGCACACCCACGTTCGGGGTCCTTAACCCGAACGGAACGATTACGCGATCCGATGGCTCCACCAGTTTCCCGGATGGGTCCGTGCGGGCCGCCAATGGAAGTCTGATGTCCCCGCCTAGCTCGCAAGCGGGCAACCAAAATCTGAATTCGCCGAATAACACCACACAAACGGGAACCAACGCCGGCCAGCAAAACGTGCCGAGCCAACAGAACAACACAACCGGTCAGCCTAGCAATACAACGCCGAGCAGCTCGGTGTCTGCCGGCCAGAATATGCCTAATAACGCGGGGACAACGAACAGTGGAGGCACCACCTCAGGCGGGACGAACTCCACAACAAACAATCCGTCGCAAAACAACAGCGGCGCAACCGGGACGAACTCTCCCAACTCGGGTGGAAACTCCGGGGGAGCGCGGGGGACGGGCGGGAGCTCCGGCGGTTCTTCCGGCGGTTCTTCCGGTGGCTCGAGCGGTGCGGGCGGTGCCTCTGGTGGCTCGGCAGGTGGAGCCAGCAAGTAGAACAATTGAACCGGTCCCCGCATGCGTCCAGTTGGGCATTGGTTGCGGCCGTGGGTTTTCCTGACGCTATTCGGCCTCGGTGCGGAACAAGACGCAGCCGCCGAGCCGAACCAGGCAGCGCTGGAAAAGCTCACGGCGAGGATCGGGAAGATTTTTTGGTCCCCGCCTGAGAAGCGCCTCGTCCGCGCCACGGCCTATCAGAAAGGCAAGGGCGCTTCCGATTCGGATTCTGCGCAGGGGAAGGGCGATGAAAAATGCGCATTGCGCTACGCCTCGGCGAACGAGGCCGGCACCCTCGCGGTCCCCGATTGGCTGCCGCGAGGGAGCATGGTGAAGATTCACACCGAGAACGGAGTCCTTTCCTATATCGCCGCCGATGCCGGGTCCGGGGTGGAGGCGAGGACCGCTGCCAAAGAATCGGGCAAGACCAAGGAACAAAGGGCAGCCCCGGTCCTCGACTTCTGCGCCTCAAAGCAACTCTGGCCGGACTACGTTATCGTCGAGATCTATTATTATGCGGGGAAAGTTCCGTTTGGCGACCTGACCCTCGATGAGCAAAAAACACTCTTCGCCTACGCGATGGAGTACGTCAGCAAACGGGAGTGACTCGGCGAAAGGGCGCCTCGTGCCCAACGAGTTCCCGCGTTCCGCTTCGGCTACGCTGTACCGAAAATCGATTTAGCCGCAGATGGACGCGGATTTTCGCAGATGAAGGGATTCGCGTTACTATCTGCGTTTCATCCGCGTTCATCTTCGGCTCGTTTTTCTGCCTTTCGCCTACGTCCTCTTAGAGGATGTACCGGAAGTCCGTCCGCGCGCAGCGCAAACCAAAACCCCGTCATTCTGAGGAACGAAGAATCACTGATCTCTGCGGGCGGAGGCGGTGCGGAGCGACTCCCATGTCCGGCGGCTCCGCACCGCCGCTGCCCGCAGGGATCAGTGGTTCTTCGCAAGCTCAGAATGACTTGTACGATGCGGCGCTGCGCGCCAGGATGCGCATTCCATCATCCACGAGACTTCCGGTACACCCTCTTAGCCGGGCTATCGGGCGCCGGTGCCGTCGCCCGCCTTGATGACGGGTGCTGAGGTTTCGGTGGACTTCTTTGTTGCCTGGGTTTGATCCCGCGAACCTCCGCCCGTCGGCATGCCCGGGGGCAACGGCACGACCATTCCTGCCATGGTGACCATTTGATTCGGTTGCAGCATCGTCTGGGTGCGATCCGGAAAGGTGATCGTGCCATCGGGATCGACGCGGAGGCCGTTCGGCAGGGTCATCGATTTTTCCACCAGCGACATCGTGCCGCCGCGTATCATCGCCAGCCGCGCGCCTTGCTTCATGATCCCCTCCATGCTCGGCGCAGGGGTCGTCGTCCCTTGAGGCGAAGTCCCCGCGCCAGTGCCGCCCCCGGTCGCGGTGGGGCCCTGGTTTGCTGTCTGCGCGAGGATGCACGATGACGTCAGGGCGAAGGCGATCACGGGTGAAAAGTGGCGTTTCATAGGCAGATGTTTCGCACGCCGCGCCCCGTCTGGTCGTGGCGGGGATTCCTCCTTTCCCCTCAGCGGATGGACACGGGCACGCCGGCCTTCACTTTGGCGGCGAGGCGCACGACGTCCCAGTTTGCCATCCGCACGCAACCGTGGCTCGCCGAACGGCCGATGGCGTCGGGTTCGTTGGTGCCGTGCAGGCCGATGCCTTTTTTGTTCAGCGCGATCCAGATCACGCCCACGGGATTGTTCGGCCCGGGCGGGAGCAGGTGGAAGTTGGCGCTACGCTCACCCTTGTTGAGCATCGCCTTGTCGTGGCGAAAGTTCGGCATCTTCGCGACACCGCGCACCTTCCAATCCCCGACCGGCGACTCCGTCCGTTCCGACCCGATCGTCACAGGGTAAGCGGCGAGCAGCTTCCCGCCTTCCAACACGCTGAGCATGCTTGTGCCGATGTCCACCTTCACCGAAGTCGCCGGTGCAACGGAGTCGTCCGCACCCGCCTTGCCCTTGTCCGGGGCCGTGTCTTTTTTCGCTTCCGCTTCGTCGTCGAGATCGTTGGCCGCGATCTCACCGCCGGGTTCGATATCCTTCACCGTGCCCAGTTCGAAGGGTTCGACATTCGGGACGTTCAGGACGTCGCCGGCTTTGATCAACTTGGTTTTGCCCGGGTTGAGTTCCGCCAGGAAATCCACATCGGTGTGAAACTTCTCCGCGATGGCTTCAGCGGCGCTTCGATACGGGAGCGACTTTTTCTTCGCCTGCTCAGGCACCGAATCGGGCACCTCGCCGATCGCCTTCAGATCGGCCTCGGTCACGGTGTAGCTGACGAAAACGGGATCGACGCTGGCGAGTTCCAGACCGCTGACATCGGGCGCCGCACCCCGCTTCGCCCGATCGCCCGCCGGCGCGGGTGCGCCGTCCGCGCCGTGGGCCTGGCGGTAGAGCGCGAGGGCCTTGACCGTGAACTCGCCGTAGCGCCCATCGATTTTGCCAGGGGCAAACTCCGCCCGGTCGAGGAAGACCTGCAAACGCGTGGCAGCCTCGATCTCCGCTTTGCCGCGCGGCTCACGAGGCTCCGCGGCGGGACTGATCGAGGTGAGGATGCCGGCGGAGGAAGCGACGGCGAAGGCGTAGCGGATAAGGAAATTCATTGCGCTGAATTCGCCGCACCCGGCCCGCGTGGCCGTATCCCCGACGCGGTCGCGGACGGAACTCTTTGTGGAGACCGGCAATGAATTACACGCGCGGAATAGCGGCGGCGCACGATGAAGGAGGTATAACCACCTACTCATATGCTTAACTGGGCCGTCACATTCCTCATCATCGCACTCATTGCAGCCGTACTCGGCTTCGGCGGAATCGCCGGAACCGCCATCGGCATCGCGAAGATCCTCTTCGTCGTCTTCATCGTGCTCGCTGTGCTCGCGTTCTTCATGGGGCGCAGAACCCCGCACGTTTAGACCGTTCGTTCTTCGCCGCAGTTCTGCCGCAAGTGGCCCGCACACGCCGGGCCGGGAGGCGTGCGCCGCGGACGCTGACCCCGGCATCGCGGCATGCAAGCCTCCAAGACCAAAACCACTGCCGACGCGTTGCACGGGCTGTGGTCGCTCGCGCTTGCCTCCTTCATCATCGGGGCCCTGTATTTCGGGCGCGCTTTCCTCATCCCCCTCGCGCTCGCGGCGTTGCTCACCTTCCTCCTCGCGCCGCTCGTCACGCGGCTCGAACGCTGGCTGGGCCGCATCGGCGCGGTCCTCCTGGTGGTGGCGCTCATCTTTTCCGCGACCGGCATCGCGGGCTACGTGCTGACACGGCAGGTCATCGACCTCGCCACGCAACTCCCCAGCTACAAGGAAAACATCCAGGCCAAGCTCAAGCCCTTCAAGGCGGCCAAGGGCGGCATTCTTTCGAAGGTTTCGGAAACCCTCGAGGAGTTGAAAAACGATCTGCCGGGCGCCGGCACTCCGACGCCAGTGGTGACGCAGACGCCGGGGGCGCCCGAGACCGCGACTTCGTCTCCCCCCGGCCCGGCGGCCACGGTCATGCGAGTGAAGGTGGTCGAGACTTCCAAGTCCGATCCGATGGACCTCGCGCAGTCGATCATCGCACCGCTGCTGGGCCCGCTCGGCACCCTGGCGCTCGTGCTCCTGCTGGTGATTTGCATGCTGCTCCAGCGCGAAGATTTGCGCAGCCGCGTCATCCGCCTCATCGGGCAGGGCCGGATCAGCGGCACCACGCGGGCGATGGTGGATGCGAGCGAGCGCGTCTCGCGTTACCTGCTCATGCAGCTCGTGGTCAATGTCACCTACGGCATCCCGGTCGCACTCGGCCTCTACTACATCGGAGTGCCGAATGCCGTCCTCTGGGGGGCATTCGCGACCGTGCTGCGTTTCATTCCCTACATCGGGCCGTGGATTGCGGCCGCCTTCCCCATCGTGCTCTCGCTCGCCGCGCTGCCGGGCTGGTGGGCGCCGCTGCTCACGATCGGGCTCTTCGTCGTGCTGGAACTCCTGAGCAACAACGTCATGGAACCGTGGCTCTACGGCACGAGCACCGGAGTCTCGCCGATCGCGCTGATCCTCGCGGCCGTCTTCTGGACGTGGCTCTGGGGGGCGATCGGGCTCGTGCTGGCCACGCCGCTCACGGTCTGCCTCGTGGTCATGGGCCGGCACATTCCGCGGCTGGCTTTTCTCAGCGTGCTGCTCAGCGACGAAGAGGCGCTCACCCCCGCCGAAGACTGCTACCACCGCATCCTCACGGTCGGGGAAAAGGACGAGATGGATCTCATCGACGGCTACCTGAAAACGAATTCGCTCACCGCGCTCTACGACTCCGTGCTCCTGCCGGTGCTCGCCGTCGCGGAGACCGATTACCGCACCGACTCGCTCGACGACGAGCAGCGCGATCAAGTCGAGCAAAGCCTGCGTGACATCATCCAGGACATGGGCACGCGCCCGGCGGCCGCCGTCCAGGACCCCGCCGCCGAGCCGGCGCCGCCGTGCCGCGTTTTCTGCCTGCCGGCGCGGGCCAATCGCGACGAACTCGGCGGCGCGATGCTCGCGCAACTGCTGCAACAGCAAGGCGTCGACGCGCAAAATGCGAGCGGCAAGCTCGTCACCGGCGAGCTGCTCGCGCTCGTGGAAAAGGCCGACGTGGACGTGGCCTGCATCTCTGTCGTCGCGCCCTCCACGGTCATCCACGCGCGTTATCTCTGCATAAAATTGCGCTCCGCTTTCCCCCGGCTGAAAATCGCCATCGGCCTCTGGGGCGCGACCGATGGGCTCGATGAAGCGGCCAAGCGCCTGCGCGATTCCGGCGCGGATGAAGTCGTCACCACCCTCGCTGACGCCGTGGTGCAGATCGGCAGACTCGCTCCGCCCTTCGCCGGGGAAACGACGCCCGCGCCGATCCCCGCGGACGAGGAAGCGCGCCTCGCCGCGCTCATCGCCCTGGGCTTGCTCGACACCCCGGCCGAGCCCGTCTTCGACCGCCTCACCGCCCGGCTCGCGCGCGTCTTCGAGGTGCCCATCGCACTGGTCTCGCTGGTCGATCGCGACCGGCTCTTTTTCAAATCGCACACCGGCCTCCCCGACGATCTCGCCGCCACCCGCCAGACGCCGCGCGACGTCTCCGTCTGCGGCCATGTCGTCGCGAGCAATGAAGTGCTCGTCGTCGAAGATCTCGCGCGCGACCGCCGCTTTGCGAGGAACGCTTTCGTCAAAGCGCGCGGCCTGCGCTTCTACGCCGGCGCCCCGCTCCGCGCGCCCGGCGGCCAGCCCATTGGCTCCCTCTGCCTGCTCGATTTCAAGCCACGCCAGTTCAACGCGCGCGACCAGCGGCACCTCCAGGAATACGCCGCCGAAGTCACCGAAGAGATCGCCCGCCGCGCCTCCGCATCGATTGAGTTTCGCGGAAGTAGTTGAGGCAGCATCCTGGATCGACACGCTCCGTCGTGTCACCAATCCAGCGGGCGGAGGTGGCGGCTCGCCCATGAACGTTTTGGGACACGACGGAGCGTGTCCCTCCAGGGTTCGTCGTAACCACTTGCGCGAGACTCAATGACCTTCCGCGACGAGCACCGCGAAGGGCAGGTCTGCAAACACTTCGGAGATCGCCAGGAGGTCTCCCGCGTGCTCGCGGCCGCTGAAGACATCGCGCCAGCGGGCATCCATCGGCAACGCGAGATGGGTCTGCGCCCAGGCCTCCCCGATCGGGGGGAATCCAAGGGCGGCGGTATGCCGCGGGACGATGACGAGCATCGCCGCCTCCGCACTGCGCCGCTCAAAGGCGACCACATGATCCCCGAACGAACCGTGGACCGTGACCGCGGTATAAGTCCCGCTGGCGAACAGCTCCGGGCGCTCCCGTCGCAACGCGAGCAGCCGATGGATGGCGAACATTTTGATGCGGCCATCGCGCCAACTTTCGAGCAGCTCGCGCGGAGAAATCCCGGCGATGTTCTTGAGCCGTTGCTCCCGCAACTCGAAGTCCACGGGGCGGCGATTGTCGGGATCGACGAGGCTGAAATCCCACAGTTCGGATCCCTGATAAAAGTCCGGGACGCCCGGGCACGTGAGCTTGAGCACGGTCTGAGTGAGCGAGTTCACAGCGCCGATTTGCGCGAGCGACCCAGCCAGCCGCGCAAGGCTCTGCGGGAAGCGATTGCGTCCGCCCGGCGCGAGGATCGCCGCGATGAAGTCGCGCACGGCCTCCTCCCACGCGGCGTTCGGCTCCAGCCAACTGCTGTTCACTTTCGCCTCCCGCAGCGCCTTCAGCATGTAATCCTGAATGCGCTGCGTGAACTGCGCGCGGTTGCCGTCGTGCAATCCCTCCATCGGCCAGGCGCCGAGGAGAGTCTGGTAGAGCAGGTATTCCTCATTGGGATCGGGCGCGGATTCACCGTCGATTTCGCGACGATGTTTTCGGTTCATCGCCTGCCAGCGGCGCGCCGCGTGGCTCCATTCGTCGGGGAGCTCCGAGAGCGCCGCGAGCCGGGCGCGCACGTCCTCACTGCGTTTGGTGTCGTGCGTCGAGGTGGCCAGCAGCGAGTGGGGAAACTCCGCCAGCCGCGCCTCGTTCCGCCGGTGAAAGGCTTCCACCGGGAGCCCCGCAGCGGCCGGCTCTCCGCCGACTTCGTTGAGCGCGACGAGTCGATTGAAGACATAAAATGCGGTGTCTTCCACGCCCTTCGCGGTGATGGGCCCCGTGCATTGCTGGAACTTCAGCACAAACTCGCGCCGCAGCGTCTCGTCCACCGGATGCGGATTTTCTTTCGGCGGGAGCAGCACATCGCGGAGAAACGAGAGGACGGTGTGTTCCATCGCGGGGTTGCGCCGGCGGGCGAGACCGAGCGCGCGATGGATGATCCGCACATCGGACCCCTCGGCGGCCTCCGCGGGATCCAGGTAGGTGCGATAGACGGGGAAGCACGCGATGGCTTCGCGCATGGCGGTGGTGAGCGCGTTCACCGTGAAATCCCGATACCAACGGTGGCTCTCCGAGATGCGGTTGAGCAGTTGACCCAGCCCGTTCACCTCGCTCGCCATGGAGGACAGCATGACGAGCTTCTTGCTTCGATAAGCCACCTCCCGGTAGTCGAGCCGGAAGCCCAAGAACCGGTCGTAGGCGGCGGCGAGGAACGCGGCGTTTTTCTCCGCGACGAGGAGTTGCACGAGCTGGTTGGCGAATTCGTAACCGGTGGTGCCCTGGACAGGCCAATCGGCGCGCAGCGTCTCGTCCGGCCCGAGGATTTTCTCGACCACCACATAGAGGCGATCCCCGCCCCGCTCACGGAGCCGCGCGAGGTATTCGCGGGGATACGCCAGGCCGTCGATGTGGTCGATCCGCACGCCTGCGATGTGCCCGGCCTCGATCAACTCGAAGAGCAGCCGATGGGTCGCATCGAAGACCTCCGGCGATTCCATGCGGAGCGCCGCGAGGCCGTTCACGTCGAAAAAGCGCCGGTAGTTGATCTCCTCCCCGGCCACCCGCCACGAACTGAGCCGATAAGCCTGCGCGTTGATCAAGTCATCGAGCTGGTCGAAGCGGGAGGCCACGCCCTCGTCGGTGAATGTTCCCAGCACCTGCCGGATCGCGTCCGCCACGGCAGGTGTTTCGCGGCACAAACGCGCGAGCCGCTCGCGCACGATCTGCCGCTCCCGCATGCGCTCCGCACTTCGCTCGGATGAAGTCTCCGTGCGCGCGGGAAGGTGCTCGATGGCGGTGATGATGCTTTGCAACTCGGGCGGCGCCGGCGACAGCGCCTTTGCCGCGTGTTCGAGCAGCGGCTTCGTCGTGCTCGTATCGAGCGGGAGGGAAGTTTCGTCGAAGACCAGTCGGAAATCACCATCGGCGAATTCCACCCGGAAGCCGCCGCCCTCGAGCACGCGGCCGTATTGTTCGCCGAGGATCGGGAGCAGCACTTTGTCTTTGAGTTCACGCTTCAGCGGGCGCCAGTCGATGTCGAAGAAACGGGCGTAAGGTGAGGACGCTCCGTTCTCCAGGACATCGCGCCACCACGGGTTCAGGGCGCGCTCGATGCCCATGTGATTCGGCACGAAATCCACGATCAGACCGAGTCCGTGCGCCTGGAGTGCCGCGGAAAACGCCTCGAAATCCTCGCGGGTGCCAAGCTCGGGATTCAGTTCATTGTGATCGCACACATCGTAGCCATGCGTGCTCCCCGGCCCGGCGCGCGAGATCGGCGACGCATAGACATGGCTGATGCCCAGCCGCGCGAGATAGGGGACGAGAGAGCGCGCGCGGGCAAAGGTGAAATCGCGATGGAACTGCAGCCGATACGTGGCGGCCGGAATAAGGCTCATTTCGGGCCATGATTCGCGCTCGCCACCCACTGCGGTTGTAATTCCTCCATCCGGGAATGGAGCGTCGAGTTCGCAGTCCGCCGCGAGGGGTGTTGGAGGTTGTGTGTCGCGAAAACGGTGCCAGTTTGGGCTTCCCATGCGCGGCGACGAAACTGCAACGCGGCAAGCAACTCTGTTCAAGAAACAGAACGCACCAGGCATTTCCACCGGCAATCGATCCCCCTTTTCCTAAATGAGCCGGGCCACTCCAAAGATGCGGAAATGCGCCGAGCGTCTCATCGCTTTTGAGACCAGGGGGAAGCGATCTTCCGGGACTAGGACCCCGGCGGCCTTTCACGTCTGTGAGAAGCTGCGTCCGCATCTGGCGACTCTCATGGGCGGCACCGGTTTTCAGGCGCTCCTCTCTCGCGCGCTCGCGGTGGCCAACACGGACGATCCCTGGCTGCGCGGGGTGCAGGTGAAGGCGGATGGCTCGTTGGGAGGATTGGAGGCATCGGACGCGCCGGTGGACCCGGCAGCGATGGCCGAGGGCGGCATCGTTCTGGTGTCCCAGTTGCTCGCGCTGCTGGCGGCTTTCATCGGCGAGAATCTCACGCTGCAGATGCTGCGCGACGTGTGGCCGGAGCTGCGCCTCGGCGATTTGGAATCTAAAAACGGAGATACAAAATGAAAAAGCAAAACGCCTCACCGAAAAGCAAGGTGCCAAAGAAAGCCCCCAGCCCGCCCGCCCGCCAGCCGGGGAAAGTCACGATCCGGCAAATCCCGAGCGGCGTGCGCGGCCTCGACGACATCCTGGGCGGCGGCATCCCGGAGTTTTCTTTCAATATCATCGCCGGCACACCGGGCTGCGGCAAAACCACGCTGGCGCATCAGATCGCCTTCGCCAATGCCACGCAGAAGAAACCCGCGCTCTACTTCACCGTGCTCGGCGAGCCCGCCATGAAGATGCTGCGCTATCAGCAGCAGTTTTCCTTCTTCGACACCTCCAAGCTCGGCAAGGCCATCCGCTTCATCAACCTGTCCGACGCGGTGCTGGAGCAGGATCTGAATGCCGTCCTCGCGGAAATCATCAAGCAGGTCACGGCGGCCAATCCGGGCGTCGTGGTGGTGGATTCCTTTCGCACCGTGGTGCGCAAAGCCCTGGCCTCGAACAGCGAGGTGGAGATGCAATCCTTCATCCAGCGCCTCGCGCAGTTCCTCACCAGTTGGCAGGCCACCACGTTTCTCGTCGGCGAATACGACCAGTCGGAGATTCGCGACAATCCGATCTTCACCATCGCCGACGGCCTCTTCTGGCTGGCGCAGGTGGTGGAGAGAAATTCCGTGGTGAGGAAGCTGCAGATCATGAAGGTGCGCGGGCAGGCCTCGGTGCCGGGGCTGCACACCATCCGCATCGGCGACAGCGGCCTGCAGGCGTTCTCGCGCACGCTGGGCCTGACCGGCAAGAAGGCGCTGCCGGGGCGGCGCCGCCGGCTTTCCATCGGCATTCCTGAGCTG
>JANOAZ010000143.1:0-23646 GCA_031411395.1 Chthoniobacteraceae bacterium
GCGCTGGTGCTCGGCGGGCTGAGCCTGCTCGCGACCGGCTTCATTCACGGACCCGAATCGAAACTGCTCTGGCAGGCGACGATGATCGGCGTGGGCATCGCGTGGGCGAGCATCCTGTCGATGCCGTATGCGATCCTCTCCGGCTCGCTGCCCGCGCGGCACATGGGAGTCTATATGGGGATCTTCAATTTCTTCATCGTCATCCCGGAGATCCTCGCCTCGCTCGCGCTGGAGCCGGTGGTGAAGCAGCTCTTTCACAATGCGCCGGTGAAAGTGGTGATGCTCGGCGGAGCGTCGCTGCTCGTCGCCGCGGTGATGACGCAGTTCGTGAAAGATGAATCACCGGTATGAATCTGCGCGCGCGCCGAGACTTCGTAGTGCGGGGCTTTCCAGCCCCGCGGACCTTGTGGCCACTGGGCTGGAAAGCCCCGCGCTACGGTCGCGCAGCACTCTTCGCTCGACTCATCTCGCGGTCATTCAGTCTTCTCTGCGCTTTCATGTTAGCAAACTCCCCAGCGTCGGCGGACGTGCCGCGCCCGGTCATCTATCAACTCTTCGTCCGGCACTTCGGCAATCTCAATGAGACCCGCAAGCCGGGCGGCACGCTGGCCGATAATGGCGTAGGGAAATTTGCCGACATCAACGCCGCCGCGCTCGACTCGCTGCGCATGCTGGGCATCACCCACCTCTGGCTGACCGGCGTGCTCCAGCAGGCCACGCGCACGGACTACACGGCGGTCGGCCAGCCCGCGGATGACCCGGACATTTGCAAAGGCGAGGCCGGCAGCCCGTATGCGATCAAGGATTACTTCGACGTGTGTCCCGACTACGCGACCGATCCGGCGCAGCGGCTGGAGGAATTCAAAGCGCTCCTCGCCCGCTGCCACGCCCATGGCTTGAAGACGATCATCGACTTCGTCCCCAACCACGTCTCGCGCTCCTACCGCAGCGACATCCGGCCTGAGCTGAGCTTCGGCGCGGAGGATGACCGCTCCCAGTTCTTCGCGCGGGACAACAACTTCTACTACCTCCGCCAGGGCGCGCCGCCGTTGCGCCTGCCGACCGCGGGGCGCCCCGGCTGCGACGGATTTTTCGATGGCGAGATGGATTTCGGCCGCGTCACGGGCAATAACGCCGCGACGTGGACGCCGGGGCCGAACGATTGGTACGAGACGGTGAAGCTGAACTATGGCTGGAATTTCCTCCAAGGCCGGCCGGGCGCCGACGCCTTTCCCGAGAATGCGAAGCCTCCGCGGACCTGGGCGCAGATGGAGTCGATCCTCGCCTACTGGCAGGGCTTTGGCGTCGATGGTTTTCGTTGCGACATGGCGCACATGATCCCGATGGCCTTCTGGCGCGCAGCCATCGCGCAAGCGCGTGGACGCGCTGCGGGCGTGCTCTTCATCGCCGAGGCTTACGACAACGACCCGGCCAAGCTGACCGATGGCAACGTGCATGAAGCGCTGCTCGCGGCGGGCTTCGACGCGGTCTATGACGACCCGAGCTACAAGGTGCTGAAAGGAATCTACGACGACGGCAAGTGGGCCAACGATCTCGACGCGCTGATCAACAACGGCGCGCACTTTCACCACTCCCTGCGCTACGCGGAAAATCACGACGAAGTGCGCCTCGCCAGCGCGAGGAACTGGCAGGGCCTCGGCGGGAGCGTCGGCCCGGCGGTGAGCGCGATCCTCTTCGGCCTCGGGCGCGGCCCGATCATGCTCTACAACGGCCAGGAGACCGGCGAACCCGCGCGCGGCGCCGAGGGTTACGGCGGCGACGACGGACGGACGACGATCTTCGACTACTGGTCGCTATCCACGCTTCAGGGTTGGGTAAATGGCCACCGCTACGATGGCGCAAAGCTTTCCCCAAGTGCCCGCGACCTCCGCGCCCGCTACGCGGCGCTCCTCGGCGCGCTCCGCGATCCGAGTTTTCAGACCGGGCACATTACTCCGCTCAATGACCTCAACCGCGATAACCCGGACTATGCTCGGGTCGGCGGCGAGACGGCCAGCGGGCATTGGCTCTTCGCCTATCTGCGCGGCGACGTGGAGAATGGTGATGCCGCCCTGGTGGTGGTGAATCTCCATCCCACCGCGACGATGCAGAACATGCGGATCGCAGTTCCGGCAGCGGTGGGAGCGGCATTCGCGAACGGCACTTGGGAAGTGAGTGACCTGCTAATCTCCGGCGGGCCGCCATCCGTCACGCTCCCATCGACGCAAGGCGGGAAGATCTCTCTGGCCACTCTGCCTCCCTTGAGCGCGCAGATCGTCCGCCTGCACCGGAAGCGCTAGCCCGCATCACAGCTTCACCCGCCGGAGGCGGAGGGCGTTGCCGATCACCGAGACGGAGCTGAGGCTCATCGCGGCGCCGGCGAGGATCGGGCTGAGCAGCCACCCGAACACGGGATAGAGCACGCCCGCCGCGATGGGCACGCCGAGGAAGTTGTAGATGAAAGCGAAGAAGAGGTTCTGGCGGATGTTGCGGAGCGTGGCGCGGCTGAGGCGCACGGCTTTGGCGATGCCGCGCAGGTCGCCTTTAAGCAACGTGATTCCGGCGCTTTGCATCGCCACGTCGGCGCCGGTGCCCATGGCGATGCCGACCTCGGCTTCGCTCAGCGCGGGTGCATCGTTGATCCCGTCGCCGGCCATGGCGACGTGCTCGCCCGCGGCGCGGAGCTCGTGAATGTAGGCGGCCTTTCCCGCGGGTTCGATTCCGGCTTCGAAGGTATCGAGGCCGAGCCGCTGGGCGACGGAGGCGGCGGTCCGGCGGTTGTCGCCGGTGAGCATCACGAGCCGGAGGCCCAGCGCGTGAAGTTCGCGGATCGCTTCCGGGGTATTCTCCTTGATCGGATCGGCGACGGTCGCGAAGCCGGCCGCGCGGCCATCGACGGCGACGAAGATCGCGGTCTGCCCTTCCTGTTCGCGCGGCGCGGCGCGGGATTCGAGTTCGGCGAGATCGTTCACGCCTTCGCTGCGGAGGAAGTCGGGTTTGCCCACCAGCACGGCACGACCGCCGACGGTGCCGCGCACTCCGCCTGCGGTGGTGGAGTGAAAATCCTTCGCGGATTCCAGTTCGAGGCCCTGCTCGCGGGCGCCGCGCACGATCGCAGCTGCGAGGGGGTGTTCGCTCCCTGCCTCGACCGAGGCAGCGAGCCGGAGCAGTTCGCGGGCGTCGAAGCCGGGTGAGGGGATCGTCTCGATCAGGCGCGGTTTGCCTTCGGTGAGCGTGCCCGTTTTATCCACGACCACCGTGGTCACTTTCTCCAGCCGCTCGAGCGCCTCCGCGCTCCGCACCAGCACGCCCGATTGCGCCCCGCGCCCGACGCCCACCATGATCGCCATGGGGGTCGCGAGGCCGAGCGCACACGGGCAGGCGATGATCAGCACGGCGACCGCATTCACGATGGCGAAGGCGAGCCGCGGCTCCGGGCCGAAGCTGAACCACAGGATAAACGTGAGGACTGACGCTGTGACGACCGCGGGAACGAAGATGCCGGCGACCTTGTCCGCGAGGCCCTGGATCGGCGCGCGGCTGCGTTGCGCCTCGGCGACCATCGCGACGATCTGGCCGAGCATGGTGTCGTCGCCGACGCGCTCGGCGCGCATCACGAAGCTGCCGGTGCCGTTCAGCGTGCCGCCGGTCACGGCGTCCCCGGCCTTTTTCTCCACCGGCATCGGCTCGCCGGTGAGCATGCTTTCCTCGACGCTGCTGCGGCCTTCCACGACGACGCCATCCACGGGCACCTTGTCGCCGGGGGCCACGCGCAGACGATCGCCGATCTGCACGCGGTCGAGCGGCACTTGCTCGTCGCCCTGGCCGGTGATGAGACGCGCGGTCGGCGGCGCGAGATCGAGCAGCGCGCGGATCGCGCTGCCGGTGCGGCTGCGGGCGCGCAGTTCCAGCACCTGGCCGAGCAGGACGAGCACGACGATCACGGCCGCAGCTTCGAAATAGAGGCCCACTTTTCCTCCATGCTGCATGGAGTGGGGGAACAAATCCGGCGCGAGCATCGCGACTGCGCTGTAGAGAAACGCGGCACCGACGCCGAGCATGATCAGCGTCCACATATTGAAATGGCGCGTGACCAGCGAACGCCAGCCGCGCCGAAAAAACGGTGCGCCGGCCCAGAGGACGACCGGCGTCGAGAGGGCAAACTGCATCCAGCGCGTGACATCGCTGTCCACCCACGCCTGATGGCCGAGAGATGGGACGAGGTGTGTCATCGCGACGAAAAACACCGGCAGCGCGAGGACCGCGCCGAGACGAAGGCGCCGGGTCATGTCACGCAACTCGGGGGCTTCTTCGTCCGGCGCCGCGGCGGAGGTTTTCGGTTCCAGCGCCATCCCGCATTTCGGGCAATCGCCGGGATGATCCTGCTCGATCTCGGGATGCATCGGGCAGGTGAAGATCGTCCGCGCTGCGGGCTTCCACGCTGGGTTGCGCTCCAGCGCCATGCCGCACTTTGGGCAGTCGCCCGGCTCGTCCGACTCCACGCCGGCGCACATCGGGCAGAAATATTTCGCCGCCGCGGTGGGCTTTACGTCACCGCCGCCGGAGCAGCCGTGCTCCTCCGGTGGAAGGGGTGTCGGTTTTTCGCTGCCGCCACAGCACGGCGCGTGATCGGGATGCTTCGCGTCTTCGTTCATTCGAGCTGCATCATACTGCCCCTCCACACGAAGAGCGCGAAAATCTCCAGCTTCAGAAGGGGTGGACTCCGATGCGGCGAGGGTCACAGTAGCGGACAAGAAATGAAACGCTGTCCCCCACTCGTGGCATTCGCGGCGGCCGTCATGTTCGTCACATTCCGCGCCGCCGCCGATCCCCTCGCGCCGATCGAGGTGGAGGGCCAGCCGCTCGCGGCGAATGTGCAGCGCCTCGTGCAGGCGCTCGATTTTCTCGGCGCGCCGCTCGCGAGCGAGGTGCGGGCGGCGGTCCTCGCGACGATCACGGCGCGCGATGCGCGTGGATTGCAGGCGCTGCTCGATCCGCAGGTGGCCTGCGTCGTCACGGTGAATCCGGAGTCGCGGGTGAGTGTCGAGCGCGGGCCGGCGAAGGCGGTCCTCCAGCAGGCGGGCTACACGCCGCTGCTCGTGAAAGTCATCAATCACAGCGCGAGCATGGCGCGCTTGAACGTGAGGAGTCCGCAGGCGGGGCCGCCGTATGCGGGCGTCGCGAAGGGCACGATGGAGCGCGAGCGGCAGCAGCACTTGCGGGAAAACGAGAATACCAAAGGCGCGGACCGCTTTCTCGATGTGAGCCTTTTCGCAGCGCCGCCGATGACGCCAAATCTCAGTGGCCTCGAAGTCGAATACGCGGTCGCCCTGATCTATTCGAGCGAGGCCGGCCGGCGCGAGGCGACGCTCGTTTTCGACATCGGCCAGGGGACGCAGGACCTCGGCTTTCGCGCGGAAGTGCCGATCCTTTTCGAGGTGCGACCGGCGATCGCGGTGAAGCTGGAGGTGCGTGATTTCGACGGCCAGCCGACGACGGCGCGGCTGACTTTTTCCGACTCGCGCGGCCACGTCTTCCCGCCGCAAGCGCGCCGTCTCGCGCCGGATTTCTTTTTCCAAAAACACATCTACCGCGCGGACGGCGGCACCGTCCTGCTGCCGCCGGGTGAGTTCACGATGGAGGCATCGCGCGGCCCGGAATACCGCACGGTTCGGCGCGCGGTGA
This sequence comes from Chthoniobacteraceae bacterium, assembly GCA_031411395.1. Taxonomy (GTDB): domain Bacteria; phylum Verrucomicrobiota; class Verrucomicrobiia; order Chthoniobacterales; family Chthoniobacteraceae; genus Chthoniobacter. Next base: position 5,686 of record JANOAZ010000143.1, read on the forward strand.
CGATCCCCGCGGCGAAGGAGGCGGCGCTCGCGGTCCGGCTCGAACCCTGGATAAATCCCGCCGACGCCGGTTTCTACGGCGGCGATCATCACATCCACGCCGCGGGCTGTGCGCACTACACGTCGCCGGCCGTGGGGATGGAGCCGGAGCATATGTTTGCGCAGGTGAAGGGCGAGGGATTGAACGTGGGCTGCGTGCTGACCTGGGGTTACGGGTTCGAGCATCAGCGGCGGTTTTTTGGAGGGCCGGCGCATCGGATCAGCGAGCCGCTCACGCTGCTGCGTTACGATGTGGAAGTGAGCGGCTTTGGTTCGGGAGCGCTCGGCCATGTCTGTCTGCTGAACCTGGGCAGTCTCGACTATCCCGGCGCCGAGGGGATCAAGGGTTGGCCGACGTGGACGACTCCGGCCCTGCGCTGGACAAAGGCGCAAGGCGGCTACACCGGCTACCCGCACTCCGGGAGCGGAATGCAGGTGACTCCATCGGTCGCGGCGAAGCGCTGCCTCGAGCAGTTCGACGCGAACCGGGACGCCCGGCTCACTCGCGAGGAGACAGCCGTGGCGTTGTTGCCGGAGCCATTTGAGAAGATCGACGCCGATCGTGACGGCGGCTTGAACGAACCCGAACTGCTCTCCAGTCACGATCGGGTCGTCGAGATCTTGCCGAACGTCGCGATCCCGGACACCGGCGGACACGAGATCTTCGTGAGCACGGCGCTCGGGGTGTGCGATTTCATCAGCGCGATGGACACCGCGCGGCTCCTCGAATGGAACTGCTGGTATCACCTGATGAATTGCGGCTTTCCGCTGAAGGTCAGCGGCGAGACGGATTTCCCGTGCATGAGCGGGACGCGCGTCGGTCAGGGCCGGACGTATGTGCAGCTCGGCAAGGTCGAGCGGATCGACTTCGTGCCGTGGTGCGACGGCCTCGCGAATGGCCGCAGCTACGTGAGCGACGGCTACGCGCACGCGCTGGGGTTTTCGGTGAATGGGCAGGCGTCCGGTGGCGAGGTGCAACTCACCGAACCGGGCCGCGTGACGATCCGCGCGAAGGTGGCCTTCAGTTCGGAGACGCCGCTCGAAGTCGCCTACGGCGGGGCCGTGCCCGTCGGCGGCCAGCGGCTCGTCGGCGACACCGTGAATTTCCACGACACGACGGGCGCGAATCCATTCGGCGGCGGCAAACGCAAGGTCGAGTTGATCGTCAACGGCGTGCCCGTCGCGGCGCGCGAGGTGCCTGCCGACGATCAACCGCATGAGATCACGTTCGCCGCCGAGATTGCTCAAAGCAGTTGGGTGGCGCTGCGGCATTTCCCACAACTCCACACCAATCCCGTCAACGTCATCGTCGCCGCGCAGCCGATCCGTGCCTCGCGCCGGAGCGCGCAGTGGTCCATCGCCTGCATCGGGCAACTCTGGCGGGTGCGGGAGAAGAACATCGCGCCCGCGGAGCGCGACGAGGCACGGCGGGCGTTCGACGAGGCAAAGGAGCGCTACCGGCAGATTGCCGCCGAAGCACGGGAGGGAAGCTGAGCGGGGAGCCGTAGGCGTGCGCCTCTGGCCGCGCAACTCGTCAGTCCGAGCCAAAACTCCCCGTCGTCCCTGCGCCCGTCGTCCGATCTCTGCGCACGCCCGGCGGCCCGAGATGTTGCGAGGCGGGACGCGCTCGCCTACGCCGCGGTGCTGCGGGCCCTTTTCGCGCTCGTTCCCAAGCTGGTCCCTGGCCGCGTGGGCACGTTTACTTGATCCATCACGCCGCCAAAGTTTTTGCCCGTGGCGCGAATCTCTCACCAAATCATGTTTCCCCGTTCCCTCCTCGTGATCCTTTCCCTCGCCTCCTCGATCTCCGGCGCCCTCGCGCAAACGTCGCCGCGTGAACCGCGCGAACTGCTGCCCGCGCCATTCGACAAATACTTCGAGCGCCGGGTCGCGGAGCTTTCGCGGCCCGAGTGGGCGAATGACATCACGCCCGAGAACTGGCCGGCGCGGCAGGCCCAGATGCGGCAGCAGCTCCAGCGCATGCTCGGCCTCGATCCGTGGCCGGCGCGCGGGGACCTTCAGCCGGTGATCACCGGCACGGTAAAGGGCGACGGGTACGTGGTGGAGAAGCTGCACTTTCAATCGTCGCCCGGGCTTTACGTCACCGGCGATCTGTATCGTCCCGCCAAAGTCACCGAACCACTGCCGACGATCCTGTATGTCTGCGGCCACTCGAACGTCATCGAGAACGGGGTGAGCATGGGCAACAAGACCGGCTACCAGCATCACGGCGTGTGGTTCGCGCGGCACGGCTACGTGTGCCTGATCATCGACACGATCCAGCTCGGAGAAATCCGCGGCGATCATCACGGCACCCACAGCAAGGGGCGCTGGTGGTGGCCTGCGCGCGGTTACACGCCGGCCGGTGTGGAGGCGTGGAATGGCATGCGCGCGCTCGACTATCTCGAGACGCGACCGGAGGTGGACAAGACGAAGTTTGGAGTCACCGGTCGCTCGGGCGGCGGCGCGTATTCGTGGTGGATCGCGGCGCTCGACGAGCGAATCAAGGTCGCGGTCCCGACCGCGGGGATCACCACCTTGAAGAACCACATCCTCGACGGCGCGATCGAGGGGCACTGCGATTGCATGTTCATGGTGAACACCGAGCGCTGGGACTTTGACCGTGTCGCCGCGCTGATGGCTCCGCGTCCGCTGCTCATTGCGAATACGGACTCCGACTCCATCTTCCCGCTCGATGGAGTGGTGGAGGTCTTCGACCGCACCCGCGCGCTCTACCGCAAGCTCGGCAAAGCAGACCAGGTGGGTCTGCACATCGCCGAGGGACCGCACAAGGACACGCAGCCGCTGAACTTCGGCGCGTTCAACTGGATCAACCGCTGGCTGAAGAACGCCGACCGCATGGACCTGATCGATGAGCCGGCGAAGAAGATGCACGAGCCGCGCGAGCTCCGGGTTTTTGCCGATCTGCCGTCGGACGAAAAGGTGACGACGGTGGATGAGTTCTTCGTTCCGACATTCACCCCGCCGACCGAGGTGAAGACGCAGAAGGAATGGGCCGCGCTCCGCGATGGATGGATGAAAGCGCTGCGGGAGGATTGTTTCCGCGCGTGGCCAAGCGTCCCGGTGAAAGCACTCGCGGTGAAGCCCGCGGTGGTGACGGCGGACGGGCTGCGTCTCACGGCCACGCAATTCGCGAGCGACGATCCCTTCAACCTCGATCTCTGGATTCTCCATCGCGACGATGTGAATCCGGAGGACCTCGAACTGGTCGTGCTCAACGTGCTCGATGACGCGAGCTGGAAGGAATTCAGCAGCCTCGCTGCGGTCGCGTTTCCCGCGCAATTTCCCGGAGCCACGGCCGATGCGGCGGCGTTCGCGGAAGAGCGCAAGATGCTGCTCTCGACGAAGTGGGCGATGGCCTATGTATGTCCGCGCGCCGTCGGTCCGCAGAGTTGGGCGAAATATTCACCGGTGAAGCAGACGCAATTGCGCCGGCGTCTTTTGCTCATCGGCGAGTCGCTGGAGAGCGGCCAGGTCTGGGACATTCAGCAGGCGGCCGTCGGGCTGCGTGCGACGCCGGGCTTTGCCAAGGTCCCGCTCTGGCTCCAGTCCCAAAAGACGATGGCGGCGAACACGCTCTACGCCTCGCTCTTCATCTCCGATGTGAAGCGCCTCGATCTCCACGCGCTGCCCGCCACGCAGCGCGATGGGCCGGCCTATCTCAATGTGCTGCGGCATCTCGATCTCCCGCAGGCGGCCACGCTTGCCGCCGAGCGCACGACGCTGGCGATTTACGCGGAGGATGAGCAGCCGTGGACCTTCGCGCGCAGCGTGGCGACCGCAATGAAATGGGGCGAGAAGCGCGTGCAAATTCGGAAGGCGTCCGACGCCGCTGCGGCCACGAAATAGAGCGGTCCGCGCGCTGCGCCCTTTGGAATGCGGGAGCTTGCTCCCGCTTTCGCGGTTCGGCGGAGCTTGCTCCGCGGTGGCGGGCGCGCCTCGCTCCCCTCCACGGGCAGCAAGCTGCCGCCCCCGCAAAGCTCCAGCACACAGTGGCGACTGCCATGACCGCGGAGAACGCGGAAGATACGGATGAAGCGGAACTGCGGCAGCGGGAAGGCCCGATCTTCGCCCGGACCCGCTCGGAATGAACGCTGGTTTGAAATTCACCCTGTCCTCCTTCCGCGTCTTCCGCGTCCTCCGTGATCTCAGCGGTCAATTTCATTCACGGTATTCAGATCACGTCTTCCCGGCTTCCTTCGCCCACGTGTCCTTGAGCGTGATCGTGCGGTTGAAGACGAGCGCGCCGGGCCGCGAATCCGGATCGAGTGCGAAGTAAGCGAGGCGCTCGAACTGGTAACGTTCCTCGGACGTTGCGGCGGCGAGGCTCGGCTCGAGTTTTGCCGTGACCACTTCGAGGGAATGCGGATTCAGCGCGGTGCGGAAATCCCGGCCGTCCGCTTCGGGTTCGGCTTCGGTGAAGAGCCGGTCGTAGAGCCGCACCTCGGCGTCGATGGCGTGCGCGGCGCTGACCCAGTGGATCGTGCCCTTGATCTTCCGGTCGCTGGTCGGGCCGCCGCTCTTCGAGCCAAGATCGGCGGTGCAACGCAGTTCCGTGACATGGCCGGCGGCATCCTTCACCACCTCCTCGCACTTGATGATGTAGGCGTACTTCAGCCGCACCTCGCCGCCGGGCTTGAGCCGGAAAAACTTCGGCGGCGGCACTTCGGCGAAGTCATCCTGCTCGATCCACAGCTCGCGGCTGAATGGCACCGGGCGCGTGCCGCCCTCGGGGTTCTGCGGGTTGTTGGTCGCCGGGAGTTCCTCGGTCTGGCCCTCGGGGTAGTTGGTGATCACCACCTTGAGCGGGCGCAGCACGCCGAGCCGACGGAGCGCGCGGGCATTCAGATCGCCGCGGATGGCGTGTTCGAAGACCGCGATGTCGGTCGAACTCTGGTACTTGGTCACGCCGATATTGTAGGCAAATTGCCGCACCGCCTCGGGCGTGATCCCTCGCCGGCGCAAGCCGCTCAGCGTGGGCATTCGCGGATCGTCCCAACCCTTGACGATGCCCTCATTCACAAAAACGAGCAGCTTGCGCTTGGAGATGACGAAGTGGGTCGGCATCAGCTTCGCAAATTCATACTGATGGGGACGCGGCTCCGGCACGGGGAGATTTTCGAGGATCCAGTCGTAGAGCGGGCGATGCACTTCAAACTCGAGCGTGCAGATCGAGTGCGTGATGCCTTCGAGGCTGTCCGAGAGGCAGTGCGCGTAATCGTAGAGCGGATAGATGCACCAGGCGTCGCCGGTGTGGTGATGCGCGGTGTGGCGGATGCGGTAGAGGATGGGATCGCGCAGCCACACATTCGGGTGCGCCATGTCGATCTTCGCGCGGAGCGTGCGCGCCCCGTCGGGGAATTCACCGGCCTTCATCCGCGAGAAGAGATCGAGGTTTTCCTCGACCCCGCGTTCGCGGAAAGGCGAGTGGCGGCCGACCTCGGTGGGTGAGCCGCGATAGAGATCGGTCTGCTCGGCATCGAGATCGCACACGTAGGCCTTGCCCGCCTTGATCAGCAGCAGCGCGTAGTCGTGGAGCTGTTGAAAGTAATCGCTGGCGTAGAAGGGTTCGGCGTTCTTGAAACGCAGCTCGCGATCCGCCCAGCCGCCGATCAGCCAGCGCACATCGGCGATGATCGAATCGACGTATTCCACCTCCTCCTTCGCGGGGTTGGTGTCATCCATCCGCAGGTTGCACACGCCGCCAAATTCATGCGCGATGCCGAAGTTCAGACAGATCGATTTCGCGTGGCCGATGTGGAGGTAGCCATTCGGTTCGGGCGGAAAGCGGGTGACAATCTTCTGCACTTTCCCCGCCGCGAGGTCGGCGGCGACGATGTCGCGGATGAAATCGGAGGGGGCAGGGGCAGGCGCGTCGGGGATCATGAGCGGAAGTGGGAAGATGGGATGTAAATGCCGCTTGCGCGAGCCGCAAGCCGCGCCGCGCATTCCCGGGAGGACGTGTCGATCATTCCTGCGCGGTCCGGCATGTCGCGTCATTCCATCCTCTTGGAGAATGTACCGAAAGTCAGAAAAACGAGCCGCAGATGAACGCGGATGAAACGCAGATTCAGAGAAACGCGAATCCCTTCATCTGCGAAAATCCGCATCCATCTGTGGCTAAATCGAATTCCGATGCTCCCTCTTAGAGCCTCAGGATGACGGGTGTTTTGGGGCGTTCATCCCGCTCCCGAAAATCCCGCGCGCGGGTATCACCGCTCGGGGGCGGTTTCGCTGCAGTCCGACATCAGGAAGGTGTATCCGGCGAGCCGGCCGGTGCACCGGATCGTCTTGCCTACGAGGGCGTCGAGCGCCGGGTCGTGAAATGCATTTCCGCCCTGCCGACGCAGGACGTAGCGCTTTCCGCCGGCGATCAGCAGCACGGCGTCATGCTCGCTTTTCGAGCCTTTGGCGAAGGGCTCTTTGACGACCGATCCGGTTAGCTGCTGCTCGGGCTTTTGCATTTCCCGAGGAAGGTAGCATGACCTTCAACGGCTGTGCATTTCTCGATACGAGACGATCTTGCCGCCCACTTCCTTGGCCACGAGCGCGACGACCTGTGTCGCCGGAGCGTTCGGGGCTGATTGTGTCCCGGTGACGACATGAAATGCGCTCGGTGCGGCCATCTTCGCCATCGGGCCGGCCTTCATCGCCATCGCCATCGGTCCCGCGGCGGGCACTGGTACCTCGACGTTAAACGAGAGAATCGTCGGCGCCCCGATGTCCATCTGGGACGCCATCTTCTTCAACGCGGCGAGGAGCGAGCCGGCGAGCTTTGGCTGTGCGATCCTGGCGGCCACCGACTGCGTGGCGCCGATGCGCAGGCCGCGCGAGAGCAACTGGCGCCGCCGGTCCGAGCGGGCGAGCGCGGCGTCCGCCACTCCGGCGAGCTTCGACCTGAAAGCGCCGGCGAGGCCTTTCATCGTGGCGGTCGCAGTGTGCGGCGCTGCGGTGGCGACGGGATGGATGGAGGGATCGCCGAGCAGGTTGAATTGCGCGAGGGTCTTCAAATCGACGGGGTCGAGTTCGGCCGCGCCGCCGCTGAATTCCAGCCGAGCCTCGAGCGCCGCGCGCCCGAGGGAGGCGCCGGCCTTGATGCGACGGAGGAAATACTGGCAGATCAGGTCGGCCGAACCGTTCGAGTCCGCCGGGCCGTAGGCGATGGTGCTGCTTCCGAAATACCCGTATGCCTTGCTCGCGAGGTAGGTGCTGCAAATGCCCGCCTGTCCGCCGCCCGCGTCGTAGAGTTCCGCGCCGTAGCAGCACTCGACGGCCGCGACGGTTCCTTCGGCGATCTTGCCGCTGACATGCGCCGCGAGGTGCGCGATGGGGTAGTTCGTCTTCCTCTGCCCGTAGAAGGTCGGGTCGCTCTGGGCGCCATGGCAGTTGATGAAGTGTGCGCGCCGGCCGAGTTGCGCGGCGGTCCACTTCGGTCCTTTGGTGGGCGAAAGCTGCATGCCTGTGCTCGATCCGAAAAGCTTTTGCAGGCTGAGCGCCGTCGATCCTTTCCACACCTCCGCGCTGACCGCGAAGCCGCTCGCGTAGTCCGCAGGCGGGCGCGAGGTCCAGCCGGCTGCGGTGGCGAGCAGCGCGATGAGGTAGGCGGGATCGCTCCCGCCGGTCAGATCCGGCAGGCGGCCGACGACGCGTGTCGGGCCGATGAAGTCTTTCGCCTCCTGGCTGTAGGGCGCATCGCAGGCATAGGGCACGTCGCCATAGGCGAACTCATCCGGGTCGTGGGTGCTAAAGACCGGATTGCGCAAATCCTGGTGCGGGATCACATCGATCGCACCGAGCAGGACGAGATACTCGGGGACGAGCGCTGCGTAGATCGCGTCGATCGCTTTCTTGTTCTGCTTCGGATCGGCGGGATCGGTGACCTTTGCGCCCTTGACGGACTTCATTGCTGTGGCGCTGTCGATCGCGATGACTCGCGTCTGCAAGCCGCGCGCTTTGTCGGCGGCGATGAGCGCCTTGAGCGCGGTGTTGATCTTCTTCACGCCCGCGGCGCCGTATTTGGCTTTGAGGGCAGTGATGTTGGTGGCGATGACTTTGTTGTTCATGGGATTTGGGTGGATTGCGAAAAGCGCGGCAAGGACCGTTAACCCATGCCGACAGACGTGATCGTCATATCGATCGCGCTGTAATTGTTGTGGCAGGCGAGTGGGCACTCATTCGCGCGGCAGACGAGTTCACCGGAAAATGACCTCCACATTCACGGCTGTCGGTTCGGTGGTGCCGCGAGGGGGGCGGGGGCAGGGCGCTTCTTACGCGGAGATTTGGGAGAAGGGCCGGGCTTGTTCCTTTTCATGGGACGATGGAAATGGTGCTCCCGAGCGGCGTGATCGCGCCGGCCGCCACCGGTCGAGGGAGTTCCTTCGGATCCTTCGGCCCTTCCTCCGGCGCTTTGCCGGAGGCGCGGATGTTCATGAACTTGTTGAGCAGGTCGAACCAGAACGGCGCGCCGAGCGTGACGGCACAAATCGTGAGCAGCCAGCCGAGGACGCGGGTGAGCCAGAGCAGCGCGGTGTCGCCCGGGGCTTCTCCGCTCCAGGTGACGTTCCGCCAGCCGATCGGCAGGCCGAGTTTTTGCACCTTCACGATCGAGGCTTCGAACTGCGCCTGCGCCGCGGCAGTCGCCTTCGCGATCGCCTCGCGGTCTTCACTGGAAATCGTGGTCGCTGCCGGTGGCAGGGGCGCGGCTTGCCTGACGGCGGCTTCGGCCTGGCTGAGCACGGAGGCGCGCAGCTTCTCGTTCGAGAGCGCCCGCACGATGCTCAGCGTGTCGGCATTAAACGCGAGAGTGACGATTGCCGCGGCGATGAGTCCGAGAGTTTGCGCCTTGCGTTTGTACCACCCGGAGACGCGCTCCATCGAACCGTTGAACCAGACCTCGATCGCGGTCTTGAACTTCTCGAGGTCGTGCCCGGCTTCATTGAGCAAGATGGCAAGCACCCGGTTTAGCCCGTCGGGGAGTGTGCCGATCGCGGCCCGCACCTCGGCGAGAGTCCGCGGCGTTGTGCCGTTGACGGGTGCGACGACATCGAGCAGCGCGACCGCGAAGGTGCGCGAGGGAATATAGGAAGGCTTGCCCGCTTGGCCGAGCGAAAGAGCGCTGACAAGCGGATGCGCGTAGAGTTTCTCCGCCCATTTGCCGCCGTGCTGCGGGTCGCGGAGCAACTCGCCAATGCCTTGGAAGAGATTCGTGGCCCGCCATTTCAGCCATGAAGCGACAAGCTCGGATCCCGCAGTGACAACCAAGCTCAGGACCAGATAAACGAAGACCAGACCAATGGCGATTTCGAGGACGGTGGAGCCGAACATAGGATGCGGGTTGGGGGTCGATCAGCTTTTCGCCTTTGCCCGTCGCCCAGCGGGCTCGGCAGTCCGCGGCGGCCAATCATCCCAGCCGCGGCGTTTCCAAAATTCCTCCTTCCAAAATTCCTTTGCACTGAAGTCGCCGTGCTTTTGTGGATCAGGCTGACCGGGCCCGGCGCCCATCGCGGACATGTGAAGCTGTCCGTGGACCTTCGGATGAAACATCTTCGAGGCGAGCATCACGTTTTCAAAATTGCCGAGCGTGCGGTCGGGGAAGGATTGCGGGTGATTGAGAAACTCGTCGATCCACACGAGGAAGCTGCCGCGTGGCACGAGGTCGTAGAGATTGTCCTCGCGATCTTCGGCGCGCGGGTTCAAGCAGAGGTTGTAGAACTGCGTCTGTTTGTGCGCGCGCAGATATGGCACCACCGACGCGTCGAAGTCGCGGACGCTGCAGGCGGCGGCCATGTAAACGATGTCGCGGTAAGGCACTCGCGGAAAGCTGCGGATGGCTTCATTGAGGACGATCGCCCCCATGCTGTGACCGATCGCGACGACCTTGATATCGGGATGCTCGCGGCAAAAAAGCTCCAACCGCCGCAGGAACACGGCGAGCGCACCGACCCCCGTCGTCTCCGAGTCATGGAGATCCGCGTCAGTCTCGTTGAAGGTGGCCTGCCCGTCGGGGCGAAACGAATTCGTGTGGTGGATCATCGCCTTGCAGCGCCGATTCAGCATGTCCCAAGAACTTTCGCCGAGCGTGGCGAAGACACTCAAGACGGCTGTCTTGGTCGGCAGCGTGGCAAAGTACGAGGCGACCCGGCCCGTGCTGTCGCCGATGGTGGGGGCGTACTTTCCCTGCGAGACGGTCATCGGTTTGTCCTTCGCGTAGAGTGGCCACCACTTCGCCGCCACTTCGTCCGGAGTTACTTTCTTCGGAGCCCGCCCGATCACTTTGCTACCCTCGGAACTGGGCTTCTGCTGGATGACGACCTGTCCTTCCTTCTCGTAATAGATGCGCGTGTCCGGGTCGGCGGAGCGGTAGCCGAACTGGCGCTCGCGCGCTTGCAGCGCCTGATAGCGAAACTGCCCAGCCTTGATCTTGTCGTATGCATGCGGCGCCACTGGCTTGAGCGTGCTGTAGAGCTTGTCGAGCGCGGTGCGCGGGAAGCGGACGATCGCGGTAATAATGTCGGTCGCGATATAGACAGGCGCCGTCACGATCGCCCATGCGTCGTTCTGTCCTTTGAAGTACACGCCGTTGCGGACGTAACGCATCTGTTCCCACCAGGCGCTTGGGATATTCGAACTCCAGCAAATACTTACCGGGTAGTAGCCATCGTCGCTGATCGGCTTCGAGAGTTCATCCGCCCGCTTGATCGCACCTGTGATGAAGTTGTTCCCTCCATGCACCCAGAGTAGAACGGCCTTCTTCTTTAGCTTCCCTTCGCGCGCCTGCTTCTCGATGCCGGCAAAGATCATGTCGGTCTGCCGCTCATAACCTTTCCGCGTGAGCAGGACGTCGCGGTGTTTCTTCAGCGCGATGGTGGGATCGAGCGCACGGCCCTCGCTGTTGATCGCGATGGCATGTTTGTTCAACTCGTTTGGTTCGAGACGATCCGCGAAACCGCTCGCGCCCTGTGCCCGCGATGCGGACAGGCCGGCGAAGATCAACAGGAGAACGTGAGGAATCTTCGCCATGGTCACGTTGCGCATTCCTTGACAGGCTTACACGATCTGGGCGGACAAGCCGCAAGCCACGCGAAGATTTGCCAAGGGGAAGGCAGGACCCGGATCATTCTTGCGATCTGGCGCGATGTCGTCGTGCCCAATGACATCTTCCAATTCGTAACGCGCAACCAATGCCCTGCTCACGGCTTCACATGCTTTCAGTTGCGCATCGGGGTAAGCCTCCCAGCTTTGTAACTTGCCGCCGTTTTTGTGCTTCGCTGCGAAGAGGGGGAGCTTGGTGAAACGTTTCGCGAGCCTGGTGTCATCGCCCGCATTGGCTAACTCGATCCCTATGCTGCAAGTGTTGAGAGTGGGACCCACTCCCTTCCATTTCGAGTCCCCCGCGTGACCGCACGTGTGGTCGAATGGCCGGCATTGGTAGATCGTCCCGTCACGATCGATGACCAAGTGGGCCGACGCGCCTTTGGCTGCGCGCGTTCGCCAGAAATCGATACTGCTTTCCGCGCTCGCGCCGCTGGTAAAATGAATCACGAGGAAGCGGCACTTATTCATTTGCTGGCCGCCCGCGATTGGCTCTCGCCTGGCGCCCACCAACCAGTGGTCGGAGTCGATTTCCAACTCCCTCCCACTGCTGGGTGCAGGCCCGCCGGTCATCTGGCCACCGACTCCCGTGGGTTCAGCGGGTTTTGGAAGGAAAGCCGGCGCCTTCGACGGAAGTGGAATGTCAACCCTCACTTCGTCATCTGTCTTAAGCTTGAGCCTCGTCGCCACAAAGGGCGATAGGTCGGCGATGCGGTCCGTTTTGCCATGTGGACCCCAGTCGATCGGCCGGGCCTGGATGGATTCACCGGTCTTCGTGTTCGTCACCGTGACCAATGTGGTCGGCTTGGCGAGATACGACTTGGGCGTCACTTTGTATTCCCAGCGGCAGGCAATATATGGGACTTCATCCTTCTTTAGTCGCCAGCCGAAACCTTCATCCCCCCGGGGAGGATTGAAGTAACCCGGGTAGCCACTCGCCTGGGCCTCGTTTTCGATCCACGCCAGATCCTCGTCACGGGTCATCCCCGTGTCGCCCCAGCCACCGAAAGTGGACATCTTTCCAGTGATGCTAACGATCTCACCCCCCGCCGCCGGAGCCACGCTGGGATAGAAGAGCGCAATGACCTTCATTTCACTCTGCTGACCGTCCTCAAACTTGAAATTGTACGCGGACGAAAAATGCAGTTTTTCCGCATCCTCGATTTTCATGACTTCCGTGGCGATCTCCTCATCCGAGAACGTGGCGGGAAACTCCCGCACGATCGGAGGAACCGGCGCCGCGGTTGCGTCGTCAAGGATCACGACGTTCACCGACTCGCCATCTTCTCCAGTCCAAAGTGCAGCGCCATAGATATACTCTTTGCCAGCCTTCTGACCTTTGCAGACCTTCTCATTGGCTTCCTTTAAGAGGGCCGTCAGGGCATCGAGGTTTTTGAGCGGGGGTAGGGATTGCGAGTTCTTGGGCATATGCGGAGTTAGCAGAATTGACCGGTTGGAAACTGTCGGGGAGGCTTACTCTGGTGACTGCGATGAGTTCAAATTAAGCGCGCGCTCAGGCTTGGGGACGTTTTGGTTTCGTTCCTTGAACAGGGTTCTTTTTGCGGGCGCTGGAGTCGCAGTTAGGTCGAGCGCTCCGCCTGGGCGTGGCACGTTTTGGTTTCGATTCGGGTTCGCCCGCGAAGGCGCTGGAGTCGCAGCTAAATTGAGCGCTCCACTTGGGCGTGGCACGTTTCGGTTCCGATTCGGGTTCGTCGCCGAGGGCGCCGGGGTCGCCGTTAAATCGAGAGCCCCACTTGGGCGCGGCACGTTCTGGTTTCGATTCGGGTTAGTCCTCGAGGGTGCTGGAGTCGCACCGGCGCCCAGGTTGAGAGGGCCGCTCGGTGCGGGCACGTTTTGATTTCGGTCGCCCCGCCGATCGCCGGGTGCAGGCACGTCCTGTTGGCGAATCCTGGCCATGATCGCGCGACGCCGATCTGCATCGGCAGCCGTGGATGTTAATGAAAGATTCGGCGGCGCCACCTCCGCGTCCGGGACCACTTCACCCGCCCGCGCGGCTGAGTCGGCATCCACGGGTCTCGGCGCGACCACATCAGACACCTCCCTCAGGACAACCGGAATCGCAGACGATGGCACCGATGTCACCGGAGCCGGATCGTCGCCAAAGCCGAGTTTGAAATTAGCCAGGATGGTCAGCGCGTCCTTCTTCTCCTCGTTCCCGAACTCCTTGCCCGCGGTGACCGACAGCCAAAGGTTTTTCGTCATGCGGCGCTCGAGTCCCACGGCGACCCGGCCGACACGGTTCTCGCGACCACTGCCCCATTCACGAATCCAACCGGCGTCGATCGAAGCGTTCGTATCCACCGTCCCGATGCGCAAGCGCGCTCCGAGGAGCACCGAGTTCTGGCGGATGAACTTCGCTTCGTTCAATGGATCGGGGACTTCCTCGTGATCCCGATACCGCGCGTGCAAGATGAGCTGCGAAGATTTCTCCAGGACCGGGATGCCTTCGAACCCGTAGGCAAGCGAGGTCCACACGGTTGCGCCGTTCCAAAGGAAGTCTTCGCCTTCGCCCTGGGGATCGATCCAGCTCGGCGCGGCGCCGAGCGACCAGTTGGTGCGGTTCCAATTGCGGCGGCGCGCCTCGGCGAAGGCCGCCTTGAAGAGCGGGCGCATCGCCTCCTCCCGTCGATCAGCCTCCAACTGCATGTCCGCCCCGGGAGGAATCGGTCCGCGGATGCGGCGTATTTCTGCGTCGATGCTGTCGTAGGTCTGCTGAAGATCGACATCGAAGCGCGGGTCGCCGCGGTCGAGTAGCGTCAGGTGCAGGCCGAGCGCCAGTCGTGTCGATGGGTCTTCCTGCTCCGTTCCTTTGCTGGTCGCGAAGGAAAGCTGGGTCCTCGTGAGCAATCGCGTGATGTAACTCTGCTGGTAGCTCGCGAGCGTCACATCCTTGCCGAAGAAGAGCAAATACGGCGCGGTATCGAGAGCGAGCCCGGTCTGGAAATTGCCGTTGCGATCCACCCCGTTGAGCACGGAGGTAACGAGTTCCTGCGGGTTGGACGGACGCACCACGTTTTCCGGCGAGATCCCCAGCACGGCAAAGGCCGGCGAGTCCGGCACGTCGAGCGTGAAGCTGGCCATGGAGATCGAGCGGTCCCCGAGGCCCCCCGTGGTCATCGGGCCGGATGCGATGGGGCTCAGGCCTTCCGTTGGCACGAGTTCCTTGCTGGAAACAATCGACCCGGAACCGACGTCCAGAATTGGTTGCGAGAGAGAAAGGCGGAGATCCGGTGAAGCGGGGGCGCTTGCTTCGGGGACTGAGGAAGTCGCAGGCGCAGTGACCTGCGCGATGAGGGGCCCGTCGGCAAAGAAGATCTCAATGCGGCCGGGACTATTGCGCAGAATGGCCTGGGTGCCTTCAGCGTTGGGGAAAGACCAGATCGTGGAGCTTCCCCTGGTGCCGCAAGTGGAGAAGTCGCCTCGGATCAGCTTCGAGTGGTTTGTCTTGGGGATTTCGACCACGTAGCGAGCGCCGCTCATGTAGCGGGGAAACTCCGCCAACTCCCCCTCATAGGTGATCACGACCGACGGTGGGTCCGTCGCCGCCACGACGAACCGGCTGAATGCCAGTGGAAGCAGCAACAGCGCGACCTTCGGCCAGGAGGGCCTCATACCGCCCGGAACTTCACGAAATCCGCGATGACTTTCACCCCGTCCAATGGACCCGTGTAAAAAAATGGTTGTGCCGTGAGGGGCTTGCCACCCTGGGAAAAGATCACCTGCAAACTGTATTGCTGGCCCTTCGCGCCGAGCGCGCCGATCGTGGCTTCCCACGTCAATTGACACTTCTCCAACTCCGCCGCGGAGATGCTGATCGGGAATTTGTCGGGGATGTTGTCGTTGTTCAGGCCCCGCCGAACCAGGGTGGGACTATGCCCCGCCAGATCCCACAGCCAGACCTCGTATTTGCCCCACTGGGCGTGTCCGAAAATGAGTTCGATCTCGGGTGGCGGGCCGTTCTTGGCGACTTTCAATACTGCTCCGTCTGCACGCATAGGGATTGAGACTTCCTGGTAAGCTTCACCCAACATTTCGCGCGATTTGCAACAGTCTGAGAGACTACCGCATACCAGATAAACGAAACGTTCCGAAGCACGTCGGGAATTCATCAGAATCGCGGGCCACAGAACATCAGGGACGCTTCGTCACTTTCTGTGGGCGCAATGCAGTGCCCGTCACGGGCGGCGGTGTGGGGGATTCCCTGAAGTTCGGCCTTGTCCGCGGGTGGGGGATGCCTCTACAACCGCGTCTCGAATCCTTCCCGGTAAAGAATTCTTATGGCCACCCTCAGGAAAGCAGACGTGCTCGTCGCCGACGCCGAACCGGTCGCCCGGTGCGGGATGGTTCACTTGATCAATTCGCACCCGAAGCTGCGGGTCTGTGCCGAGGCCGAGACGCTCGACCGCGCACGCGAGATGTGCGAGCGGCATCATCCGGCAGTGCTCGTGCTGGACCCCGCGATGGGAGACGGATTCTCGCTAATCAAGGACTTGCCGAAATGGAGCCGGGGGACGCGCGTCGTCGTCTTCACGGGAATGAACGATGCCCTGGCGGTGCAGCGCGCGTTCAAGGCGGGGGCGTGTGCGTTCGTGACGCGGCGCGACCCGATTTCGGCCCTGATGAACGCCCTCATCGGGGCGCTCACCGGCGAGCGGCATGTGGGGCCACAGGTGGAGCACCTCCTCCTGGAAAATCTCGCCAGCGGCGCGGTGGAGTTGCACGGCAACGATGTGGCCACGCTCTCCAACCGGGAGCTGCAAATCTTCCGGCTGCTGGGCAGCGGATTGGGGACGCGTGCGGTCGCCGAGGAATTGCGGGTGAGCGTGAAAACGGTTGAAACGCATCGGCAGCGGATCAAGGAGAAGCTCCAGTTGGCCAACGGCACGGAGTTGCAGCGCCGGGCCGTGCTTTTTCACGGGGCGAAATAAGGGTTGAAGCCGTGACATCAGGCGGTGGTGCGGAGCACTCACGGCCAAGGTTCCCCTCCGCCTCCGCTCGGGGAGATAGGTAGAGGTCCTCCGACAAGCTCAGGATGACCGGTTTCTGGATGAGGCGCTGCGCGCCGGAAGCCTTCCGTTACGCCCTCGAAGCGTTCCGCCGCCTCCGCCGTGAACAGAGCAGCCCCAGTCCAGCCAGGCCGGCCAAGGTGAGGACGGAGGGTTCAGGGACGGCTGCAGCGAGACGAAGCGTTCCGGGGCTGCCGGTAGTGGTCGAACCGGCCCCGCCGATCGCAGCGATGGTGGGAGCTGCGGCGTCAGTGGAGCTGTAAGTCACACCGTCGCCAACGCCGCCGGCATTGGTCGCGAAGGTCCAGGGAATCGTGGCAGAGGTGGCATGGAAGATCCCCATTTCTGTCGAGGCCCCCGGAGTGCTCGCATTAAAGATCCAGAGATAGAGAGGTTTGCTATTGAAGAAATCTGCCTTGGTTGCCCCAAAATTGTTATCCGTCACCGAGCCACCCACTTTGCCCCCCGCACTAATCGAGAGGTTACTCGTGACTCCTGCATTTGGAAGGTTCGTAACGGTATCTAGGCCGAACTGATGCCAGACACCAGCCGTCGTGATCGCTGCGACGTTCGCCGTGATGCTCAGCGCCGGATTAAAGACGAACGATTCGTTAGCGAACGTGCCAACCCAAACAAGGCCGCTCGTGGATACCGTCGCGAGGGTGGAATCGACCACCGTGCGAGCCGTAGGAACTGCGCCAAAACCCGCGACGGTGCCATTGGCAACCTGCAGCGACGCCGTGGCGATGACGCTGAAGACGAGGAGCGTTTTCTTCATCCAAGCTTCGATGGCGACCGACGAGGTCGGTCTAACTCCGCCGCTTCCGGGAGGAGAGTGCCGCCAGGACCGTGAACACGCCAAACGCAAGAGTCGAGGGCTCGGGAACGGGAGGGCCGACGTTGAATTGGTCGGTCAGTTGAAGCTGGCTGCCGGCGGTCCCAAAGCCGCCAATTGCCGAGATCACAGAAGCCGCGGCGGGGGTGGTGCTGAAAGTGGTCGAATCGCCGACCCCGCCGGCATTCGTTGCGAAGGTCCAGGGTGTAGTGGCGGTGGTGGCACGAAAAATCCCCATTTGGGTCGCGGCGCCGATGGTACTGGCGTTAAAGACCCAGAGATAGAGCGGCTTGTTATTAAAGAAATCCGCCTTGGTCGCGCCAGAATTGTTATCCGTGACCGAGCCACCCACCTTGCCGGTCGGATTCAGTCCCAAGGTCGAGGTAACACCTGCATTCAAGGTGCTGGTGGTGGTGTCCAACCCAAACTGCTCCCAACCGCCAGATGCCATCACCGCGGTGACATTGGCCGCAAGGCTCATCCCGCTTTGCAGCGTAAATGACTGGTTGGCAAATGTGCCCGCCAGAACGAGGCTGCTGGCATTCGTTACCGTCGCAAGGGAGGCGTCCACCACAGTTCGGGCAGTGGGGACCGCCCCAAAGCCAATGGTGGTGGCGCGAGCCATGGGCAGCGATATCGCGAACAGGAGAGTCGCGAGAAGGAGTGATTTGCGCATTGTGGGGAGGAACGACTGGTTGGGGGGATTGATGGCTTGGGACGCGTTCGGGTGCGTCGCTTAGAAAGTGGTCGGTGAAGGCAGGGACCAATTGAAGGCGACTCCGCCCTTCCGCTTGACCACAAACGCCGTCCCGGGCGCGATCGCGATGTTATCAGCGACCCCTGGATCAAGGAGAAAATCAGAGTCATACCAGCCAGCTGGGTAGCCGCCCCCTCCGACGTAATAAAAGTAGTTAGTTTGACCGGTTGGGGTGTAGATCGTCACCTCGTC
>JANOAZ010000144.1:0-37112 GCA_031411395.1 Chthoniobacteraceae bacterium
CCGAGGTGGAAACGCAGCGCGCGATATTTTCCCTCCGGCACTCCTTCGAGACGGACCACCGTGCGCCGTTTCGCCGCATCCATCCACGCGTAATGATCCGGCACTTCCACCCACACGCCATCTTCACGCTCGACGGCAAACCCGCTCAGCAAATAACTGAGCCGCGTGGCCGACAGCGTTTCGCCCGCGGCATTCTGGTAGCGCAGCGAGTCGAGCAGGAGCGGGCCATCGCCGAACGTGTGCCGCACTGCAATCTCCAACACCGCGCCAGATGCCGCTTGGATCTGAAGCGCCAGGGTAAGAATCGCGATCAGCAGCGGATACCTTGTCTTCAAATCAGCAGTGGTGGGTGACTTCATGACGCTTCGACAGCGGGGGCGGCATCGCCATGGGTCGGTGGGAGATCCTTTGCTCGCAACCAAAGAAAGATCACAGGCGTGACGATGAGAATGTGGAGGAGGCTGCTGAGCATTCCGCCGAGGACGGGCGTGGCGAGGGGCTTCATGACTTCCGAGCCGGTGCGGTGGCTCCACATGATCGGCAGGAGGCTGGCGACGATGGTGGCGACGGTCATGATTTTCGGACGCAGTCGGAGACGCGCACCTTCCTTCACAGCGGCGATGAGATCCGCGCGGGCGAAGGCTGCGCCGAGTTGCTGGCGTTTCCGCTGCACGGCTTCTTCGAGATATACGACCATGACCACGGCGGTCTGAATCGCGGTGCCGAACAGCGCGATGTAGCCGACCCAGACGGCGACGCTGAAATGCCAGCCAAGTGCGTATTGCAGAAACACGCCGCCGCTCAGCGCGAAGGGCACGGCGAGGATGACGTGTGCGGCTTCGCGAGCTTTGCCATACAGCATGTGAAGCAGGAGGAAGATGATGAAGAGCACGCTCGGCACGATCCACTTCAGCGTCTGCGCGGCGCGGATCTGGTTTTCGTATTCGCCGCTGTATTCGATGGTCATGCCTTGCGCGGCGAGTTGCGGGGCGATGTCGCGCTGCACGCGCGTCTTCACTTCCTCGACGAAGCTGCCGAGGTCGCGTCCGCTCACATTCGCCTGCACGTAGGCGCGCAGGCGGCCGTTCTCGCTGGCGATTTCGTTGGGGCCTTCCACGCGCTGGATGTCGGCGAGCTGGCCGAGGGGGATGACTTTGCCCGGCTTGCCGTTTGCGCTCGGCGGCGCGGCGACGAGCACGTCCTTCAATCGCGTGAGGTCTTCGCGTTCGCTGCGTTCGAGGCGCACTTGGATCGGGGTGCGATTGCGGCCCTCGATCGTGGTTGTGACGGTCTTCCCGCCGAGGCCGACTTCCACAACATCGAGGACATCCTGCGCGCGCATGCCGTAGCGGATCATCGCGTCGCGGTTCGCGCGGACTTCGAGGTAAGGCTTGCCCTGGATGCGGCTGGGCGCGACGCCGGTGGCCCCCGGCACGTCCTGCACGATGCGCTGCACGTCGAACGCGGCCTGTTGCAGTTTGCCGAGATCGTCGCCGAGAATTTTCACGCCGAGCTGTGAGCGGATGCCGGTGGAAATCATGAGCACTCGCCCTTCGATGGGTTGCAGGAAACCCGGCACGGAGCCTGGCACCTGACGCAGTGCATCCATCATTTGGGCGATGAGCTTTTGCTTCGTCATGCCGAGACGCCACTCGCTCTCGGGCTTCAGCATGATCGTCGTCTCGATCATCTCGATCGGCGCGGGATCGGTCGCGGTGTCGGCGCGGCCGAGTTTGCCGACGGCGGAGCGCACTTCCGGGAAACTCGCGAGGACTTGATCCTGCCAAGCCATCACGCGCTTCACTTCCGTGAGCGCGGTGGCGGGCACGAGGCTCGGCATGAAAAGCAGGCTGCCTTCATTGAGCGGCGGCATGAACTCCGTGCCCATGCGCGGCACGAGCGCGAGCGCGGCGGTGAGGATGATCGCGGCGCCGGCGAGCACGGTCTTGCGATGGCTCAATGCGAAGTCGAGCGCAGGGTCATACAGCTTCAGCAGGAGGCGCATGACGATGTTGCGCTCCTCGGAACGGAACGGACCGCGCACCAGCCAGGTGCAAAGCACCGGCACGATCGTCATCGCGAGGAGCGTGGAGCCGATCATCGCGAAGGTCTTCGTGAACGCGAGCGGGTGGAACATTTTCCCCTCCTGCCCGGTGAGCGCGAACACCGGCACAAACGCGAGGATGATGATGGCCATCGCGAAGAAGATGGGCCGTCCGACTTGCTTCGCCGCCACGAGCACCGTGTCGAAGGTTTCCGCCGAGGTGAGCTTGCTGCCTTTGCGGCGCTCCGCCTCCTCGCAGCGGCGGATGACATTTTCCGTGAGCACGATCGCCGCATCCACCAGCACGCCGATGGCGATGGCGATGCCGGAGAGGCTCATGATGTTCGACGTGATGCCAAACTCCCGCATGAGGATGAACGAAATCAGGATGCTCACCGGCAGCGGCAGCGTGACGATGAGGATGCTGCGGAAGTGGAAGAGGAAAATGATGTGCGCGAGCGTCACGAGCAGGATCTCCTCGGTGAGCGCGCGCTTCAGCGTGCCGATGGTGCGGTCGATGAGTTCGCTGCGATCGTAGAAAGGTTTGATCGTCACACCGGGCGGGAGGCTTGGGGAGAGCTGCGCGATCTTTGCCTTCACGCGCGTGATGACGTCGCGGGCGTTTTCACCCGTGCGCATCACGACGGTGCCGCCGACGACTTCGTGGCCATCCACATCGAGCGTGCCGCGGCGGAAGTCGCCGCCGAGTTCGATGCGCGCCACGTCTCTCAGGCAGATGGCCGCGCCTTCCTTTTCCATCAGCACGATCTTTCCGAGGTCCTCGGCGCTCTCGATCAAGCCGACGCCGCGCACGACGAACTCCATTCCGTTTTCCTCGATGGTCTTGCCGCCGACGTTCAGATTCGATCGGCCGACAGCCATTATCACCATGTCCAGCGACACGCCGACGGCGCGCATTTTCTGCGAGTCCACCTCGATCTGATACTGCCGCACGAAGCCGCCGACGCTGCCGACTTCGGCGACGCCGGGCACGGAGTTGAGCTGGTAACGGATGAACCAATCCTGCAACGAACGCAGCTCGCCGAGGTCGTAGCCGCGGCCGTTCGGTGCCTTCGTCTGATCGACTTCGAGGTAATATTGATACACCCAGCCGAGGCCGGTGGCGTCGGGGCCGAGCTTCGCGACCACGCCCGCGGGCAGCGCGCCGTCGAGGAAGTTTAGCCGCTCAAGAATGCGCTGTCGCGCGGCGGACTTCTCGACGTGGTCTTCAAAGATGACCGTGATCAGCGAGAAGCCGAACATGCTCGTCGCGCGCACCGTCTTCACGCCGCCGAGTCCCTGCAAATTCACCGACAGCGGATACGTGACCTGATCCTCGACCTCCTTCGGACTGCGACCCATCCAGTCGGCGAACACGATGACCTGGTTTTCGCTCAGGTCCGGGATCGCATCGACGGGCGTGTGCTTGAGCGCGCGGATGCCGAACGCGATGAGGAACAGCGTGGCGCACGCGACGAGGAAACGATTCCTCAGCGACCACGTGATGAGGGCGTCGATCACGGTTTCGATTCTGCGCCGGAGTCCTGCATGCCGCTGTCGAGCTGCGCCTGCCCGTCGATGAGCATGTTGCCCATGAGCACGACGCGCTCGCCTTCCTTCAGGCCATCGAGCACTTCCCAATAGGCATCGCCCGCACGTCCCAGCTTCACGACCCGCTGCTCGTAGGCGCCGGGTGCCTGCTCGACATACACGCGCGGCTGCGAGCCGGGCCACAGCACTGCGCCGCGCGGGACCGTCACGACTTCGGGCGCTTCGAGTTCGACGGTCCCCTCGGCGAACGTCTTGTTCTTGATGCGACGCTCGGGGTTTTCCAAAACCACGCGCACCATCGCGGAGTGATTCATTTCATCGAGCGTCGGATCGATGGACGCGACGCGGGCTTTCAGCGTCTGCCCGGGCAGGCTTGCGGTCTTCAACGTGACGATCTGGCCGACTTTGAGAAATGGCAGATCTTGCTCGTAGGCGCTGAACATGAACCACATTTTCGTGAAGTCCGCGATTTCGAAGAGCCTGTCGCCCTCCTTCACATACTGGCCTTCGCTCACGTAGCTTTTCACGATGGTGCCGGTTAGTGGCGCGAGGATGACAAAGTAGAGGTCGTCCGGCTGACGTGTCGGGATCGCATTGATCTGCTCCCACACGAGTCCGTATTGCTCCAGCCGTCGCTTGGCTTGTTCGAGCGCGGCGCCGCCCTGCTCGAGCGCGAGTTTGTAGTCGCTGGCCGCGGCCAGCAGCGTGCGGCTGAAGATGGTGGCGAGTGGTTGCCTGCGCGTGACCTGCTGCCCCGCGTGATTCATCGCGAGGCCATCGATGCGCCCTTCCACCGGCGCGCTGATGATCCCATGCCGCGACTCGTCTTCGCCGATCATCCCCGCCACGCGCAGTGTGCGCATGAGCGGCTGTTTCTTCACCTCCGCCGTCTGCACGCCGACGGCATTCGGACTCCCTTTCAACAGCCTCACGATGTGGTTCGCCGCGTGGTCGAAGTTTTCCCCGCCCTCGTAAACGGGCACCAAATCCATTCCGCAAACCGTGCATTGCCCCGGCTTGTCCGACTTCACCCACGGGTGCATCGGACTCTGATAGAGCAAAATTTTCCGCCCTTCCGCGGCCTCGTCTTTCGAGTGAGCGTCCGACGGATTCCGGAAGTGGAGCGCACCATACCAGCCGCAGGCTGCGGCGACGGCAGCGACGAGAAAGTAGGCGGGTTTCATGAATCAGGAATGCCGCGCCATTCTTCAGCGAGAGCGAAGGCGCGCAACGCCATTCGAGCGGGCCTACGGGACCGTGGGTATCTTCACCCGGTAGAAGCCTTTCGGCTGTCCGAGCCGCGTCGCATTCGTCTCGATGAAGGTGGCCGAACTTCCATCGCTGGTCACGGAACCGACATCGGTCCAACTGCCGGTGGTCATGTCCGGCGAGTATTGCAGCGTGTAGGTCGTGCCCGGCGTGGCTTTGAAGTCCAGTTGGACCACGCTGTTGTCGCCCGTGCGCGTGAAGCTGCTCACGGCGAGGTCTTCGACGGCGTTGTTCACGACGACGAACTGTCCCATCAGGCCTTCGTCTTCGTGGTTCGCGAAGTGGCAGTGATACATGAAGGGGTTCGTATTACTCGCGAAGTGATCGAACTTGGCGAGGAAGGTGACGCTGGAGTTGCGCTGCACATAGAGCGTGTCCTTCCAGCCGACTTCATAGGGGAAGATGCCGGTGACGGAGGCAGGACCGGCTCCGGCGGACACGCGGGAGATGAGGTTGAACTGGATGTCGTGAATGTGGAACGAGTGGCTGAAGCCCGAGGTATTCGTGATGGTCCAGCGCTCGACGGCATCGAGGTTGACGGTGTGGTTGAAGACGGTGGGGCTGAAGAGTTGGTCGGTGTTGAAGAAGAACACGCCGGGCGCGCCGCCGGTGATGGCGAGCACGCGGGTCGTGGGGTTGGTGACGTCGCCGGTGGTCCAGAGAGCGTTCGTCGTGAGCGTCGTCGGCCGCGTGAGCACGGGGCTGGCGGTCTGCGCGGCGATGTTGATGCGGAGGATGTTGAAATCGAGGTTGTTCAACAAGCTGCCGAACTGGCCGGTCGTTTGCGGTTCGCCGCCGGGGTAGCTGTTGGCCAGCGGCGTGCCGAGCGACGCGCTGTTGTTGTAGGACATGAGGTTGATGAAGCCGCCCTGCGTGTCGTTGGTGAGATCGACGAGGATTTCATAACGCTCGCCGACATGCATGAGCAGGCGGGTGGTGGCCACAGGTGCATCGACGAGGCCGCCGTCGGTGGCGATGACCCAGAAGGTGCGGTTGTCGCTGAAGCCGATATTCAAGCTGCGCTCGATCTCGGCATTGAGGATGCGGAGGCGGACGTATTGCTTGGGCAGGCTGACTTGGGCGTTGAGGACACCGTTGACGAGCATGACGTCGCCATACGCGGAGGCGGCGGTGACGATTTGGTTCGCGGTGAAGCGGCGGCTGCCGAGCGAGAGCGGGATGTCATCGATGCCGTAGTTGCGCGGAAGGGTGAGCGCGGCTTCTTCGGCATCGCGGATGATGATCATGCCGACGGCACCGCGGCTGATTTGCTCCTGCGTTTTCAAATGCAGATGCGGGTGATACCAATAGGTGGCGGCGTTGTTCATCACTTCCCATGAAGGCGACCAGGTGGTGCCTGCGGGGATCGTCTGATGCGGGCCGCCGTCCATGATCGCAGGGATGTGGAAGCCGTGCCAATGCGTGGTGGTGGTGTCGATGGGGAGGTTGTTCGTCACGTTCATCTGCACCCAGTCGCCCTTGTTCATGATGAGCGTGGGCGCGCCAAAGGGCATGTCGTTGTAGGCATTCGTGTTCGTGGCCGCGCCGGCGAGGAACTGCTTCGTCTTCGGCTTCAAGGCGAGGTTGAAGGTGGTGCCGGTGATGATGTCGGGGATGACGAGCGGATTGAAGGTCTGCGCGGTGGTGAGGGTGACGAGCAGCGGCGTGGAACTGGTGGTGTTGCCCGCGTTGTCGACGGCGAGCGCGGTGAGGCTGTTGGTGCCGAAGCCGAGCGGGACGTTGATGCTCCAGGTGGCGAAGTTGTTGCTCGTCGTCGCGGTGGCCCCGTTCACGGTGACTTTGCTGATGCCGGACAAGGCGTCGCTGCTCGTGCCGCTGAGGGTGATGGTGTTGGTCGCAGTGGTCTGCGGACTCGATGGCGAGGTGATGGCGACGGTGGGTGAAACATTATCCTGCGTGCTGCTGACGATGGCGCTGAAGCTCGAGGAACCGATGCCATTCGTAGCGAGCACGCGGTAGTAATAGGTCGTGCCGTGCGTGAGGTTCGCGAAGGTCGCCGTCGGCGTGCTCACGGTCTGCGAACTGAGGACGGTGGCGAAGTTGCTCGTGGCGGAGATCTGCAAGGTGTAGGTCGTCGCGCCGGAGACTGCGGGCCAGCGCACGGTGCGCGCGGTGCCCTGGCTGTAAGCGGGCAGCGCGGCGATGACGGGCGTGGCGGGGACGGTGTTCGAGCCGATGGACAAACTGGCGGCGCGTGTGGTGTTGCCGGCGTTGTTCGTCGTGTTCGTGAAGGTGATGGTGTCGCTGTAGCTCCCAACGGCGAGTGCGCTGGCGCTCGCGGTGTTGATGGATGCGGTGACGTTCGTCGTCGCACCGGAAGCCAGCGTGCCGCTGGTGGCGGACAACGTGAGCCACGACTGTGTTTTGCCCGCCGTCCAGCCCAGCGAACCGGTGCCGGTGTTGCTGAGGGTGTAGGTAATGCTCGATGGAGTGAAGACACCACCGCCCTGCGTGCCACTGGAGGTGAATGCAGTGGCGGGTGTGACAGCGAGCACGGGTGATGCGGCTGCGACGGAATAGCTGCCGGTGACATAATCGACACCCGCTCCGGAGTCGGTGGCGAGGATGTTGTAACTCACGGTGGTGCTCTGGCCGGGGATGGTGCCGGTGTAGTTTCCGCCGCCGGTGGAAGTCATGGTAATCGGCGCGGGCGCCGCGTTGCTGACCGTCACGACTTTGAGATCATCGAAGCTGATCCTGGAGGCGGGGTTGGTCGGGCCGTTGCCCGCAAACTGAAAGCGCAGCTTCAGCGTGCTCACGCGTTCCCCAGCGGTGAGGTCGTATTGGTAGCGAGTGTAGCCGAGATTGGTTCCGGCCACGTAAGAAGGCGTGGTGGTTCTCGAGGTGAAGGCACCGCCATTCGTGGAGATTTGGAAGGCCCAGCCGTTGGTGGGGCCGAGATTGGCGGTGGCGACCCAGAACTCGACATACGCGGAGCTGCCGCCCGAGGCGTCGATGTTGTTGGTCGTGGTGATGTAGTTGTCCGTCAGGTTCGGGGTTCCGCGATTCATTTCCAACCCGTAGGCGTTGCCGGTGCCGTGATTGGCGGCGGTGGTCTGGCTGAAAGGATTGGGCGGTGTGGGCGTGGGGAAGCTCACGGTCCATGCGTTGTTCGTTCCAAGGTTCGCGGCGGTGGTGAAAGCTCCGGCGGCAGTGCCCATCGTCTCGGTGAAGACATCGGTCGTGGTGGCGACTCCGGTGCTGTAGTTGAGCACGACGCTGGAGATGGTCGTTCCGGCGGCTGGCGCGACATTGGCGGTGACCGTGACGTTTTCGCCGATGATCGGCGTCGTCGGGTTGAGCGTGACGCTGTTGATCGTCGTGGGCGTGGTAGTCGAGAAGGTCCCGAGATCCGCGAGCAACAGGTAATAAGCGTCGCGCTGCGCGGCGGTCAGCGTGCCGACTCCGCCGGCGAGCAGATTGACGGCTTCATACGGATCGACCTGGAGGTCGTAGAACTCATTGCTGCCGCTCTTGAGTTTGATGAGCTTGTAGCGGCTGTCACGCAGCGCCTGCCCGCCGAAGGTCGGCGTGTCGGTGTTAAACAACTCACTGTATGCGACCGGGCGCGTGACCGTCTGATTTTGCAGAATCGGCACGAGGCTCTGGGAGTCGAGCACGGTGCCATTCGGCACGGTGGTGGCCACGTTGATGCCGGCGAGTTCGAGCACAGTGCGGTAGATATCGACGGCGTGAACGAGTGTGGAGGAGGTGCGGCCCGGTGCGACGACTCCGGGGCCGCGCACGATGAGCGGCACGCGCACGCCGCCTTCATAGAGGGAGCCTTTGGATTTGCTGGCGGAGTAGGGCGACTGCGCGACCTGGGTGTCGGTGCCATTGTCGCCGATGAAAATGACGGTGGTGGCGTTTAGATCGACGCTGGCGAGCAGGCGGCCGATCTCGGTGTCCATGGCCTGCACGGCGGCGTTGACGTAGCTGAGGCGGTTCGCGGTGATGTCGCCCGCCGTGCCACTGAGGTCGATGTATGCCTGCGTGGTGAGCAGCGCGTTCGACGGCTTATGGAAGGGGAAGTGCGGTGCATTGAGCGCGACCCAAGTGAACCACGGCTTGCCTGCGGTGGTCTGCGCATTGATGAAGGCGACAGCGTCATTGACGGTGTCGGTCGTGGCGTAAGTCGTGGTCGTGCTGCTGCTGGTGCCGCCGCCCGTGCCGTCGGTGACGATCTTCGTCCAATTGTAGAAATCGGCGACCTCGGCATTGAGCGCTCCGGCGTAGCTCGGCCAACCGGCGACAGTGACGGGGCTCATCTGCGCGGCGGTGTTGCTGCCATTCACCAGATGATATTTGCCGAGCTGCTTGAGTTGGTAATTGAACGACGCATTCGCCGCGAATGCATCCGGCAGCGTGAACTCCGACGCCTGCAAGGGACTGCCGGAGCCCGGCGTGATGACATCGCCGGTGCCGGTGCGGAAGCCGTAGCGCCCGGTCATGATGGCGGAGCGTGTGGGTGAGCACACGGCATACGCATAGGCATTGGTGAAGCGCACGCCGTTCGCTGCGAGCGAGGCGATGTTTGGCGTGGCGGCGACGTTGCCACCCGGATTGTAGAGCTGGCAGAGATCGAGGCCGAAGTCGTCGGCGATGATCACCAGGATGTTGTTGCGCGGCGTGGTGAAGGTGCCGGTGGTGCTGTAGCCGGTGCCGACGCTGTTGGTGGCATAAGCCTTGAAGGTGTAGCTCGTGCCGAGGGTGAGTGCGGTGGTGTTGACGGTGAAGACGCCGGTGGTGCCGCTCGCCGTGAGGTTCGTCACGCCCGTGCCGCCGAGCTGCGGATTGCCGTTCGTCGCGGTCGGTGCGAGCACGATGCCGCGCGCGGTGATCGCGTTGCCGCCGTCACTCGTGACATTGCCGCCGAGGGTCGCGGTCGTCGTGCTCAGGCCGGTGGCGGTCGGTGTGGTGACGATGGGCATGCCCGACTGGCGCGTGACGACGATCGAGTAGGCCTTCACCGTGGAATCCAACCCGGTGACGACGACGTCGATGGGATTCGCACCCACGACCAGTTCCACGGCGATGGGACTGCCGGAGCTGACCGGCACGCTATTGACCGTGATGGTGGAGGTGCCGATCAACGCGGTGGGCGTGACATTGATGCTCGCGGTCGCAAAGGGAACCGTCGCCGTGTAACTCGTGGTGGCGCTGCTGAACGCCGGTGTGAGCGTGGCTGCGCTGATGACGAGATTGGAGAGATCGCCGCTCAAGCTCGGTGTGGTGAAGGTCGCCACGGGAGTGGTGTAGGTGGTGCCGAGGCTGTTGGTCGCATACGCGGCGAAGCTGTAAGGGGTGCCTGGAGTGAGGCTGGTTGCATTGACCGTGAAGACTCCGGTCGTGCCTGTGCCGACGACATTGCTGACGCCGCTGCCACCGATCTGCGGATTGTTGTTCGTCGCGGTCGGCGCGAGCACGACACCACGCGCGGTGACTGCGGAGCCGCCATCGCTGGTGACGTTGCCACCGAGAGTTGCGCTGCTCGCCGTGATCGCGGTGGAGGTCGGTGTTGAGATCAGCGGCGCACTCGGAGCCGCGCGGGTGACGGTGACGGTGTAGGTCCGCGTGCTCGCGGGCGTCGTCTGCGTGCCGATCACGGTGATCGTATTTGCGCCGACATTCAGCGCGATGGGTCCGCTCGCCGTGCCAGGCGTGACAGACACTGCATTGACCGTGACCGTCGCGGTGCCGCTCACCATCGATGGCGTGACAGTGATGCTGCTCACGGAGTTCGGCACGCTGGCGGTGTAGGCGAGGGTGTTGGACGCAAAAACAGGGGTGAGCGTGCCTGCGCTGAGCACGAGATTCGACAAGCTGGAGAGCGTGACCGTTTGGAATGTCGTGACGGCGGTATAGACGGTGCCGGCACTGTTGGTCGCGTAGGCTTTGAAGGCGATCGTTTGAGGTGCGGGTGTCGTGAAGCCAGTCGCGTTCACCGTGAACACACCCGTGGTGCCGGTGCCAACGACATTGGTGACTCCGGTTCCACCGATGAGGGGATTGGCGTTGGTGCCGTTCAGTGCCCACACCACGCCGCGTGCCGTAATGGTCGCGCCGCCGTCACTCGTCACATTGCCGCCGAGCGTGGCCGATGAGTTCAGGATGTTGGTGACGGTGGGCGATGCGACCGTCGGCAGATTTGCCGTGAGCGTGCTGAATGTGCCCGCCGTGCTGTAGCTCGTGCCCGCGCTGTTCGTGGCGTAGGCCTTGAAGGTGTAGGCCGAGTTCGTCGCGAGTCCGGTGGCATTCACCGTGAAGACACCGAGCGTGGCCGTGCCAGTGATGTTAGTTACGCCGGTGCCGCCGATGGTCGGATTGCTATTCACCGACGTGAGCGCCACCACCACGCCCGAGGTGGTGACCAAAGCGCCGCCATCGCTGGTGATGTTGCCGCCGAGAACTGCCGAGCCGCCCGTGATGCTCGCGGAGGTCGGCGTGGTGACCGTCGGCGCGGATGCAGTGCCGGTGAGCAGGAAACTCGTCGTGCCCGACTGCGCAACCGTGGCCGCACTTTGGCCTGCGGAATCAAACGTGGCCAGCGCGGTGCGATTCACCCGCCCATACTCCGTGCCGGTGGAGGCGAGCGTGGCATACGTCGTATTCGCCGTGGTGCCCGTGGCGACGATGCCGCTCGTCTTCGGCGTCCACGACGTTTGGTTGGTCGACGCCTCCGCCGAATACGTGCCGCCTTCCACCGCGCTCCATGTCAGCGTCACGTTCGGCGCGGAGACGCTCGGCGTGACGGCGATGGGCGTGTTCGCACCGCCGGTGAAGTGCCGGGTGAGCGGAGTGTCGGCATTCATCACCGCCTCCGTAGTGCCGCCGCCGCTGGCGGTGCCGTAATACTGGCGGCCCGTGGTGTAAGGGAATGCCGGCGTGTTATCCGCATTGATCGTGGTGAAGTAGGCCCACGTGCCCGATGGAAACTCCGGCGTCACACAGAAGCGCACGTTCTGCTCATTGAGATCGTAATTCCCCAGCACAAAGCCACCCACCGAGTTCGAGCCCTTGGTCTGCACACGCCCGGCGAGGTCGCCCTGATAATCGAAGTCCTCGATGTAGTGCCCCAGCAGGTAAGTGGCATTCACCACCGGCCCGTATTGCCCCGCGGTCAGCGTCGGTTTGTTTTGAATCCGCTGCGCCCACG
This sequence comes from Chthoniobacteraceae bacterium, assembly GCA_031411395.1. Classification (GTDB taxonomy): domain Bacteria; phylum Verrucomicrobiota; class Verrucomicrobiia; order Chthoniobacterales; family Chthoniobacteraceae; genus Chthoniobacter. The sequence goes on from JANOAZ010000144.1 coordinate 12,042, forward strand.
CTGGCAGCGCCTGGCGCACCGTGATGGCCGTGGTGCCATTGCTGCCATCCCGCAGCGCAAAGCCCGACACCATGCGGCGCACACCACTCGCCGCGCTGTCGGGATCGGAGTAGCCGTAGGGTCCGTAAACCGGGATGCCATCCTGCGCCCAGCCGACGATCGGCGAGTGCGCGGTGACCGGCGCGGTGCTCTCGGTGTAGCGATTCGTCGTCGCATTGTAGTCCACATGATCGCCGAGCTGAAACCGCAGGCCGATCGGCTGCGCATGGTTGTGATACGTGTTCCCCGCCTGATGCGCGAGCGCCGGATCAAAGGTCGGCGCTTCGTTGTGCCAACCATCACGATTCCAAATGCCATCGCCCACGAAGGCCGTGTTGGGCCGCGCATCCGCCGCATTCGCCGTCGAGTAGGAAAAGGCATCACGGCTGTCGTAAATGGACACGCCATTGACCAACCGCCCCGTCGTCCCGAGTCCGACGCCCGTTTTGGTCCCCGGAATCGCCGGCGTCCGCGGGATGCGATAGATCGTGGCCGTATTCGTCGGGAAGCTCGGGAAATTCGCAGGCCAAGGCCCCATCGTGTAGCTCGCGAGGCCGGTCGCGCGGATGTAAATCCAGCTCGGCGAGTAATTGATCTCCGTCACGCCTGAATACGTCGGCAGCGCCTGAGTCGTCGTCCCCCGCGTCCAAGTCAGCGATTTCGTCCCCGCCGTTTCATCCGCCGTGCTGGCATAGATGCGCGCGTATTTGCCGGAGTTTCCCGTGAACCACGACGTGAGCTGCGGGTCGGCCTGTGCCGCAGTGATGCCGGCGAGGAGGAAAAGGAGGATGAAGCGTTTCATGGGGAATCTGAAAGGTGCGGGGAGGAAGTGAGAATGACGGAGGAACCTTTAGGGCAGATGAAGCGCGGCAAAAATTACCACGCACTCGGAGGTTTCCAGCATCGGCCACTTGCACCCGAGGCACCATTGGCCAACTGGCCAATCGCGGACTTTCGACGCCAGCCGCTGCGTCTGCCGGATTTGAGAGGCGGGGGAGCGGCGGCGAAAAGGATGAGCCCCATCGAAAACTAATCCCGGACACGCAGCTTTCTGGTCGCCGACCCTCGCCGCTTCATCTGGCCTTCAGCTTCGCGCGCCACGATGCTGGCCGTGTCTATGCGCCTGCTCATTGTCGAAGACGAACCCGATCTGCTCAGCAGCCTCGCCGAGGCGCTGCGCGAGGACGGGTATGCGGTCGATGAGGCGGGCGATGGCGAGGACGGTCTCGCGAAGGCGCTGCACTGCGACTACGACGCCATCGTGCTGGATGTGATGCTGCCGGGAATCAGCGGCTTCGCCGTGCTCGAAAGGTTGCGCGTGCGGAAGAAGACGCCGGTGCTGATGCTCACGGCGCGAACTCGGACGCCGGATCGAGTGCGCGGGCTGGATGGCGGCGCCGATGACTACCTCGCGAAGCCCTACGAACTGCCCGAACTGCTCGCCCGCATTCGCGCGCTCATTCGCCGCGCCGCGGGACAGGCAACGGCGAGCGTGAAAGTCGGCGACGTGACGGTGGACCTCGCCGGGCACACGGTGACACAACGCGGCGAACCTGTGGCGCTCACTGCGCGGGAGATTTCCCTGATCGAATACCTCGCCCAGCACCGCGGCCGCGTGATCACGCGCGAGCGGCTCTACGAGCATCTCTTCGACGAAAACGACACGAGCCTCTCCAACCTGCTCGACGTTCACGTCTCCAATGTCCGCAAGAAGCTAGGCCACGACTTCATCAGCACCCGGCGCGGGCTGGGCTATTGCATCGAGTGATGTTTCCCGAATCGCTGCGCTGGCGCATTCAGATCTGGCATGGGTTCCTGCTCGCCGCGGTGCTCACGGGATTTGCCTTCGCGGCCTACCGGCATCAGGCGGCGAATGATTTGCGCCGGGTGGACGGCGAGCTGCGCCTGCGCGTGCGCGCGCTCGCGGATGGCCTGCCCGGCCCGCGCGGTCCCGGAGGGCCGCCGCCGCCGCCCGGCGCGACGCGGGAGTTTCGGATGCCGGCCACGCGAGCGGCGCTGTTTGAGCCGGGAGAAGGCGCAGGATTTTACTACGCCGTGTGGCGGCGTGACGGCTCGGTGTGGACGCGCTCGCCCGCGGCCCCGACGGACATCGAGAAGCCTGCCCGTGCCGCCAAAGACGCGACGATGCCGCCGGAAAGATCCCGCGGACTGCTCCGTGAAGCGTTCACCTTTACCCCGCCGGGCGAGTGCCTGCTCGTGGGGCGATCCATCGAGCCGGAGCAGGCCGCACTGCGCGAATACGCGCGCTGGCTTGCGGCGATTTCCGGCGCCGTGCTCGCGCTCGGGCTCGCCGTGGGGTGGTTGATTTCCACCCACGCCATCCGCCCCATCGCCGTCATCACCTCCACTGCGCGACGGATCGCGCAGGGGGAATGGAGCGAGCGCATCCCGGTGCGGGAAAGGAACAGTGAACTCGGCCGCCTCTCCACCGCACTGAATGAAACCTTCGCGCAGCTCGAAGAATCCTTCGCGCGGCAGTCGCGCTTCACCGCCGATGCCGCGCACGAGCTGCGCACGCCCGTCGCCATCATCCTCGCGCAAGCCCAGCGCGTCCTCACCCGCGAGCGCGACGCTGCGACCTATCAGCAAACGCTGGAGACCTGCGTGAAAGCCGCGCGCCGTCTCCAGCAACTCACCGAATCCCTGCTCGAACTCACCACCCACGACGCCGGCGCGATCGATCTGAAACGCGAGCCGTGCGATCTCGCCGACCTCGCACGGGAAACCGCCGCGCTCGTCCAACCCATCGCCGACGAGCGCCGCATCACGCTCACTCTCGACCTCGCCTCCGCGAGCACCCAAGCCGACCCGCACCGCCTCGCGCAAGTGATCCTCAACCTGGTCACCAACGCCCTCGACCACACGCCCGCGGAGGGTCGCATCACGATCCGCACACTGCTCGAAAACTCCAGTGCCATTCTCACCCTCACCGACACCGGCCCCGGCATCGCCGCGGAACACCTGCCGCGCATCTTCGACCGCTTCTATCGCGCCGACGACTCGCGCAACCGCCGCACCGGAGGCGCCGGTCTCGGCCTCGCGATCAGCAAATCCATCGCGCAAGCCCACGGCGGCACGCTCGAAGTCGCCAGCAGCCAAGGCCAAGGCAGCACCTTCACCTTGCGCCTTCCAGCACGACAGACGCGTGAAGCTGCTTCGTTCACACGGGAATGTGCGTAACCTTTAGGTGCTCGCTGCATCGTATGGGATGGGCGCTCCCCCGCAAAACTGCCGCTTAGGTCAGGAAGCGATGCTTCACCCAACCCCGGAATTCTTCCGTCGATGATCGCACCTGCACGGGATACGGCGAGTCCGCCCGCTTCATCACGACGCCCTCGAAGAAATCGCAGCTGAGCGCACGGTTGCCCTCGCGGAGCCGCTGGTAATACGCGAGCGCGTCGGCGTGTGAATCAGCGCGCCGAGTCGGCGTGAGCAACGCTGCACCGCACGGGACCGGGCGCGATGAAACTCCATCGAAGACGAAATCACACGGGAGCCGCGATTCCAGCATCACGCGTCTCTGCTCGTAGCTCGGCGTGGCGGATTCAGGAATGAAATCGAGCACGACGAGCGTGCCGCGACCGAGATTGTGTCGGCGTTCGAGGGCTTCGCAGTCGGCCCACACGAGTCCGCGGCTGGCGAGCTTCGCCAAGGCCGTGAGCGCGGGCCGGAAACAATCCGCGATTGGGAGCGAATTGCCGTGACGATTCCACATCGTCCCGGTCGGCGTGTGGATGAGCGCGCGCCATCCGTTGAGTTTTGGCTCGGCATACCACAGGCCGCGCTTGGGCGGCGCGAGTTCGAGCCGTCCGCCTTGGATTGGCCGTGCCGGGAACGTCGGCAGGCGCCTGCTGCATGTCAAAGGACGCCGTGCTCTACTTCGCGGCCGCGGGAGACACGATCATGGACGCGCTGGAAGACGCGATCAAAACGATCCCCTGCGCCGCGCTCTGCTTTGGGCCCGCGGACAAGGGCGACCGGCACATCCTGGAGATTCGCGCCTATGTCGCCGCATGGGCGAAGAAGAAGGCGCGGATGATCCCGGTGATTCTGCCCGGCGCAACGGACGAACCGGAGTTGCCGCTCTTCGTGCAGCAGACGCTTTGGGTGAACCTGCGCGACTGGGAGAACGAAGAGGACGAAGGCTTCTACCGGCTGGTGTGCGGAATCCTCGGCCGCGCTCCGGGCCACTCGCCGATGACGAAGTTCGGCTTCCGGCATGTGGCGCCGTGGCTGGGCGGGAGCCGCTCGCTCCCGAGCTGAGCCCGCCGGTCACGCGGCGTCCGGGCAGGTCGGCGAGTTGGCTGCGAGGATCGCGCCGGCTGCCTTGCCACCTGGCGCAAAGGAAAAGGATTGCCTGCCGCGGGGCGCACGGGAAACGTCCCGGTCCCTCCCCTGCCGCGCATGTCGAGCATGATCGAACTCAAAAACCTGTCGAAGTCATTCAAGGGCAAGCCGGCATTGTGCGACTTGTCGCTAACCGTGAAGCGCGGGGAAATCTTCGGCCTGCTCGGTCACAACGGCGCGGGCAAGAGCACGACTTTCGGGATCATGCTCGGGCAGGTGTTTGCGGATTCCGGCGAGGCGTTTATCGACGGCATTTCGGTGCAGAATGAGCGCGCGAGGGCGCTGGCGCGGGTCGGGGCGATCTTCGAGGCACCGGCGTTTTACGATTACCTGAGCGGCTGGAAGAATCTCGAAATCTTCACCAGCTACTCCGCGATCGTGCCAAAAGACGAGATGGCCGAGGCGGTGGAAATCGTGGGGCTCACGCAGCGGATTCATGATCCGGTGCGGACCTACAGCCACGGGATGCGGCAGCGGCTCGGGCTCGCGCAGGCGCTGCTGCCGACGCCGGAACTCGTGCTGCTCGATGAACCCACCGAGGGGCTGGACCCCGAGGGCATTCACGAAATTCGCGGGCTGATCCAACGCCTCAACCGCGAGCGCGGGCTCACGGTTCTTTTCTCGTCGCACCTGCTCTCCGAGGTGGAACACTTGTGCGACCATGTGGCGATTCTGAATCGCGGGCGGAAGATATTCGACGGCCGTTGGGATTCGCTGGCGGCGGAAGGCACGCGCTTCCGGCTCGATGTGGACGATTGGGAAACGGCGGCGGCGCTCGCAGCGCAGGCCGGTGCGAAGATCCTGCCGGGAGCGGAAATCGAACTTCCACCGGGACGCGATGTGGCGGAGATCGTCTCCGCGCTGGTCGCCGCGGGGATCAAGGTGCGCGCGGTCGAGCCGCAGCGTCGGAGCCTGGAGCAGATCTACCTGGAGATGACCGCAGGCGGGGAAAGTAAGCAGCACTCAGAAGTCAGAAGTCAGTGATCAGACTCTCCGCATGCCACTCCGACTTCTGACTTCTGACCGCTGACTTCTGCTTCTTCCCATGCTCCTCTTCTCCCAACAGCTCGGCGGTGAACTCCGCAAGCTCTTCGCCCGCAAGCGCACCTACATCGGCTTCGGCGCATTCGTCGCGGTGGAACTTCTGGTGCTCGTGCTCTTTCAGCTTCCCAAGGTCCAGCGTTCCTACCGGATGCTGATCGAGCGCGCGGGTTACGGCTTCGACGAATATTTTTCAGGACTGACGCTCGCGTTCATCATGCTCACCTCGACGATCGGGCTGCTCGGCCCGCTCTACCTCGCGCTGGTGGCCGGCGATGTCGTGTCGAAGGAAGTGGAGGATGGGACAATGCGGATGATGCTCTGCCGGCCGGTCGCCCGGGTGCGCCTGCTCGCCTGCAAATATCTCGCCTGCGTAATTTACACCTTCGTGCTGATCATCTTCATCGGGCTCACGGCGCTCGCGGTCGGGATCGCACGGCAGGGTTACGGCGGGATGTTCGTCTTCGCGCCGCTGGAGGGCGTCTTCGAGCTTTATGAAAAGGGGCCGGGCCTCGTGCGGTATCTCGCTTCCCTGCCGCTGCTCGGTCTCAGCCTGCTCGCGGTGACCTCGATTGGGTTCGCGCTCTCGTGCTTCAATATGAAGCCGGCCGCAGCCACCATCACCACACTCAGTTACGTGACGGTCGATTTCATTTTCAAAGGCATCCCGTATTTCGAGAGCCTGAAGCCGTGGTTCCTGACCACTCACGTGGCGACTTGGACGAATGTTTTCCGCGAGCACATCCCGTGGCCCCAAATGATCGAGGACTATGCCTACCTGCTCGCCGTGGATCTCACGCTCGTGATCATCGCGACGGTGAACTTTCATCAACGGGACTTCAAATCGTGAAGAACAGGCGTCAGGGCTGAGATAAGCTGCTCCTGACTCCTGACTCCTGATTCCTGATTCCTGATTCCTTCCCCAAAATGGACATCTACGCCGACCCCGCCTACGCGATGGCTACCGAGCAGTTCCAGGTCATCGCCGACTACCTCGATCTCGATCAGGCCATGCGCGAACGCATGCTGCATCCGAAGCGCGCCATGGCCGTGACCCTGCCAGTGCGCATGGATGACGGCCGCGTGCAGACCTACCAGGGATACCGCGTCCAGCATCACCTCGCGCTCGGGCCGACCAAGGGCGGCACGCGTTTTCACCCCTCCGTCACGCTCGGCGAAGTCGCCGCACTCGCGATGTGGATGAGCTGGAAATGTGCGCTTACCGGCCTGCCCTACGGCGGAGCGAAAGGCGGCGTGACCGTGGACCCGCGCGCGCTCTCCGTGCGCGAACTCGAGGCCGTGTCGCGCCGTTACATGCAGGAGATGATCCCCTTCGTGGGACCGCACACCGACATCATGGGGCCGGACATGGGGACGAATGAACAGGTCATGGCGTGGTTCATGGACACCTATTCCGTCCACCAGGGATACTCCGTGCCGGAGATCGTCACCGGCAAACCGGTCGCCGTCGGCGGCACCACGGGGCGGCGCGAGGCGACCGGCCGCGGCGTCGTGTATCTCATCGAACGCGCGCTCAATGTCCTGAAGATGCAGCCGGACAAATGCACGGCGGTCATCCAGGGATTTGGGAATGTGGGCGCCGTCACCGCGCTCGGCCTCGCCTACAAGAGCGGGATGAAAGTGATCGCGATCAGCGATCAGTTCGGCGCCTTCCATCGCGCCGGCGGCATCGATATCCGCGCCGCGGATGAATACATGACGCAGCACGGGAGCCTGCGCGGATTCACGGAGGCCGATCCCATTTCCCCCGACGACCTGCTCACCCTCGAATGCGACGTGCTCGTGCCCGCCGCGATCGAGGCGGTGATCACCGAACACAACGCCGGGCGGCTGCGCTGCCGGATCCTCGCTGAGGGCGCCAATGGCCCGACGACCCCGGCGGCGGACCGCATCCTCTTCGAGCGCTGGGCGGAGATCTTCGTCATCCCCGACATCCTCTGCAACGCGGGCGGCGTGATCGTGAGTTACTTCGAATGGGTGCAGGGGTTGCAGGCGTTCCTTTGGAATGAAAGCGAAGTGATGGACCGCCTCTTCCGCATTCTCGAGCAGGCCTTTCACGCCGTGACCAAGCGGGCGCGCGACGCGAAGCTCCCGCATCGCATGGCCGCGATGGCGATCGGCGTCGAGCGAGTGCTCGCAGCGAAGCGCGCGCGAGGGCTGTTCCCGTAGCAGTCTCGCGCGGACGCCCACTAAAAGTGGTTCATGGACCGAACCATTGCACCGGATGTTTCGCCTTGATGGCGGCATCGTACTCCGCTTCCGCGACGGCCCGCATCCGCTGCCGCTCCGCGCGATCCAGTTGGGCAGACACGGCTTCAAACGGGCGCAGGACGGCCGGCTTCAAGGCCATGTATCGCACCAGAAAAATGCCCTCCGGCCGGGCCGTCACGGCGCTGACTTCACCGGGTTCTTTCAACGAGAACGCAATCTCCGCCACCGCCTTGCTCCACGCGTCCATGCCGCCTTCGCGCTCCATCCATCCCACCACGCCACCTTTGTATCGGCTGGCGGCGTGTTCGGAGTGGTCCACGCTCAGCGCGGAGAAGCCCTGGTCGGGATGATCCTTGAGGTCGCCGTTTTTGAAAAACCACTCCCGCGCGGCGGCGAGCTTTTCCTCATAGTGTTTTCCCCGCGCCGGATCCCCCCCGGGATTGAGCCAGAGCACGGCGACCTGGCGTTTCTCATTGGATCGGAAGTTCGCCTCTCCGGCTTTGTAAAGCTCGCGCAGGCGCGCCTCCGGGATCGGTGCAGCCATTTCTTTCAGGCGCGGAACGAGCGTTTGCTCCTTGAGCCGAGTGGCGAGGGCGCGGGCCATTTGCGCGCGCACCACGGGATCGCGGTCGAGGTTCGCATCGAGCGCCGCCTGGGCAAACTGCGCACGCGTGACCAGTTCATCGAGCGCCCGCTTCTTCGCGCCTTCGTCGTTGAGGCCGGCATGTTTTTCTTCCAGTTCGCGTTTGAGGTCCGTCTGGTAAACGACGATCGATCCGACCCGAAAAAGCGCGCCTTCTTCCTTGGGTTTCACAGACTCCTTCTCGCCCTTCGGGCTGCACGATGACAGGGCTGCGAAAGAAGCCAGGAGACCAAGACGCAAGAGACCGCGAGCAAGCACGTCAGCCCGTGATCGAAATGGATTTGGAATCTGCCCCTTCATTTTCCTGGATGTGATGCGGTCGTTCAAAATGCTCTTGGGCGGCGTAAGGTTGGGGGTGTTTCAACTCGTGCCAAGGATAAATCCCCGCCAGACGAAGCTTGACCCTCTGCACTATGAAGGTTGAGGATTTTGACGTTTCGCCTCCTCACGAATTCCCCGTGAAAAACCCATCGACCAAACCGATCGAATCCGCGCCCCGGACTGGAAAACCCCTCGTCGGCGGACATTCGGAAAGCCTCCGCGCACCCGGTGCCCGCAAACGGCGGGTCGGGATCGCGCCGGTCGAGGCTCCGCCGTTGCGAGTTCTCCCGCCCGCCGACCTGGGCGTTTATGTGACCCGGAAGCGGCGCGCCTCCACCACCGCCCGCGGGCGAGTGCTGGTCGTGGACGGACATCCGATGGTTGAAGAATGGATCGGAACTCTGATTGGCGGCGAAGCGGATCTCGTGTTCGCCGGGCATGCGGCGGATTTGGCCAGGACCGCCTCGTTGGTCGCCCGTGGTCACCCGAGCCTGGTGCTGCTGGAAATCGCGAACGATGTCCCCGGGGGCCTGGAGATCGTGCGCGCGCTCAAGGCGAAATTTCCGAAGCTCCGGATGCTTGTGTTCTCCAGTAGCGACGAGTTCGCGCATTCCGTGGAAGTGCTTCGCGCCGGGGCACACGGCTTCGTCAGCAAAGCGGCCAGAGGTCCGGAGTTGTTGCGAGCCATCCGGCAGGTGCTCGACGATGGAGTGTATCTGAGCAACGCGATGATCGGCCACCTCGCGGCAGGGATTCCGGACGCCAAAACGACGCCGAAGACAGGGCCGGAGGCGGTCCTGAGCCAGCGCGAACTGCAAGTCTTCGCCTTCATCGGAGAGGGACTGCATCCCACGGAAATCGCTCAGCGGATTTCACTGAGCGTGAAGACAGTCGAGAGCTACCTGGTGCGCATCCGCGAGAAGCTCAGCCTGAGGGACGCCCGCGAGCTTTTTAAGGACGCCGTGAAGTGGAGCAAGGCGCGGGACACGGACCGCGAAAAATAAGCTGGGCGCGCCGCTTGGCTGCTACGGCTTCTGGCTGAGCGGGTTCTTGTAGTCCTTCATTTTTTCCTTCGTCAGACCGGGTCTCGGCGTCGGCGTCGCTCTTGCTCGGATCTCCTCCTGCTGCTGCTCTATTTCCTCCGGGGTCGGCTTCTTTTCGCAAGCCACGCAAAGCAACATGGCGACGGTAAACAACGCGAATCTCATGGCTTGGTTTAGCATCCGGGAGAAGGTGTCGCAAAGGCGAAATCCAACGTCGCACCTGACTTTGCACTTGGATTCTTAACAATTGTGAGACACCGTCCCGCGCTTCCTCCCCCGCCCTTATGCTCCCCCGCACCCTGCTCATCCTCACGCTCGTCCTCGGCGTCATCTTGATGCCGCTTTCCTCCTTCGCCGCTGCGCCCGCCACGGTCCCGGCCATTTCCACGGTGCGGGGAAAGGTCGTCTTCGTCAAAGTGCCGCCGGGCTACAAATCCGTCACGGTCCAGCAGCGGACCGGCATCAAGAAAAAGCCCTGGAAGATCCTCGCGACGAAGCAGACTGAATTGACCGGCGGGATCGTCGGGATCCTGCTCAAAACGGCGGTTGCGAAAAGGGCGCTCTTCGTTTCCGGCGAGCGCGCGATACCGGAAACGAACCGCGACGGCGCCGGGATCACGGCCTTCCTCGCGGATCCCGCCCTCCAGTCCAGCAGCGGCGTGACCGGCGCCGGCGGCGCGATGGCGGGCACGGTGACGATGAGCGCCGCCAGGTCGGATGCGCTTTCCATCGGCAACAGTGTCGCCGCGGCCCCTTCACGCGATGTCGTGGAATCCGACATCTGGCGCGTGGCCGGCGACCGCCTCTATTTCTTCAATCAGCTCCGGGGGTTGCAGGTTTTTGACATCTCGAATCCCGACGATCCGACGATGCTCGGCCAGCTTCGGGAGCCAAATCGCGGCGAGCAGATGTATCTCCTCGACCCCGATCACGTCGCGCTCCTGACCCGGCCCGCTTACTACTTTTCGCTCTCCATCCGCCCGCTGACGCTCGCCGGAGCCACCGGCACCTACGACCCGGGCAGTGGCGCCGTCGTCATCGCCGACGTGAAGAGCGGCAAGCCGGTGGAGATCGCCCGCGTCCCCTACGCGGGCTACCTCGTGGAGACCCGTCTCGTGGGCACCGCGCTCTACGTCGTCTCGCAGGTGTACGATGGCAGCACGGACGGCCTGCTGGTCACGTCTTTCGATCTGAGCGATCCCACGAACCCCAGGCAAACCGACACCCTCGTGCTCGGCAGCTACGGCGGCGTCGTCTCCGCCACGGATCGTTTTCTCTTCGTCGTGCGCTACTCGACTGACTGGCGCCACTCGATCATCGACGTGATCGATATTTCCGCGCCCAACGGCACGCTCGTGAAACGCGGGAAGCTCACAACGACCGGCCAGGTCCAAGACAAGTTCAAGCTGCACTTCGAGGGCGACGTCCTCACCACCGTCTCGGCCGTGCAGCGCAATTGGTCGGGCGACTGGAATGCGCCCGCCAATCAGACCCGCACGATGGTCGAGACATTCTCGCTCACCCGGCCGGCCACTCCGGTAAAGCTCGGATCGCTCGAACTCGGCGTGGGTGAAACCGTCCGCGCCGTCCGCTTTTCCGAAGGTCGCGTTTATGTCGTGACGTTCTTTACGATCGATCCGCTCTGGGTCGTGAGCCTCGCCGATCCGAAACATCCGACCCTCCTCGGCGAACTCGAGATACCCGGCTTCTCGACCTATATCGAGCCTCTCGGCGACCGGCTCGTCGCAGTCGGCCGCCTTGATTCGCAGACCGCCGTGTCGCTCTTCGACGTGAGCAATCCTGCCGCACCCACGCTCCTCAGCCAGCTCCCGCTCGGGGACGGCTACAGCTACAGCGAGGCAAACTGGGACGAAAAAGCGTTCAGCGTCATTCCCGAACACAACCTCGTGCTCGTCCCCTACTCCGGTTACGACAGCGCCACGGGTTGGGCGAGCCGCATTCAGCTCATCGACCTCAAGCGCGATGGCCTCACCAAGCGCGGCATCGTGGATCAGGGCTTCTCCGCGCGGCGCACCGAAGTCGTCGATGATCGCATCCTCGCGATCTCGTCGAGCGATCTGGTGACGGTGGACTTTTCGGACCGCGATCATCCGAGCGTCACTTCCGACGTGGAGATCGCCTGGCGCGTCGATCGCGTTTTTCTCGCGGGAAATTACCTCGTCGAGATCGGCGGTACCGCCGATTGGAGCCGACCCGCTGCGCCGAAGATCACCGTCGCCACGGCTGCCGATCCGGATGGCGCGGTCGAGATTTTTGATCTCGAAAACGTGCCCGTCACCGGCGCGACCGTGCGCGACGGCAGGCTCTACATCGCCCAGCAAAACGCCAGCCGGTGGGGACCGATCTATTCCTTCGATCTTTCGGCAAACCCGACCACGCCGGCGCCGACAAACCCGCTCATCCTCTCCGTCTTCGATCTCTCGCAGCTCCCCAAGATCACGCGCATCGGCCGCACCGAAGCCAACGTCGATCCCGGCTACGGATACGGCGCCGGCCAGCTCGAGCCCGCGTGGCCAAACGCCGGCACGCTCGTGTGGGTGCGCGCGCAGTGGTCTTCCTGGTGGTGGTTTGATCCCATGCCGATCATGGCGGTGGCTTCCCCGGGGATCGCGCTCGTCACGGCGGATACCGCCGCGCGCTTTACCAGCCAGGCCATGACCGTCGCACAATCCGGTTCATTGAGCCTGAGCAATGCAAACCTCGCCACCAGCGGCGCTACCGCGGCGCTCACCGTGAACGCCAGTCCCACCACATTCGCGGCCTCCTCGATGGTGCAGGCGGACGTAATAATGAGCAGTTCCATGCGTCTGATCGCTCCGTGGTATCGCACCAGCACCGGCCACGAGATGGTGGTCTTTGATGTGAAGGATGCGACCGCGCCGAAGTTCACGACCAAGGTGGACGTCCGGATCGGCCAGACCGGCGACTGGAGCGCGCCAGTCGCCATCGGCGGAAAACTCCACCTCAGCTACATGGCCTACAATGACCCCGTGGAAATCAAGGAGGGCGCGCTCTCGCACCGCTTCCGGCATTTCATGAAGAGCGTGGATTTCGCCGACTCCGCGAAGCCGGTCGTGAGCGACGAAGTCAACATCCCCGGCCGCCTCCTCGCCGTGACCCGCGGTGGCGCGACGCTGCTGACGATCGGATGTGGATTCGATCCCGTGGGCAATCCGGCAGCGAAACGCGTATTCCACACGAGCAGCTTCGACGGCAAGGTCGCGACGCTCGTCGATCAACTCGAGACGCCCTCCGCCTACGATCCCTACGCGCTCGACGGCACGACCCTGCTCGTCGGTTCGTGGTCGTTCGGCGCCGGGCAGACCGGGCAGCTCCAGGCGTGGCAGATCGGCGGCGATGACAAATTCGCCCTCGCCGGCCAGATCACTGCGCCGCCGTTCTCCAGTGTCAGCACGCTTCACGGTTTGCTCGTCGGCTTCGGCAGCGGGCTGCCGCGCCTCTTCGATGTCAGCGACCCCGCAAGTCTCCGCGACCTCAGCGCCGCCGATACCAGCGAACTGACCAGCGGTGATCTGAGCAGTGCCGATGGCGGCCCCGGGCTGGGCATCTGGCAGCCGCAGGGCAACTCCGGCGTCGGCACCGTGCGCCTGCCGCAGTAGCGCACCCGCGCAGTTGAAGAGGCCGCAGATGGACGCGGATGAAACGCAGATGCCGCACGAGGTGATCCTCATCTGCGAAAATCGGCGTTCATCTGTGGCGAATTCAACCCGTAGCGAACCAGCCTAGACCAGCCGAGTGGGAGCGCTCCTCTGCATCGGCCATCGCGGGGCCTGCGGGCATGAGCCGGAAAATACGCTGCGCTCGATCCGCCGCGCGCTGGATCTCGGCGCGGACGGCGTCGAGATCGATGTCCGCTTCGTCGATGGCGAACTGATCGTCTTCCACGATGCGCGCCTGGAGCGGATGACCAACGGTCGCGGGTACGTGTCGCGCAAACGCTTCGCCGACCTGCGCGCGCTCGATGCCGGCAAGGGCGAACGCATTCCCACGTTGCGGGAGGTGTTCGAAACCGTCGATCGGCGTGCGTTCATCAATATCGAACTCAAAGGCCGCGCTACCGCCGGGCCGGTGGAAGCGCTGATTCGCGAATTTGTCGAACGTCACGGCTGGACCCACGAGCACTTTGTCGTCTCATCCTTCCACCATCGCGAACTGCGCGCGATCCGCGATCCGCAGATCCGCATCGGCCTCCTCCTGACCCGCCCGTCGCGCCTCTACAGCGTGAGCGCGCGCCGCGTGCGGGCCTGGTCGGTGCATCCCGCGCTGCGTTACGTGACCGCGCACTTCGTCGAAGACGCGCACCGCCGCGGCTGGCGGGTGTTTGTTTACACCGTGAATGCCCCCGCCGATCTCGAGCGGATGCGCGTGCTCAAAGTCGATGGCGTGTTCTCGGATTTCCCGGAACGCGTCGCCTCGCCTGCGTTGTAACTTCTGGCTCGCCCGCACCATAGCTGCGGTTAGCATCCGCGAATGCAGACTCCTGCCGCCCGCGCCATCTCACTCGCGTTGTGCCTCCTCGCCGCCGGTTGTTCCTCGACCCGGCCGCTGCCGAAATACGAACGCCCCCTCGCCCGCGCCGCCGTCCAGTCCGTGCGCACCACCGCCTACACGCACACCGAGGGCGATCACCTTCAATACAGCAACCGCAACGCCTGTGGTGATCGCCTGCAATCGGGATCGGTGAAGAGCGCCGCGTGCGATTGGTCGCGCTGGCCGGTCGGCACGATCTTCCGGATCCAGGAGACGGGGGAAACCTACATCGTCGATGACTATGGATGGGCGCTCTCCGGGACGAACACCATCGACCTCTACAAGCCATCGCGCGCCGCGATGAACGCGTGGGGCGTGCGCCGGGTGCACATCGAACTCGTGCAATGGGGCGATGTGCGCCGCAGCCTCGCGATCCTCGGGCCGCGGGCCAAACATGCTCACGTGAAGCGGATGGTGAACCAGATCAAAGACCGCTACGCCGAACTCTCGAAGCCGATGCCTCTCGGCCCCTCGGATCCGATCGTGGCCGAAATCCCCCCCGCTCCCGCGCCCCCGGCGGTCGTCGCTCCGGAGCCACCGGTGCGAGCCGTCGCAGTGGCCTCCCGGGCCGGCAATGGCGGGTTCGTTCCACCGGCCGCGACGCGAGTGCCGCTGACGCCGTTTTCGGCGGGCGTGACGCGCTGAGAATGAAGGCGCCGATTCGGTCGCTGGTCGTGTCGCTGGTCCTCGGCGCGCTGGCGCCGCTGCGGAGCGAGGAAGCCGCCGACCCACTCGCCCACTGGCGCAGCGGAGTCGTGATTCGCGAGGCCGCGCCCGGAACCGAGCGGCACACCGTTCACGCTTACTTCAACACCTGTCCGGAAAGTCCCGACGGCCAGCGGATCGCCTTCTTTTCCTCCACGACTCCCGACGCGCAGCGCGGCGACATCTCCGTGCGCGATCGGGCGACGGGCGTGGAAAAAGTCCTCGTGAAAGATCTTGGCGTCGAGGATGCGCATCGCGTCGCCTGCCAGCAGTGGGCATCGCGTGGGAGGCGCATCGTCTATCACGGCGAACGCAACGGCGAATGGTTCGTCGGTGCTGTGGATGTGGAATCTGGCGGCGATCGGGTGCTCGCGCCCGGGCGCTTGAAAGGCTGGGGCCAGCCGGATGCCGACCTCGTTCCAATCTACGGTCCGCACTGGGATGCCGGCGCGCTGCGCGATCTCCAGATGCTCGATGTGGAGACCGGTGAGATTCGCACCGCGCTTTCCGTAGCCGCGGTGAAGGCGGCCTACCCCGAGTGGTGGACGCAAAGCTTCGGCGAGGCGCCGGCTTCGATCTTCTTCCCGGTTCTCAGCCCGGATTTGCAGCGGGTCTTTTTCAAAATGGCCGCACCGGGAAACGGCGATCCCCGGAGCAAGAGCGCGAGCGCGCGGCAGGGGCTCATTTGCTACAGCCTCGCCGAGCAGCGCTTCCTTTATATGCGCGGAAAGTGGGGGCACCCGTCCTGGCAGCCCGATTCGCGGACGATCACGGAAACGGCGTTCACGCTCTTCGACAGCAACGATGGCACGTATCGGCGCGCTCCGGGTCTGCCAGCGTGTCGTGGCGATCACCCGTCCATCAGCCCGGACGGCACACTCTTCGTCACCGACACCACGATGGATGTCTTCGGAGGCGACGCGAAGGATTGGGGCATCGTGGTCGCCAGCGCGCGCGGCAAAGACCATGTCGTCATCCATCGGTTCGACAACTCGCGCGGCGCGGCTTCGTGGCGGCGGTCCCATCCGCATCCCGTCTTCAGTGCCGACGGACGGCGCATTTATTTCAACGTCAGCGCGACCCGCTGGACCCAACTGCACGTCGCGGACGCCGGGATCGGCGTTCCTTGATTCGCGCGGCAGATTCCCGCGCGCGGCAGCCAGTTTAGAGTTGCCCTTCGAGCGTGCTTCGCCAATTTGCCAGAAGCTTCGCCAAGCGGCGGAGCGCCGAAACAATTCAATCCAAACTCATATGGCCAAAGGAAATAACAGTCACAAAAAGGAAGTGAAGAAACCCAAGAAAGAAAAGCCGAAAGTCCTCGCGACGCGTCGCAGTTCCTGACGGTTCAGATCATTGCATCCCGGCCGGCTTCGAGGTCGCGTGGTGAAGCCCGCCGGGGTGCGGAGCTTCCCAAAAGACACCCGTCATTCCGACCGGAGCGTAGCGGAGTGGAGGAATCTCTCGCATCCTCAGCCGTATCCATGCAGTTGAGTATTTACTTTCGACGCAGAGACGCAGAGAGCGCGGAGGAACTTTCGCCGGAAGCAGTGCGCTCACCCATTCGCAACCGTTCTCCACGCCCCTCTGCGTCCTCTGAGCCTCCGCGTCTCTGCGTTAAAAGAGAAACCGAACTGCAGGAATAGGGCTCAGGAAGCGGGATCGCACCACCTCCGCCCACGGATGCGAGAGATTCCTCCACTCCGCTACGCTCCGGTCGGAATGACGGGAGTTTTCTTAAAAAGGCGCTTAGCGCCCCGTGAAGTTCACGCCGCAACTTCGCCCGCCGCCTCCGTCCCCAGGGCCAGCGCGATCGCGGCATCCATCGAGAGCGTGGCACCCTCGCCACGAGCGGTGTCCACCGCGGGGCCGGTGAAGTCGGGAGCGGCATCCAGGATGGTCCGGACGGCGGGGTGATCGGCGGGCAATTTGTTGAGACCGGCGCTGATGCGCAGGGCATCGGCGGCCCCGAAGAGGCGGGCGGCGCGGTCGTAGTGGCGCTCGGCGACGGCGAGAACGGCGACGGCTTCGAGCGGATAGGAAATGCCCCAGCGATTGCCGAGATCGAGAGTGCCGGTCAGGCATTGGGCGAAATGGGCGCGCGCTTCGTCAAAGTGGCCGAGGACGGTGGCGCTCATGCCCATTCCAAAGCTCACGATCACGATCTGCCATGCATCGCCGAGCTGTCCGTAGAGCGCGTGGCTCTGCTCATCGAGGGTGAAGGCGCGCGCGTAGTCACCATCCGCCGCGGCGAGCACGGCGCGAATGTGCGAAACGTGAGCGGTGAGCCGCGCATCGCCCGTCGTTTCGGCGATTTGTGCGGCTTCGTCGAGGAAGAGGCGGGCGCGGGCCGCAGCCTGAGCGTCGAACGCATGGAACCCGAGGGCGGCGAGAACGCTGCCGGTGCCGAGTGAGTCGCCGAGCTCGCGGAATATCCCCAGCGCTTCATCGAGCAGATGCCCGGTCGCGACCGTGTCATCGCCGACCCACGCAAGCCGCGCAGCGGCTTCGAGAGCACGTGCGCGGACAGCATTGCGCGGCGCGGCATCCGGATGCGCAAGGAGCCTGGCGAAGACCTCCCGCGCTTCCTTGAGAAGACCGCGGACCTCGAAGAACCGCTGGGCGGCGGTGAGCAATCGCAGGCCCTTCTGAATCTGGCCGGGGAGTTCCTTGCTGGCATCGAGCGCGTAGCGGACGTTGAACTCCTCAAGTTCGAGCCGGGCGAGCCACGACCGCTGTTCGCGCCCGCGAATGTGCGGCGCGGCCTCTTCCGCGAAGCGCAGGAAATAATCGAGATGCCGCTCGCGATAGGTGGCGACCTCACCCGCCTCGACGAGCTTTTCGTGGCTGTAGTCCCAGATGGATTCCAGGATGAAATAACGTGCGCCGGTCGCCCTCGTCTTCTCGACCGTGACGAGTGATTTATCCACGAGCTGGGTGAGCAGATCCACGATCGCGTATTGGTCGAGTCCGCCGCCCGAGCAGACCGCCTCGATGGCCTCGAGGGTGCGGCCCCGCGCAAAGACGGAGAGGCGGCGCAACAACGCGCGCTCGGCTTCGTCGAGGAGGTCGAAGCTCCAGTCGATGAGCGAGCGGAGCGTCTGCTGGCGCGGGACCGCGGCGCGGTTGCCGGTGGTGAGCAGGTGGAAGCGGTCGTCGAGCCGCTCGGTGATTTGCTGAAGGGTCAGGACCCGGATCCGGGCGGCGGCGAGCTCGATCGCGAGCGGGATGCCGTCGAGCCGCCAGCAGATTTGCGCGACGAGGTGGACGTTGTCATTGGAGACGGAAAAGGCGGGCCGCGCGAGAGTCGCCCGCTCGATGAAAAGGCGCACGGCTTCGAACTGCGTGAGGCGTTCGACCGCGTCGGGACCGGCGACGATCTCGCGCCAGTGGTCGGGCAGCGAAAGCGGCGGGAGCGGCCAGGCCGTTTCGCCCGCAATCCCCAGCGGCTCGCGGCTGCTCGCGAGAATGCTCAGGCGCGGGGCTGCGCGCAGGAGCGTGTCGGCGAGCCGCCCGCAGGCGGCGACGACGTGTTCGCAGTTGTCGAAGATGAGCAGAAGATGGCGGCCCCGCAGGAAAGCCGTGAGCGTGGAGACGAGCGGCCGGCCGGCTTCCTGCCGAAGATCGAGCGCGGCCGCGACGGTCTCCACGACGAGCGTGGCATCGTCGATCGTGGCGAATTCCACGAGCCAGACGCCATCGGGATACGACTCGAGAATTTCGGCGGCGACCTGGAGGGAAAGGCGGGTCTTGCCGGTGCCGCCGGTGCCGCTGAGGGTGAGCAGCCGGGTGCTGGCGAGGAGGCGTTTTACTTCCGCCATCTCGCGCTCTCGGCCGACGAAGCTGGTGATCTGCACCGGGAGATTATTCGGGACGCTTTCGAGCGACCGCAGCGCGGGAAATTCCGAAGGCAGATCGGAAACCACGAGCTGATGGAGATGCTCAGGACGCGCAAGGTCGCGGAGCCGGTGTTCTCCGAGCGCCCGAAGCTGGACGCCATGCGGAAGAAGGTCGCGGACGAGTTCCTGGGTGGCGAGGGAAAGCAAAACCTGGCCGCCATGGGCCGCGGAAAGAATGCGGCTGACCCGATTGAGCGACTGGCCGAAGTAATCCCCGTCGCGCTGCTCGGCAGCCCCGGTGTGAAGTGCCATGCGCACTTTCAATTCCTCGATCTCCTCCCACGTCGCCGAGTGGAGCGCGCGCTGGGCCTGGATCGCGCCGGAGAGTGCGTTTTGCGCGGTCTCGAAAGCGACGCAAAACGCGTCGCCGATGGTCTTGAAAATGGCGCCGCCGCACGCTTCGAACGCCTCGCGAAGCAGTCGGTCGTGAAGCGCGAGGGCGCGTTGCATCGCTTCGGGCTGGCGCTCCCATTTTTTGGTGCTGCCTTCGATGTCGCTGAAGAGAAAAGTGATCGTCCCTGTGGGCAGCGCGCTCATCGCGAGCAGTGTGTGTCAGGACTGGGGAATTGAAAATTGCTAATTGGAAAACCGCCGTCGCCACCGGCGCGGCGGAATGGTGGACCGCCGCGGTCGCGAAAAGCCCGTCGCAACAGGCGGGCCTTCACTCCTTCACCGCCGCCTCCACCAATCGCCCTGCATTGAGCAGTTCCGCCTCGCTCAGCCGGGGTCCCACCAATTGCAGGCTCGTGACTGGCACACGGGCATGACGAATCGGAATCGGCATCGCGAGCGCCGGGTTGCCAGCGAAGTTCACCGCCACGGTGTTTTGCAGCGCGAGCACGCGCGCTTCGAGGATGCCGATTTTCAGATTTATCGGTATCGGCAGCGGTGTCGTCTGCAAGGTCGGCAGCGCGATGAAGTCCACTTTCTTGAAGACTTCTTTGAGCGTCTTCTGCCACGCACCCTGTCGCGCCACCGCCTTTGGGTAGCTCGTCGTGTAAAGGATCCGACCGGCAAGGATCGCGGACTTGGTCCGCACCGTCACACCTGGCGCGTTCTGAAATTGATGCGCGCTGATCCATGCGCCCGAGGCGGCAATCGCATTTCCATCCTCCTTGGCCTGCTCCCATTTCTCGCGAAAGCTGTCGTCGAGCGGGACGACTTGGAAGCCGGTTTTCGCGAGCGCCTCGTCCACCGCCGCGTCGATTTTCCGATCGGTGCCTTTGAGCTTCAGGCGCCCGACCCGGATGCTCTGCGCGGACGGTTTTGCAGACTTGGCCGCCGCGTACCTCCCGGCGAAACCGTTTTGCAAAAGATCCATCCCTTGCACCGTGCGGGCGATGTCCTTCGCCATCGGGCCGACGGTATCGAGATGCGCTGGTTCGATCGGGAACACGCCCTCGACGGAGATCAGGCCGTGGGTGGTTTTCAAGCCGACCGTGCCGCAGCACGCAGACGGCACGCGGATCGACCCGGCCGTGTCCGTTCCGAACGCGACATCCGCCTTTCCGCTCGCGACGGCGACGGCCGAGCCGCACGAAGAGCCACCGGGAATCAGCTTCCGCCAGCCGTCGAAGGGATTCGGGGGCGTCCCATAATACTCGTTTAAGCCCGAGGGAGAGAGGGCGAATTCGCTCAAGTTCGCCTTGCCGACAAACTGCACGTTCCGTTGGCGCGCGATCGCGAGGCACGGCGCATCCTTCGCCGCCGGCACATGGGTGTCGGCGAGACTTTTCGACCCGGCTGTCGTGACCACGCCCTTCATATCGATGTTGTCTTTGACTGCGATCCTCAGCCCCTGACTGTCCGGGGCCGGTGGCCAGTAGGCGATGAAGGTGCGATCGGGCAGGCGTGCACCAGAGCGCGGCAGCAACGAGCAACCGCTCAAAAGTGTGAGCGACGCCAGCAGGAGGAGTTTTTTCATGGGTTGGGTGATGCTGGAGCGATGGCGCGCAACCTAGCGGGTCGAGGTGCCACGAGGGAAGTGAGACCTTCGTCCAATGACGCAGATGGGCCAATTGCAGCGGGGCTGTGCGCGGCCGGGTACCGTCGAGCCTGATGTTTCCTTGGAGTGCGGCGGGGGGGGGGAATCGAACCCCCGAATCCGTCCGGCGACGGAATCGAACCTCGTTTACTCTGGAGTGCAAGCACACGCGAATACTTGCACACGCACACGGATGTTGCAATACTGCTTGCACTTTCAATGGCCTACGTCTTCAAAAAGCCCGGCTCGCCCTACTGGTATGCGGGCTATCGCGACCAACTCGACATGCGGGTGCAGCGGAGCACAAAGCAGCGCGCGCATGCTGCCGCGGTTCAGATCGCGAACCAATTTGAGCGGGCCGCGAGCAAAGGCCGTCGGGGAACCCTGACCGAAGCGCAGGCCCGCCGCGTGGTTTCCGAGATCATGGAGGATACGACGGGCGAACCGGTTCACTTCCATTCGTGCCGCGAGTGGCTCGCCGAATGGCTCGCCGGCAAACGTGGCGCCGTCGCCGATCGCAGCCTCGAGAAGTACGAGCAGGTGATTTCCGCGTTCATCGATCACCTGGGCGAGCGCGCAGAGTTGCCGCTACCGGCAATCAGCCCCCGCGATGTCCGCGACTTCCGCGACGCACTCGCGAAGAAGAAGCGGACGGCGGGAACGGTCAACCAGACCGTGCGGAAGGTTCTCAGCGCACCTTTCAACGCGGCCTTAAAGCTCGGATACCTCACGATGAACCCATGTGCGGGCGTCGAAGCGTTGAAAGACGACGCCGACGCGCAGCGCGACACTTTCGCCGCGGCGCAAGTCGGGAAGATCGTAGAGACTGCGGAGGGCGACTGGCGCGGCGCAATCCTCGCCGGCTACTTCACCGGTCTTCGCCTACGCGACGTTGCCGAGCTGCGCTGGGAAGCGATCGACTTCACGGCCGGACTGCTTCGCGTGAAGACCATGAAGACGGGCGCGGTTCTGACCCTGCCATTGCATCCCGAGTTATCGCAGTGGCTCGCCGGCCATCCGCGCGGCATCGGCAAGGCTCCGATCTTCCCAACGTTGGCGGGAAAGGGAACCGGCGGCGCGCACGGGCTCTCAGGCAGGTTCGCCGCGATCATGGAGAAGGCCGGAGTGAAAGGCCGGATCCTCCGCGGCGCCGACGGCAAAAGCCGGAAGACCAACAGCCTCTCGTTTCACTCCTTGCGGCATTCGTTCGTCTCCGCGCTGGCCAATGCCGGAGTTTCTGCCGAGCTGCGCAAGAAGCTCAGCGGACACGCGGACGAACGCAGCCACGCCAGATACACGCACCACGAGATTGCTTCCCTCCGAGCTGCGGTTGGCTTGGTTCCATCAGTCCAGGGATGAAACGGAAACTTGGTCGAGAGGAGGAACGCGCCAAACTAGTCCGGGAACAGGCTCCCGAAGTCCCATTGCAGTTAAAATCGGGCGCCGTCCATCCGAAGACGAACTGGGTCGAGTATTGGGCAAAGTACGGGGACCTGTTCTACGAAAAAGGGCTGCAAGATGTTAAGGACTTCCACGAGACTTGGTGGCCGGCGGTGTCCAAGGCTAATTCCCGGCGTTTGTTCGCCGAGACGGCAGCAGTGGCCATGGAGAATTGCGACGTGGAATTTTTCGCGCGCGCCGCGGCAGCGTTGGCGAGCATTAAGCGATTCCGCGAGGGAAAACCTCACGACCTTTTCGTGCTCATCCTGACGGGGGCATATGGACGATGTGTGGAGGAGTTGATCTTCGAACGTCACGGCGAGGACGCGCCCAACTTCGTTCCGCACTTGGACGCAATCCTCGAACGCTGCCAGGCCGACCCTCGCTGGCCGCGCAATGGCGATCAGAGGAAATACGCTCGCGAGGTTCTCGACAACTTTCGGATTCCATTCATTCCATCGAAGGGCGGCCGTCCGAAGACGAAAACGAAACCTGTCGGTCCATTGGAAAACTGAACAGTTAGTTTCTCAGCGTGCTTCGGGCGTATCAGTAGCCCATGCCAGCCAAAAACACACAGGGACGGAGGAAACGCCGCGGGTATCGAATCGCCACGCCGGCAGAGTTCGGCCAACCGCTAAAGCCGGCGTGGATTCGCGCAGACCAGGCGCCGGACTATTTCGGCGTTTCTCGTTCGACGCTCTACGTCTGGCTCGATTCAGGCCGCATCGTGACCAAGGCCGTGAAAGTAAAACCGGCCTCGCAGAGAACGATTCGGCTGATCAACTTCGAAAGCCTCTCGAAGTTCGTTGATGAACTCCCAGCGACCGAGGCCGCGGCCATCGAGCCGAACAAAGCCGCCGCATGAGCGCGCGCTCTTGTGACTGGAAAAGACTCGTTCACCGAGGCGTCACAGTTCGCTATAAGAGGTCAAGCGACCGCAGATCCATCATGGTGAGGCATGGCGAGCTTGAGCGGAAGATCTCCCGCCAGTCAGCAGGGATCCGGGGAAGGCCCAGACCAGGAAGCCGGACACGCTCGCGAAACATTTCCCCGCGCTGGTACTTCCAGGCCCGTGCAACTGGCGTCCGTGTTCAGCGCCGCGACCCCATCGACGCGGTTCGGGCCCTCATCGATGCAATCATCACCACTGGCGCGGCGACGGCCGCCGAAAGGATCGAGGTGGAAGTATGAGCGCCGCGAAGCACGAGCAGACCGAGCTTTTCGGAGCCAGCGCCGAGCCCGAGATTGCAGGCAGAAATGGGAAGTGGAAAACCTTCTTCGCCGCCGGTGGACGAGAAATCCGCTACGGAGTCGAACGCGACATGATCACGCCTTTGGACTTTGGGAACGGCGAGAAGGCGACGGTCAGGCGCTACAAAAAGAGGACGGGGAGCGATCAATTTCGGATGGTGCATCCGAGGTATGGAAAGGTCTTCAGCAGGTTCTCAGGACTGAAAGCTTTTCTCGCTGCCGTGAGCGCTGCGATTTCCTCGACGGTAGAACGCGAGCGCGCCGAATCGGCGGAAGGTGAGGCTGCACTTGCCCGCGAACGAGAGCGCCAGGCGCGCGCGCGCGCCGAGGCTGCCGAGGAAGTGGCGGCAACAGCACGCCAAAGCGAAAGGGAGGCAAGCGCGCTCATGGCGTCGGCGATACTTTCGAGCGACGTTGGTAAGGCCGCGAGTAGGGTGCGAAATCGCAGGCTCGCTCCGGAAACTCGCCGGGTGGAGCAAGGGTGCCTGAGCCCCGCCAAGGTGCCGTGCTGCCGCTTCGGCATGGCCCTCGATTGGATCGAGGCGCGCACGGAGCTATCGCACAGCGAAAAGCGGATTTATGGATGGCTCTTCGGACAGGCCCGCGCGTTGAAGGTGGCGAAGATCGAGATCTTTACCGTCGAGATTTGCGCGGAACTGGGAGTGAGCGAATCCGGGCTCCGCCTTGCCCTTAAGCGAATGCGCGATGAGTGCGGGCTCGTGGCCTATGCCGACCAGCCCGGCGCGCGCAGCCGGCTTATCAGCTTTCCGATTCACGAATGGATGCCGGCGAGCTGGCAGAGTCAAAACTCAACCTCGCCAGAGAATAGCGAGGTTGAGGATGAGGAAGCCGAGCAACCTCGCCACTCCCAGCGCGAACCTCGCCACGGAAAACCGCCAACCTCGCCAGAGAATAGCGGGCGCTATATAGAAGAGAATCAGATCCCGAGTAGAGGGACTACTCAGGCGCAGTCGCGCGGGAATGACTCGACTCCGCCCGCCTCGCCAGAAGACCCCGTTTCGAAGCTGGCCCGAGAAGGCAGGCTGTCGGAGGCCGTGAGGCTGTCGATTGAAAGCGCACGATGAGTCCCGACGAAATCGAACTGATGGGAGAGCTGAAAAAGCTGCTCGGCGACTCTGAGATGAGCAGCAACGGGGGAATGTGGCGGCTCCGAATCCGCGATGATCGCGTTGCGATGCGCGAGGCAATCGGAGAATTGAAGTTGAGGATGGCAGGCCGCGGCTTTTACGTGGCGAACAAGGGCGCGTGGCTCACCAAGAGTTTTCGAAAGATCAGCCGGGAACGCGAGAGCCTGCGAACGACACCACGGCCGCGACACTATCGCGAGCCGTCGGCCGTGGCTTGTCGTGGTTGTCGCCTTGACACGGCGCGCAGCTTGTCCAAATGAAGACCCCCCACGCAAGGAGTCTCCTACGACCGACCCCCACCCCAGCAGTCTAGGCGACTTTCGACGGTTTCGTATGCAACACCGAAAAGGGAACTTCCCATGCTCGAGGCCCGCCCCGCGGGAGAAGG
>JANOAZ010000145.1:0-2542 GCA_031411395.1 Chthoniobacteraceae bacterium
CATATAGTCCGGCGTGCCCATGATCGTGCCCGTCATCGTGCTGCCGAGGTGCTCGGCGGTCGGATCGGTGAGGCGCGCCAGGCCGAAGTCGGCGAGCTTCGCATGGCCAGCCTGGTCCACCATGACGTTCGCGGGCTTGATGTCGCGATGCACCACGCCCTGCGCGTGCGCGTAGGCGAGCGCTTCGCAGACCTGCGCCGCGATCGCCAGCGACTGCGCCGGCGACAGGCCGGGCCCGTGGATCATCTCATGCAGGTTCGCGCCATCCACATACTCCATCACGATATAGAGATGCCCCTCGCCCGTCTTCCCGAAGTCGTGAATCGCGATGAGGTTCGGGTGGTGGAGCTTTGCCATCGCCTGCGCCTCGCGCACGAAGCGATCGGCGAAATCCGGGTCCGCGCTGATCTCGAGCGGCAGCAGCTTGATCGCCACCGCGCGGTCCAGCGCCCGCTGCACCGCGAGATACACCGCGCCCATGCCGCCGCGCCCGAGGAGGGAGAGGACATCGTAATTTGGCAGCAGTCGCCCGATCTCTTCCGGTGGCGGCGTCCACCCGCGCGCCTCCCGGTCGTCGGGAACGGACGACTGCGTGGGATGTGGGGCGTCCGACATGGTGAAGGAGTAGGGATGGGGTGCTTGCTGGCGAGCGCGGACCGACGGAGCAATCCCCGTCAACGCTTCCTATCGAAAAGCGAGCGGGTTCGTTTCATTTGAAGCCGCCGATTTCCTAAAGGCAAATCGCAAGTGTGTCTTTAGCTCGCAGTTTGCTATACGAGAGACCGCGATGCCTGATCGCCCCACTCCACGCAATCCCGCCCGAACCCGCGCCGTCTTCCCCATCACCCGCTGGAGTCTCATCGCGCGGGTGAAGGCCGATGACGCGGACTCGTCGGCGGCGCTGGAGGAAATCTGCCGGAACTATTGGTATCCCCTCTACGCCTTCCTGCGTCGCAGTGGCGTGCGGCCGCACGATGCGGAAGACGTGACGCAGGGCTTCTTCCTGCGCGTGCTCTCGAAGGAGATCCTGCACGCCGCCTCGGCGGAGAAAGGCACGCTGCGCAGCCTCCTGCTCGGTAGCCTGAAGTGCCACCTCGCCGACCACTGCCGCGCCGCCAATGCCGGCAAACGAGGCAGCGGCCAGGCGCCGATTCCGATCGAGTGGGACAAAGCCGAGCAGCGCTATTCCGTGGAACCGGTGGATACCCTCGACCCGGAGAAACTCTACTCGCGCACGTGGGCGCGGCGCATCTTCGAGAACGTGGGCACTCAAGTGTGCGCCGCTTTCCTCGCCACCTACCCGCCCGAGACTTATGCCCTGATCGAGCCCCATCTCATTCCCGACGAAGACCGCGCGCCCTACCGCGAACTCGCCGGGCAACTCGGCTCGACCGAAGGCTCCGCGCGGCTGCTCATCTACCGGATGCGGCGCAAATTCCGCGAACGGCTCGAGGCGGAAATCGCCCTCACCGTCGCCGATTCCGCCGAGATCCCCGGCGAACTCGCGTGGATGCGAGCGGCCCTGGCCGAGCGGTAGGGACTTCGCAAGCTCCCGGAGGGCGTGGCGATTCGCCCCGCCCATCCGATCACCGACCTCGCTTACAGCCCGGAACCGGCCTGCAGCGTCTGGCGGCCCTCGTAGATCACGTCCTTGTAGGTCGCGCCGGCGGGGATCATCGGCAGCACATGCTCGGTGAAGGGCACCATCACTTCGAGGACGCACGCGCCCTTCTCGGCGAGGAACCACTCCATCGCCGCGGCCAGATCCTTCTTGTGAATGACCCGGCGCGCCGGCACCCCGAAGCCTTCGCAGATCTTGATGAAGTCGGGGTAGATCGTCTTCATGTCCGCCACCACGCGGGCTTCATCCTCGAAGAGCCCGAGGAAGGTGTGGCCGCGGTTCGACGCGAAGAAACGGTCCTCCCACTGCACCACCATGCCGAGGTGGAGATTGTTCAGCACCATTGCCTTCGCGCCGATGCCTTCCACGCGGGCGCAGGCGAGTTCCTGGATGTTCATCACGAAGGAACCGTCGCCGTCGATGTCGATCACCTGCTTGTCGGGGAAGGCCACTTTCGCCCCGATCGCCGAGGGATACCCGTAGCCCATCGAGCCGAGCCCGGCGCTGGTGATGAGCGTGCGCGGGTGGTCGAAATCGTAAAATTGCGCCGCCCACATCTGATGCTGACCCACGCCGGTGGTGATGATCGCCTCGCCCTTGGTCGCCTTGTAGAGTTGCTCGATGGCGTACTGCGGCTGGATCGCGTCTTCGGTGTCCTGATAGGTGAAGGGATATTTTGCCTTCCACTCGGCGATCTGCACGCTCCATTCCGGGTAGCGATTGTAGCCGCTGGTCTTGCGCTCGTAGCCCGCATTGGCGAGCAGTTCGTTGATCCGCCGCAGCGCGTATTTCACGTCGCTCAGGATCGGCAGCTTCACGACCTTGTTCTTGTTGATCTCCGAGTTGTCGATGTCGATGTGGACGATCGTGCCGTGCTTGGCGAACTCGCTGATCTTGCCCGTCACGCGATCATCGAATCGC
>JANOAZ010000146.1:0-24238 GCA_031411395.1 Chthoniobacteraceae bacterium
CCGGGCGGTGAGCAAGTCGCTGACTCCACCGCACTGGAGCTACCGGCTGCCGTTTTTCGCCAAGGTCCGCGAAGGCGGCTCGCCCGAACTGCGCGGCGACACCGCGGAAGTCATGACCGCCGAGATCGCGGCGGCGCGCACTGCGCGTCTCGACACCATGGACAAATACTACGAGACGCCCACGCCGGAGGAACTCGCCACGCACATCCGCACCGCGGTCCAGTGGACGCGCGATCACGCGGCCGCCTGCCCCGCGCAGGCGGTGATCGTGTATGCCTGGAATGAATTCGACGAAGGCGGCTGGCTTTGCCCCACCCTCTCGGAAGGCCCCGCCCGGGCCGAGGCTCTCGGCCGCGCCTTGCGCTGAAGTTTCCCCGCGTTCGCAAAGCTCCTTGGAGGCCCGCTTTGCCCTCGTGGCCAAAGTGGGGTTTTGAAAACGAGAGGAGTGAATGGGCGGACGAAACGTCACCGGGAGACTTTGCCATTCGCGCCAGCCATGATCAAAACATCGGGGTCATGAATTCGCCGTTCCTCTTTCGCGCAGCCCGGCTCGGTACTGTGCTGCTCTTCACCACCCACTCCATCGCGGCAGCGCTCGACCTGACGTTCCCGACCAAGAATCGCGCGCTGCTCCAGGGCGATGGCGAGGGGTTTTATATGTTCGTCGATCGCGATTTTCAGGGGGAGAAAACGACACCTTGGGAGGGTGGCCAATACGGCTATGTGCGCGACCCGCGCGTGACCCCCGGCGGGCTGGTTTACACCCGCTTTCACGAAGGCGCCGACATCAAGCCGCTGGAGCGGTCGAGCGAGGGCGAGCCGCTCGACATCGTGACGGCGGCGGGCGCCGGGCGCGTGGTCCACGTGAGCGATGTGCCGAGGTATTCGAACTATGGGCGTTTCGTGGTCATCGAGCACCGTTGGGATGGCTGCCCTTACTACAGTCTCTACGCGCATTTGAATTCTGCCTCCGTACGTGTCGGGCAGCAGGTCGCGCAGGGCGATGCGCTAGGGCGCCTGGGTTATACCGGCGACGGGATCGATCGCCGCCGCGCGCATCTGCATTTCGAGGTAAATCTGATCCTCAGTCATGACTTCGAGCAGTGGCACATGCTCGTCTTCCCGACGGAAATCAATCGGCACGGCCGATACAATGGCCTCAACCTCGCCGGGATGGATGTCGGCCGCCTCCTCTTCGCCGCGCACAAGTCGCCCGGGCTGACCATCCCCGCGTTTCTGGCCAGTGAGAAAGTGGCGTTCAAGGCCGCGGTGCCGGCGACGGACAAATTCGTGCTGGCGAAACTTTACCCCTGGATGATTCGCGGCGACGCCTCGGGCGCGAAGTCATGGGAGATTTCGTTCACCAGTTCAGGCCTGCCGGTGCGGCTCGAACCGCGGCGCGAAGCAGTCAGCCAGCCGGCGATCACCAGCGCGACTGCCTCGAAGTTTCCGCTGACCTCGGTGACGAAAGGCTACGTGACGGGTACGAATAAGAGCCCCACGTTGACTCCCAGCGGCCGCAATTTCCTGCGCCTGGTGAGTGGCGAATTCTAAGCCGGGCACACTGCTGGCGGAGTTCGTCGTGAGTTCATCGGGAGTTTGCTCTCGCAGCTTTGTCCTTGCGCCTGGTGTGGGAGGGAAGAGTCTAAAGGCGCAACCTCATTCAACTTGGGAGACCCTATGAGCGAAACGAAAACCAAATGGTCCCTGGAGGCGGATTTCCTCCAGGCTTGCAACTGCGATTACGGCTGCCCGTGCGAGTTCTCGGCTCCACCGACGCGCGGCTTCTGCGAAGGCACGGGTGCGTGGAGCATCGTGAAAGGCAACTTCGGCGACGTGAATCTCGACGGCCTCGGCGTGGGCTTTGCGGCGCACTGGCCGAAAGCGATCCACGAGGGCGGCGGCACGCTGGCGCTTTTCATCGATGAGCGCGCGACTCCGCCACAACGCGAGGCGATCCTGACGATCTGCTCGGGACAGGCCGGTGGGCTTCCGTTCGAGATTCTGGCGCAGACGTTTTCCAAGGTGCTCGAGCCGGTCTTTGCGCCGATCCAATTCAAAATGAACGGCCGCGACAGCGCGGTGCATATCGGGTCGCATCTCAACGTGGAATTGGAGCCGATCAAAAATCCGGTCACCGGCGAACCCGAATCCGTGGGTGTGGTGCACGGCACGGGGTTCATCTTCAAGAACGCCGAAGCCGTTTCCGCCAAAGTGTGCCGGGCGGACGTGCCTGGCCTGAAATTCGAATGGCCGCACAAGGCGGGGTTCTACACGCGGGTGAACTACTCGAACTGACGCGCCCGCATTTCGCGGCCACAGATGACTCGCGCGGACAGCATCGAATCGGCGCTGCGTTACGACCGCATCATTGTGCTCACGGCATTGGGCGCCCTCGCGGCGGTGGCGTGGCTCTACATGATCCGCGAGGCGCGCGCGATGGACGCGACCGGCATTTGCCACTGCGCGGGCCTGGCCATGTCCGGTCAGGATGTGAAGCCGTGGGCGCCGGGCGTGATCCTGCCGCTGTTCCTGATGTGGGCGGAGATGATGGTGGCGATGATGATCCCGTCTGCGGCGCCGATGATCCTGACCTTCGCCATGGTCAACCGGAAACGCCGCGAGCAGGAGAGGCCCTTCGTGCCCACGGGATTGTTCCTGCTCGGCTATCTCATCGTATGGACGGCGTTTAGTTTCGTCGCGGCAATCGCGCAATGGGCGCTGCACGGTGCCTCGCTCCTTTCGCCGACGATGAAGAGTTCGAGTCCGTTGCTTGCGGGTGGATTGCTGATGGTGGCGGGCCTCTTTCAATGGACCCGATGGAAGCATGCCTGCGTGAACCACTGCCGCTCACCTCTGCAGTTCCTGCTGCACGACTGGCGCGAAGGAGCGCGTGGCGCACTGGCGATGGGGATGAAGCACGGCGCGTTCTGCACGGGCTGTTGCTGGATGCTCATGGCGCTGCTTTTCGTAGCCGGCGTGATGAACATGCTCTGGGTCGCGGCGATCACGATCCTCGTGCTGGCCGAAAAGGTCGCGCCACAGCGCTGGCGTCTCGGTCAGGCCACGGGAGCGATCCTCCTGGCGTGGGGCGCGTGGGTGATCGCCGCGCGGGTGGTCTGAGTTTTCTCTCATTCCTAAAGTGCGCCTTTTCGAAGACCGCCGTTCGTCGAACTTTCGAAACCTGTTTATTTACTCCACTCCTATGAATCCAAAACGCAATCCCGTCGGCTGGTTCGAGATCTATGTGCAGGACATGGATCGGGCCAAAACCTTTTATGAAAAAACGCTCGAGGTCACCTTCGAGAAACTCGAGAGCCCGCGCGTGGAGCTATGGGCATTTCCTTTCAATACGGACGCGCCCGGTGCCGCCGGGTCGCTGGTGAAAATGGAGGGCAAGGACTCCGGCAGTGGCGGCACCATTATCTATTTCTCCTGTGCCGATTGCGCCGTGGAAGCCGGTCGCGCCGCGCAGCACGGCGGCAAGGTGGTGAAGGAGAAATTCTCCATCGGGCAATACGGCTTCATCGCCTTCGTCGAGGACACCGAAGGTAACATGATCGGCCTGCACTCGATCAAATAGCTCCACGACGAGAGCGGCGGTCTCCGGGCCGGGGCCATTCGTGGCGCAGCAGGCCATACACCTCGGCGTCCACGGGTTCTCCATGGCTGATCCACCGTTCGCGCAAGACTCCCTCGCGGGTAAAGCCGAGGCGCTGCAGCAGCCATGTCGATGCGATGTTCGGCGCCTCGACGGTGGCTTCCAGCCTCCGCAAACCTAACTCCAGAAAAGCGCAGTCGATCAACGCGGTGAGCGTCTCGCGCATGTAACCCTGCCCCCAGTGGGCACGTCCCAGCACGTAACCGATCCCGGCCTGCGCGTTGGCCTCGTCGAAGGCAAACAGGCTGCACCGGCCGATGACGCTGCCACTTGCTTTGGCCACAATGACAAACTCCAGCGCGGAACCCGTCGCCTGCTGGGCGGAGATGCGCTGAAACCAGGCTTCCGCATCCGCCAAAGTCTGCCACGGGGCAAAGCCGAGAAACCGCGTGACCTCCGCATCGCCATTCAGGGCGAGCAGCGCCGGGAGATCGGACTCCAAAGTCAGCCGCACGCCCACCCGCTCGGACTCAATCAGCTTCGGCGGATTCAACGGCATCGAGCCCGAGTATCTGCCGCGGTTCGCAGGCGCGTCCACCTTGTTTCGCCCTCGTTTCCAAAGTGAGATTTCGAGAACGCGCGAGGCCCGGATCAAACCGCCTATCGGCTGGAACTCCTCGTCGATAGCGGAATCGTTCCGCTCGAAAGACTCTCCCCGCTGCGCGCCGAATGTGATCAACTTGGACTCGCCCAATGAAAAAGTCCGCCGATACCACTCTGGCCATCAGTGCCGACTACCGGCAGTTCGTCGAGGAACTGAAGGCGCGGGTCGCTACGGCCCGTCTCTCCGCGGCACGGAGGATTAATCACGAAATGATCTTCCTGTATTGGGACATCGGACGCGGGATCGTGGAGAAACAGAAGGCGCTTGGGTGGGGCGAATCGGTGGTGGAGTTGGTTGCTGAGGAACTTCGGCGTGCCTTCCCTTCGATGAGCGGATTCTCCCCTCGAAATGTCTGGGACATGAAGCGCTTCTTCGAGGCCTATTCGGCTCCTGAATTTCTCGCGCAAGTTGTGCGAGAAATCAGCAAACGCAGGGCAAACGAGATTCTGCGACAGCCTGTCGCAGAATTAGCAAAGTGCGGAATTTGGCCACAAGGTGTGGCCGAATTGGAGCACGACGGAAGCCCCACCCAATTTCTGCGACACCTTGTTGCAGAAATTCCCTGGGGGCAAAACCTCCTCATCCTGAACAAGCTCGCCACCCCCGCCGCACGTCTCTGGTATCTCCGCGTCACCGCCCGCTTCGGCTGGTCGCGCAATGTCCTGCTCAATCAGATCAAGGCCGGGGCCTACGAACGCGCCGTCACGGAAAAGAAGACGCACAACTTCGATCTCGCCCTGCCGGAGCACTTCGCCGAGCAGGCCGACGAGATGCTCAAGAGTTCCTATAACCTGGAATTCCTCGGCCTGCGCCGCGCCGTGCGGGAACGCGACCTCGAAGACCGCCTCATCACGCGCCTGCAATCCTTCCTGCTCGAACTCGGCTACGGCTTCTGCTTCGCCGGACGCCAGCACCGGATCGCCCTCGGGAAGAAGGAGTATTTCATCGATCTCCTCTTCTACCACCGCTTCCTCAAGGCCCTCGTCGCCTTCGACCTCAAAGTCGGTCCCTTCGAACCGGAGTTCGCGGGAAAGATGGATTTCTACCTAAACCTGCTCAACGACAAGGAGCGCGACCCCGGCGACCAGCCCTCCATCGGCATCA
The DNA here is from genome assembly GCA_031411395.1 of Chthoniobacteraceae bacterium. Taxonomy (GTDB): domain Bacteria; phylum Verrucomicrobiota; class Verrucomicrobiia; order Chthoniobacterales; family Chthoniobacteraceae; genus Chthoniobacter. The sequence goes on from JANOAZ010000146.1 coordinate 5,370, forward strand.
TCCTCTGCGCGGAAAAGGACGACGTGGAAGTCGAGTATGCCCTCCGCACGAAAGCCAACCCGATCGGCGTCGCCGCCTACGCCTTGCAGTCGAAATTGCCCGGTGAACTGAAAGGCAAACTGCCCACCGCCAAACAGCTCGCCGACATCGTCCGGGCGGAAATGGAGGGAGGAAAATGAGCGGGAGGGATAAGCCGCGCGAGCGGGCGAAGACCAGCACGTCTTCCGTTCCTTGGCTACAGTTGCGATCTTGGAAGGGCTCACAGCATGACGCCTTTGAAGAGTTGTGCTGCCAACTCGCCCATTCGGAACCAGTAAGCGATGGTGCTGTATTTCGGCGAAAAGGGAGACCTGACGCAGGGATCGAGTGCTACTGGACGCTATCCGACGGTAAGGAGTGGGGCTGGCAAGCCAAGTTCTTCCCGGGCGGTCTCGACGATCAGCGCTGGGCGCAATGTGACAAATCGGTGAGGAAGGCTCTCGATGTCCATTCTGGCCTGAGCCGCCTCTATTTTTGTATTCCGCACGATTTCCCAGATGCTCGAATTGCTCGTCAGCGCTCTGCTGAGGATCGATGGCACGAACATCGAACCAAATGGATCGGGTGGGCGGCGGAACTCGGGCGAGAGGTTGAATTTATCCTTTGGGATGAACACGAACTGACCTTGCGGCTTTCAAAAGCGGAGCATCGTGGGCGATGGTGGTTTTGGTTCAACGGCCCTGCGATGGATGACGAATGGTTTCGTCGGCAGGTTGCCGCAGCCGCTGCTCTTGCCGCCGCCAGCGATCGGTATAATTCCGAGTTCAATGTCGAGGTGCCGTTGGCCAAACATTTTGAGGCTTTGGGACGCACACCTGCATTTGCTGCGACGTTGGACGCAGTAGGCAGCCAGTTAAACGGTGCACTAGTGGAACTTCAGAAGAACAGAAGCACGGCTGGGCTCGAAAGCGTGGTCGAGCTAAAGGCGATACTTGAGACCGCTCTCAAAGAACTGAACGCGCTTCCTGCCGATCCGGCTGTGCTTTTGGATTTTGGGCCACTTGAAACCGCCGTGAGAAACGCGGAGGCCTTGGCTGATACTATTCGAAGCGATCTTTGGCAGAAGCGGAGAGAACGAGCAGCGAAAGCTCAACAGCGAGATCGATCTGCCGATGGTCAGGAGCTGCCCGATTATGATTTTGCGCATTACACACTCGGCGAAATCAGCGACCGGTTGGCGGAGGTGGTCAAATTCTGTATCTCGCGGGACGCGCAGCTAGCCCGCACACCCGCGATGTATATTGTTGGCGAGCCCGGTCAGGGGAAGACACAACTCGTTTGCACCGTTGCTGAGAGGCGCGTTGCGGTCGGATTGCCGACAGTATTGATGCTCGGAGAGCAATTCGATGATGGCGACCCTTGGGTCTGTATTCTCCGCAGCCACGGTCTAACCTGCGATCGTGACGCTTTTCTTGGCGCACTAAATGCCGCTGGGGAAGCAACTGGTTGCCATGCGTTGATCATTGTCGACGCCATCAACGAAGGAGCGGGCGTTTCGTTTTGGAATAAGCATCTTGCGTCGATCCTGACCCATCTGCGGCATTTTCCTTACGTGTCAATCGCCGTCACCGTACGCAAAGCATATGCGAAACAGGTGAGAGGCTTGGACGCGAACAACTGCATCCGCGTGGAGCATTACGGTTTTGCTGGCCGCGCAACCGAAGCCTCGCGGGAGTTTTTCAAACACTACGGGTTGGCAGAGCCAAACGTGCCTTTACTCAGTCCGGAGTTCGATAACCCTTTGCTTTTGAAACTGCTTTGCCGCGCGGTTCACGACAGTGGTGGCCATGTCGCCGACGAGACTTTTGGCGTGACGTCCGTCTTTGATCTGGTCCTCAAACGCATCAATGAACGTCTCGCGGACGAGACGGTACTCGACTACGACGAAGACGATAACTTGGTGCAGAAGGCTGTTTTAGGGTTGGCGGGACTCATGGCAGAGCAAGGCTGGGAGTTCCTTCCATTGGAGAGGGGAAAGCAATTGCTGCTCCGACTTTATCCTAGCAGTGGCCATAGCCGCTCTCTGCTCAAACACCTCATTGCCGAGCATGTGGTCGTTCGTGTGCCGATGCCCGGATTCGAGCCAACGGAAAATGAGGCGCTCCGCTTTACGTACCAGCGCTTGAGCGACCATCTCATCGTTAAAAGCGTCCTCACGAGCACTACTGCGGACCAGTTGCCTGCGCTATTTGCGCCGGACGGCGTTTTTGGCAGACGAATGGCCGACGGTTGGTTCTACGAGATTGCGGGTTGGATTGAGGCACTAGCCATCCAACTACCAGAGCGCTTTGGGTTAGAAATTGATGAGGTCTTGGGGGTGTCAGTTGCCGGGGAGGTCGTTCGCGACTCGTTCATTAAGAGTGTGGTTTGGCGAAGAACCGGCGCTTTCACTCAAGCGACTCAGCAGCGGGTCGAAGCCTTACTTCGTCCATGGAACGGGGATGCGTTCAAAGTTCTCGATGAATTGATCGCTATCACCGCACGGCCCGGTCATCCGTTCAACGCTGATTGGCTCGACCGCTTGCTCCATCCACTGGCCATGGCAGAACGCGATGCGTTTTGGTCCATTTATCTTTTCGGTCAGGTCGAGGAGGGAGGTGGCGTACACCGGTTGATCGAATGGGCTTGGGCGGAACGGGAGCAAAGTCTGTTTCCCGATGAGGTGGTCCGGTTGGGTGCGCTAACTCTGACATGGTGTCTAACGACATCCGACCGCTTTGTTCGTGACCGTGCGACAAAAGCTCTGGTCGCACTCCTCGAACAGCGGGTTCAGGTGCTTTCTTGGCTGTTGGCGCACTTTGCTGATGTCGATGAACCCTATGTTCAGGAACGACTTCATGCGGTGGCCTACGGCTGTGCGATGCGGACTTCCCAGATCGTCGAACTGCACCCGTTGGCTCAGGGAGTTTACGATCGACTTTTCGGCGTGGGAACTCCGCCGCCGAGCGTTCTCCTGCGAGACCACGCCCGTGGTGTGGTCGAGTGCGCAGTACGCCGTGGCATCACGTTGGAATATGACCGGTCCCGCATTTTGCCACCTTTCCGTTCCGAGTGGCCGAAATCTCCGCCAACACTTGATCGACTGGGCAGGTGCTACCATGCCAAGGATTACGATGAGCCGCATCAGGGTTTGCGGCGTATTTATCACTCGGTCACAGCCGACGACTTTGAGCACTACACCATCCGAGATGTAACCAATTGGTCTAATCGTCGCAAAAGAGAAAAAAGGAGCACGTCACCGCGCCAGATGTTCGGACAACTGCTGAACTCATTACCGGATGAGGATGCAAAGCTTCTCAAGAGTTACGCTGAGGCATGCCGAGCTATCGATGGGCGGCAAAGCGACCAAGCGGAGGACGCATGGCGCCGCAGTCGCCGTGAGTTCGTTGAGGCTGTCGATACCGTACTTCCGACGCTGCTTGGAGAAAGAAAAGCTCAGCAGTTCCAACGGCGCATCGCGCCATATTTGAAGAATCGCTACGGCTCTCGATATTCTGAGACCTTCAGCATCGAGATGTTCCAGCGTCTGATTCTTCGCCGTGTGCTGGAACTCGGTTGGACGACGGAACGATTCGGAGAATTCGACCAGAGAGTTCGTTCTGCCGGTCGGGACTCTCACAAGCCCGAACGCATCGGGAAGAAGTATCAGTGGATCGCTTATGACGAATTCCACGCTCGAATTAGTGACAACTTCGGGGTCGCGGAATCCGACACACCCGTCATGTCAGATCGTGACTGGGAACAGGGCTTGTGGCCTGTTGAATATCGAGACCTAGACCCGTCCTTGTTACTCAAGGGGACGCCGAAAGATGGCTGGGGCTCAAACCATGTCAATTGGTGGACTCCACATCAGTATACCGCCTGGACATCATCAGGAACACCATCTGGGTGGCTCAAGTCCACCGGAGACCTGCCGCCGCCGCCCGACTTCTTGGACCTAACCGCGCCTGACGGCACACGCTGGATGATGCTCGAGGGATACAATCTTTGGCGGCGGAAGGAAACGGTGGGGAAGTTTGAAGGGAAGGAAAGCGATCGGCAGGAGATCCACTACATTTTCAGTTCTTACATCGTTCGACGCGAACATCTCCCTGCAATGATGGCATGGGGCCGCGAACAAAATTGGATCAACGATCGATTACCACGACCGGGGCACCGATTTCGGCAGCATCTCCATGAGCATCATTGGAGCGCGCACTTTGACGGCCCGCTTGACGAGGAGTGGGTCCCCGAACTCTGGCGGGCCAATGATCTGCCTCACCCCTTTGTCGAAACAGCGGGCGAATACATGTGCGAGCACAACACCTACGATTGTTCGCTAGATTCGACTGTTATCATCTCGCTGCCCTCCCGCTGGTTGTCGGAAAAGATGAATCTAAAAGCAGCTGGGCGACGGGGCGACTTCGTGGATGGTTCCGGACGTCTCATAGCATTCGATCCCTCGACGAGGGATCGTGGGCACGGTGCCCTGGTCGTTCGACGGGATGCTCTGCGCGCTCTATTGGACCGGGAAGGCTTGGCGTTGTTTTGGACGTTGCTAGGGGAGAAGAACATCTACCGTCCCGACCACATCGGGGGCTGGCGTGGGCGCCTTACCATTCTTGGAATTTATTCGTGGGATGGAGGTACTATTGATGGCGGCTTTCGCACTGAATTCGAAGAAGGCCGGGGCTGATTGACGCCCATTCGCTATGAGCACTTCGACCATCGGCACTTATTCGCAACCACATCTTGGTTACCCCTTAATCGAGGCGGTATCCTTTCTCCCGGCGATCTCGGAACCCAGCGCTTGGCGCACGGGGTTTTGCCGCCCTAAACATTCCGAATGAAACGTCCCCCTGCCATGCTGGGTGCCCTCCTCATCTTGTTGCTGATGACGGCGGCGGTCACCCGCGCGGAAGAGCCGGCGAAGAAGGTGGACGTCTGCGTGTATGGAGCCACGCCGGCGGGGATTCTGGCCGCGGTGGCGGCGAAGCACGAGGGATGCAGCGTGCTCGTGATCGAACCCAGCCGCTGGGTCGGCGGCATTCTCGGCGCAGGGATCAAGCCGATGCAGGATTGCGCGGAACCGAAGGCGGTCGGCGGGCTGACGGCGAGTCGCGTTTTCAACATTGGAAAAAGGCCTGACGCGATTCGGCAAGGGTTTGCGGACTGGCTGGAGCAGGAGCAGATCCCGGTGATCTACGAGCAGCGGGTGCAACGTGTGGAGAAATCCGGGCCGGCGATCGTGAGGCTCGCGCTGGAGCTGGCCCCGCCAGATAAACATGGCATCCCCGCTTCGACGGCCACGAAGAAGGACGCATCGACGATCGAGGCGAAGGTCTTCATCGATGCCAGCTACGAGGGCGACGTGATGGCGGCGGCGGGAGTGAAGTATGCCGTGGGGCGGGAATCGGCCGAGGCTTACCAGGAAAAGCTCGCGGGGGTCGGCCCGACGACGAACTGGACGCCGATCGATCCCTACGTGGTGCCGGGCGATCCGAAGAGCGGGCTCCTGCCCTTCGTGGATGCGGACCACGGACTGCCTAAGGGCGCCGCGGATGATTACACCCAGGCCTATAACTATCGCGTTTACGTGACCACCGACCCCGCCAAGCGGATCGCGATCGAGAAGCCCGCGAATTACGACGGGAAGGATTTCGAGTTAGTCGGGAGGTTTGTCGAGCACCTCGTCAGCACGATCAAGGACGACCCCGAAACCCTGATGAAGCGCCTGCGGGATATCTTCCCCGGTTGGAAGAACAGCGGTGAGTATAACTACAAACGGGAATCGCTCGTCACCATCGCGCCGCTGGGCGTGAGCCGGTTTTATCAAGACGGCACCTGGGAGGCGCGGTCGCGCGTCTGGCGTCAGCACCGGGACTACCTCAGCGGCCTGCATCATTTCCTCAGCACCGATGCGCGCGTGCCCGCGGCCTTCCGCGAGGAAACGGCCGCACTCGGGCTCGACCAGACGATGCATCCCGACACCGACGGCTGGCCCAATCAGCTCTACGTGCGGCTGACCCGGCGGATGCGCGGACCTTACGTCCTGACCCTCGCGGACGTGTGGAATGAAACGAAGGTCGAGGACGGCGTCGGGCTCGCCCTTTACGGCGTGGATATCTATCCGGTGCGGCGTTACGTGGTGGCGTCGGAGACCGGCCAGATGGGCGTGGCGACGGAGGGGAATATGTTCGTCGGTGGTTCCCGGGGAACGGGTCACCCGTATCCGATTCCCTACCGGGCGATCACGCCAATGGCCGCCGAATGCAGCAATCTCCTCGTCCCGGTCTGCTTCTCGGCCAGTTACATCGCCTATGCATCCGCGCGCATGGAGCCGGTCTTCTGCGTTCTCGGTGAATCGGCGGGTGTGGCCGCGGCGCAGGCGATCAAAGCCGGCGCGCCGGTGCAGAACGTGGACGGCGCGAAACTGCGCAGCCGCTTACTGGAACGCGGACAGATTTTGGAATGGACCGGTCCGGTGGTGCGTCAAGCCAGCGGCGTTGAGGTCAGCGAATGGGACTCACGCGAGGAGTGGAGGGACTCGAAACCTGGCTGGGACTGGATCTTCCCTTTCATCGACAAAAACAAGGACGGCAAAATTTTCACCGCGGAACACACCGAGTTTCAGGAATACAAGAAGCAGCACCCGGACTGGCAAAAGCGCGTGCGTGCGGAGTTGGCGAGGTGAGCCCGGCCATCCCGCCACCTACTTCACTTCGACGACTTCGAGGACGTTGAGCTGGATGAATTGACCGTTGAACGGCTCCGGTGCCGGGGACACGTCGGGGACGACCAGCTTGGCGAAGTTCGTGATCATCCGGCCGTTTTGGCCGTTGCCGTGGAAGGTGAGTGTGGCGCCTCCTTCGACCTCGATGGTCGCGGTGTAGTCGATGGTGAAGATGCGGTGGCCGACCTTGTCCTGGCGGTTGAAGTAGAAGTGCGAGGCGGGTGAGGAGACGGTGAGTTGGTAAATGTTGTAGGTCGCGTTGTTCGGAGCGCCGCCAATGTAGAAGTAATCGCCGACCATCTGGCCGCCTTTATACATCATCGGCTCGACCACGCCGCGCACGCGGAGAGTGACCCTGTAACGTTTGCCGGGTTCGCCACCGAATTTCTTCACGTCGGTGAACTTGTCATTGGTCGCCGGATCATCGGTCGCCCGGGCCGAGATGCCGTCCGCGCCGGGCTTGGGATTTTCCGGCATCGGGTCTTTGCAGGGGAATTCGTAGCGATAGCCGTCGATGGCAGCCGCGATCTTTTTCAGGTCCTGGGCCTGGGAGGAATGGGCGGCGATCAAGGCGCCGACGAGGGTGAGACAAGCGAGGCGGCGATGGAGTCGAGTCATTGGGGAGGGAGTGGAATGTGTAGCAGCCCGGGTTTCAACTACCCGCAGGCTTTTCCGTTGCCCCTCTCAGCGGGCTCGCGGGAATCTCGACCTTTTCCGGCGGATCGGGGTTAGCCGGGTCGAAAGTGCCGGCGTCTTTGACAAGGCGCGAGGCAAGCGCGGGCACGTTTGTCTTGATGCCTTCGACGACACAACGCGCCAGCTCGTAACCGCCGTAGGCGCTGTGATGGGTGTCGTCGCTGAGCGGCTTGTCCTGGCCGGGAAAGGTGTTCGCAGGGTAATGGACGAAGACTTTCCTGGACTGCTCCGGCCCGAGCGCCGCGTAGAGTTTCAGGCTCATCGCATTGAGATCGATCACCGGCACTTTCTCCTCTCCACCGATCTGCCGCACGGCCTCGGCGTAGTCCGTCAACGTCGCCGATTGTGTGCCGTCTTTGTCAAACCGCCGCCGCTCCATCGGAGTCACCAGCACCGGGATGCCGCCCTTGCTCCGAGCCGCTTCGATGAACCGCTTGAGGTTCGCCTTGTAACTCGTAAACGGCCCCGCGCCGGACGACTTGTCCTTCTGGTCGTTGTGGCCGAACTGGATGAAAAGGTAGTCGCCCTTTTTCATCATGCTCAGGATCTTCTCGAGCCGCTTCTGGCGCTCGAAGGAATACAGCGCCAGACCCGACTCCGCGTGGTTTGACACCGCCACGCCCTGGCCGAAGAAACGCGGCAGCATCTGGCCCCAGCCAGCGTAAGGCTCGTTCCGTTGATCGGTGACGGTGGAATCTCCGGCGAGAAAAACCGTGATCGCCCCTTTCGCCGGCTTGATTTCCATCGAAGCGACTCCGGGTTGTTTGCCGTTGAGTTCGAAAGTCAGGTGGTCATCCCAGTCGGGAACCGGCGGCGGACCTTTCTCGCGGTCGTTCAGCGTCGTCGTGCCTCCAGTGCTGATCGCCGGTTTGCGCATGTTCACGGTGAAAGTTCGCGTCTCGAACTTACCCGGTGCGGTCTCCACATTCTGGATCATGAGCCGGCGCGACTCGGCTTTGATGATGGTGGAAGTGGCGCTCGACGGGTTGCCGAAGCGGATCGTCACGTCGTAGTTGCCCTCCTCGACATCCACCGCAAACACGGATCCCTTGGCCCGCGTCGCGGCTGAATTTTCGAGGAAACCAAAGCCGCGTTTTGCATCGTAGGTCGTCTGCGGCGTGACCTGCGTGTAGCCCGGCTGCGCCTTGCCCGGGCTGAAATCAAACTTCAACTCGGCACCTTCCACCGCTGCGCATGAGATGAAGAATGCACTGGCGATTACCAAGCTGCGTTGCACCCGTCCGGGGATGAAGAGTTGAGATGTCATGAGGTGCGCCGAGGGTGGCAAATCGCTGACGGTTTGGGCCGCGCGCTTACAACTCCGCGATCTTCATATTGCGATACTCCACCTTCATTTCGACTCCGCCGTGGATCTGCAGGCCGAGCGGAGCCGCGCCGGAGAATTTCGCATCGGTATATTCCGACGCCTTCTGGCCATTGATCCAGCAGGTGAAGGTATCCCCCTTGGCCTGGATGCGGAAGGTGTTCCATTCGCCTTCGGGTTTCAGGAGCTTCTTCGCGTCCTTCGCCTGGCCGGCCTCGGGATACGCCGGCTTCCCGCCCGTGTAGAAGGAGCCAGTCATATCCACCCGCAAGCTGCCCGAGACACCGAGCTGGAGCTGGATCTTCGGCTTGCGCATCTCGATGCCGGTATCGACCCCGCGTTCGGTCGTGGCCTTCCAGCGCACGTCAAACTCCAGGACGAAGTCGCGATACTCCTTCTCCGTCCACAGGTAATGGCCTTTCTTCGCCGCGTCGTTTTCGCCGATCAGGACGCCGTTCTCGACACGCCAGAATTCCTTCGACCCCTCGGCCTTGAAGTGGGTGAGGTCCTTGCCGTTGAAAAGGGGCTCGAGCTTCGGCTCGGCGGCCGGGCAATCGAGGAGGGCTGTGAGCGAGAGGATCAGGGTGAGAGCGAGGGGGCGAAGTTTCATCGCCTGAACGCTGCCCATTTTCACCACCTGCGGGAAGAGCGTTCTATTTTTTCCAAAGCTCAGCTTCGGGAACGTGCAGCGTGAATCCCGGCGCAACTTGGCACTGGCCCTCACGCCGGGGGTTCCTATCATTTCAGCGCCATGAACGATCTCAGCTCCCGTCTTCATTCCGCCGTCCAGGCGGGCTCGCTGCTTCAGAGCAGCGCCACCAATATTCACCAGATGCTCACCCGCAGTGATTCCACGGTGGTGCAGCAAAGCATCGCGGACCTCGTGGAGGCCGGGGAATGGGACGAACTCAACGACCGTTTTTTCAAGACGCTCGCCTTTGGCACTGGCGGGCTGCGCGGGCGGACGATCGGCAAGATCGTGACCACCGAGGAGCGCGGCGTGCCGCAGCCGCTCGACCGCCCGCAGTGGCCGTGCACGGGCACTAACGCGATGAACTTTTACAACATCAGCCGCGCGACACAGGGGCTGGTGGGCTACTGCAAGGAGTGGTTCGCGAGGAACAAACTGCCGGGCCGGCCGAAGATCGTGATCGCGCATGATACGCGGCATTTCTCGCGCGACTTCGCGGCGCTGGCGGCGAAGGTCGCGACCGATCTCGGCTGCGATGCCGGGCTCTTCGCCGGGCCGCGCTCGACGCCGCAACTTTCCTTTGCCGTGCGCCACACGAATGCGACCGCCGGCATTGTAATCACCGCGTCGCACAACCCCCCGCACGATAACGGATACAAGGTCTATTTCGACAACGGAGCGCAGGTGGTGGAGCCGCATGCGAGCGGGATCATCGCGAAGGTGAACGTGGTGGAGTCGGACGTGTACGAGGCACTCCCCGCGGAGAATCAGGGGCAGCTCACCACGATGGGAAAGGAGATCGATGAGGCCTACATGACCCGGCTGGAGACGCTGGTGCTCGATCGCGAGATGGTCGCTGCCGCGGCCCGCAGCGGATTGAAAATCGTCTTCACCTCCATCCACGGCACGGGCGGCATCATCACCAAGCCGATGCTCGATCGGCTCGGCTTCAAGTATCTCACCGTCGCCGCGCAGGAGGAATTCGACGGCCGCTTTCCGACGGTGAAATCGCCGAACCCGGAGAACGCGGAAGCGCTCGCCCTCGGCATCGCGCTCGCGAAAGCGGAGGGCGCGGATCTCGTCATCGCGACCGATCCGGACAGCGATCGAATGGGAGTCGCTGCGCGCAATGCGGCGGGCGAGATGGAGCTGCTCACGGGTAATCAGATCGGCTCGCTCATGGCCGCGTATCGGGTGAAGCGGCTCATCGAGCAGGGCGTCATCACGCCGGCCAATGCGGCGCGCTGCGTCATCGTGAAAACGCTCGTGACTACCGATCTGCAAAAGGCCATCGCCGACAAGCACGGCCTGCGCTGCGTCGAGACGCTCACCGGATTCAAGTACATCGGCGAAAAACTCGGCAAGTATGAGAAGGCGCTGCCGCCGGAAATCCGCGAGCAATACCGCACCCTGCCCGAGGATCAGACCCGCGCAGCGCGGCTGACCCACTCAAGCTTCTACGTCTGCGGCGGCGAGGAGAGCTACGGCTACAGCGCGGCGGATTTTGTGCGCGACAAGGACGGCAACGGAGCCGTGGTCGTCTTCGCCGAAGTCGCCGCGTATGCGAAGTCGCGAGGGCTGACGCTCGATCAATTGCTCGATGAGGTGTATGCCGAATACGGCTTCTACCTCGAGAAGAACGGCTCGCTCACCTTCGAGGGCGCGGATGGGGCCGCGAAGATCCAGCGACTGGTCGAATCGTATGCCGCCATGCCCCCGACCGAGATCGAGAACGTTCCGGTCAACGCGACGCGCAACTATGCGACGCAGACTTTCACCGACATCGAAGGCGACACGATCCCCAAAGAAAAGATGCTGATGATCGAACTCGCCGACGGCCGGCGCGTCGCGGTGCGCCCGTCCGGCACCGAGCCGAAGATCAAATTCTACATGTTCGCCCGCCGCGCGCCTGAGGCGGGAAAAGCCTTTACCGCGGCTGAACTGGAGACGATCAAGAACGAAGTGCGCGCCTCCCTTGAACTCCTTTGGACATGGATTCAACAGGACGTGGGAGTCCGCCTTGGTGGTTGATTACGATTCTACTTTAATGAGCGATAGAGAACTCAATCTCGACGGCGGTGAAGTGTCTGTCATCAAAGCCATCGGCCTCTCCGGGTCGGATGTCAGCGGTGCGGACCTCCTGCAACGCTGTCCGGAACTGGTCCCGGCGGAGCTGATGGAAACGTTGAAGGGCTTGATCATGCTCGGCTACGTCGTGTCCGATGCGGGTGCATTTCACGATGTGGAGGATCTCAAACGCAATACCTTCCACGTGAATTCCGGTTACTCCAAGGATCTGCGCGAGGCGCTCAATCCCACGCAGGCCAAGCCGAAGAGCAAGCGCGTGCGCCGCGAGTGAGGGAATGTGGATTGCGGAGGGCGGAGGGCGGAGGGATGCTCCGCGCCCCCAAGACCACGCGCATGGCCGACCACTCCGCATTCCGCATTCCACATTCCGCATTTGCTCGCTGGTGGCCATTCTTCGCCGCGGCGTTGAGCGGCGTGCTGCTGACGATTTGTTATCCGCGCTTTGAACAAAGCTGGCTCGTCTGGACCGCGCTGACGCCGCTGCTCTGCGCGACGTGGTTTCGCCCCGCGGCTCCAGCCACCTCGTGGTGGCGCCGCGCGTTGCGGAGCCTGGCCCCGGGCTACATCACGGGACTGATCTTTTTTGCCAGCACGTTCCACTGGCTCGGCAGTCTGGCGAAGCTCTACGCGAATCCCGTCCTGCTTTCGCTCCCGGTGCTGCTCGCGTTTCTCTTCGCGCTCTACGTCGGCCTGTGGACGTGGTTTTTGGAAGTGATCGTGCCGCAGGGCGCCGCGCGAACCTTTCCAAACTCCTGGCGCAATCTCGCGACCGGCGCTGTCGGTGCCAGCGCGTGGGTCATGTTGGAATGGACGCGCGGCTGGCTCTTCGGCGGGTTTGGGTGGAATGGGCTCGGGGTCGCGTTGCATCGCGATTTGGCGATGATCCAGATCGCGGACCTCACCGGAATTTGGGGGCTGACGTGGCTCGTCGCGTACGTGAATTTAATGGTCGTCATCATCGTGCGCCGCCTGATCTGCGAGTTCGGCCCCGCCTTTCTCAAACGCATCCGCTGGGAGTTCAGCCTCAGCGTGGGGCTCGTGGTCGCCGTTTTCTCCTACGGCGTCCGGACGCTCATCGCGAACGACGCCGGGCCGACCGTGCCGCTGCGGGTTGCCGCGATTCAGCCGAACATTCCGCAGGTCGAAAAGTTCGATCCGCAATTCGAGGGCAAGGTGCTCGAGACTCTCGCCCGCCTCACCGGGCTGGCGACCCTCGCGCAATCCCAGCCGCAGCTCTTGATCTGGCCCGAGGCCACCACGCCGCGACCACTCTTTGGCGACGAAGACACGTATCGCTTCGTGCTCGCGCAGGCCAAGCGCGACGGCATCGGCCTACTCCTCGGCACGATCGACTTCGATCCTGCGAAAGACGAGGACTACAACCTCGCTGCGCTCTTCACGGAAGCCGGCAAGCATGTCCAAGCGTACCGGAAAATGCACCTCGTCCCATTCGGCGAATACCTCCCGCTGCGCCCGCTTTTCGCCCCGCTCGCCGGAAAAATGGTGCCGGGGGATTTCACGCCGGGACGGGAGTTGACGCTGCTGCATCTTCGCGACCCGGCGGTCAGCCTCGCGGCACTCGTCTGCTTTGAAGATACCGTCGGCGACCTCACGCGCCGCTTCGTCGCCAGTGGCGCGCAGTTGCTCGTCAACATCACCAACGACGGCTGGTTCGCGGACTCCCCCGCCGCCGAACAACATCTCGCCAACGCCATTTTTCGCGCCGTGGAAACGCGCCGCCCGTTGATGCGTTGTGGCAACACGGGGCTCACCGGATCCGTCGATCCGTTCGGCCGGGTCGCGCGTTTCGACCGCCCCGCGCGCACTCACTTCCCGACCTCCGTCATTCCATTTCTCAAGCCATTCGAGCAGGGCTTCGTCGCCGGCCAGCTCGCGATCCCGACGGGGAATCGAATGACGTTTTACACCCGCCACGGCGACTGGCTGCCGCACCTGTCCGTCGCCGTCGTCGTGCTCTCGCTTCTCCGAGCGTTGTTGAGAGAGCGCCGCGCTCAGCGCAGCCACTTGTCCGCGTAGTCCAGCCACACCTTCCAGTCCTCGCCGGTCATCGAGTGTTTGCCGGGGCGAATGAAGTAGCCGAGCCGGGAATCGAGGAGCCTGCCGGTTTCCGGCGGCGTGGTCGCGCCGAGGCCATCGCCGGCCATCAGCCTGTACACAGGATCCGCCGCCTTCAGCATCTCAAACTGGCCGGGCGGATTCGACCACACATCTTCCACAGCGCAAGACACAAGCACCGGTCGCGGCGCGCAGAGCGCGATCAATGCGTGTTGGTCGAAGGGCAGCTTTTCCGGCGCCTCGCCGAAGGGTTTGAAGTGGCCGCAGAACCAATGCGGGAACGCCTTGTTGATCACAGCGACCGTCTCCGCGGACGGCCGTCCATTCGACTGGAGCGCCGCCAACTCTGGCGCCACACGGCTCGGCGCCGTGCCGCCGCAACCTGCCTGGCTCGGGATCACCATCGCGATCCGCTCGTCGAACGCCGCGGCGAGCAGCGCCGTCTTGCCATTGCGCGAGTGCCCGACCACGGCGATTCGCCGCGGGTCGATGTCCTTGTCCGTCACCAGGTAATCGACCATCCGCGAAAACGCCCACGCCCAAATCATGATCGTGGCCGGCGCATCCGGGGCGTCGGCAGCCATGCCGGGCGGCCGAAAGGTTTTCATCTGTTCGAGTGCGAGTTCCACTTTATCCGACACCACGTCACCGCTGAAAAAGCTGGCGACCGCATAGCCGCGATCGATCGACTGCTCGATCGCCCACGCATCGACTTGCTTGCCGCGCGCGGGTTCACCGGCGCGGTTGCCCGGCGCGCCGGCGTATTTGTCCAGCATCCAGCCGTCCGGCATCTGCACGAGCGGATCGGCGACCAGGCCGTAGTTGCCGGAAAAATTGAGCCCGAGAAAACACGGCGCCGGCTTCTGGCGCTTGTTGGGCACCACAATCATGAGATGCACCGGGTCGCCCCGCCCGACATTGACCGCCACTTCCTTAAGGGTCGCCTTGCCCCCGAATGCAGCCGGGTCGGTGCGCAGAATCTTTCCCTCCACACGGAACTCGGGAGGCTGCTGGCCGTACATGTAGTGCTGGAAAAGCGCCCGCAACTCGGGCGCGCGTTTGCCGGTCCAGTCTTGCTTCGTCGTGATCCGCGCGCCGTCGAACGAGATGAGCGGATCGGGGAGCGTGGGATGCGCGGGAAGCTTGTCCATTGGCGGGAAATCTGCGGCGAAGGTGGAGATCGACATCGTGACGGCGAGCAACAGCGGGAGGCGGGGCATGGGGGGGTGAAAGCTGCTTACTTCGATTCCAACGCCGCCACGGTGTTCTGCGCCGCGGCGAGGTAGTCGAGGATGCGCGCCTGTTGCGCGTCATTCAGATTGGCGCGGCGCGACATGCCGGCGACGGCTTTCTGCCAGCCGCTCATCCCGCGCGAATCGATCAGTTCGAGGTCGTGGCACTCCGTGCATCGGGTGGTGTAAAGTTTGTGTCCCTCGGCCAGCGCCGAAGCGGGCGTGCTCACCTTTGCCGCCGCGAGGAAAGCCGGCGTGACCGGCGGCGACGTGCGCTCCTCGAAGGCCGCGCTCATTTCCTTTTTGAGCGCGACCAATTGCGGAAGATCGGCACAGAGCTTGAGCCCGTGCTCGATCGCGGTGAGCGCGTGGACTTCGCCCTTGTTGAAGTGACGCATCTTGTCCGCGTCCTTGTAACGCGCCAGCGCCTCGTCGAGATCCTTCTGCACCGGTCCTTGCAACGCCTTCAATTCCGGGCGCTCCGGCTCGGCTTGCAATCCCTCCTCGATGAGCTTCACCGCCTCGTTGAGCCGATGCAGCGCCGCCGCTTGCCTCGCCCGCGCCGCGGCGCGATTGGAAATGGTCACGCGCTTTGTGATGTCGTCGCGATCGAGCTTCGACGCGGGCGCGCCCTCGATGCCCGCGGCGAGCCGATCGCCTCCCTCGTCGAGCGGCAGAGCGAGGCAGAATTGCCCCTGCTTTGCCAGTTGCTCTGCGGTATCGCGCAGACCCTGCAGCGCACTTGTGAACCCCGGTCGTCCACTCCCCGCGCGCGCTTGCGCGGCCATGGTCACCGCCGCATTGATTCGTGCCGAAAGTGTCGTGGCTAAGACCTTCTGAGCCGGATCCTGGGCGGCGCGGGCGAGCAGTCCCCTCGCCTCGTCAGAGCGCTGATCGCGAAAGGCCTCCACCCCACGCAGCAGATCGCGCCAGCCGTCGGGCGGACTCGCAGCCAGCGCGTCGGCGGGCAGCGTCACCGCGATGAGCGTCCCGTCGGCTTTGAAGAACGCCACATAAACGAGCTTTTTCATCGCATCGTGCTGCAGCACCGTGAACTCCTGCCCCTTCGGAGCGCCGAGGAAATTCTCCCCTTTGAAAAGCAGCGTCTCACTCCGCGTCAGCCTCACCGCATCGCCACGCGCGAAGGGGGACGCCGCCAGCATCCGCGCTTCCAGGCTCAGCAACGTGGCGAGGGCGAGGGCTAAAATTCCGGTGGAAAGGACGGTGCTGGTTCTACGGAACATCTTCTGACGGGGAAATCACAACTCCGCCGGGCGCCGGCGAAATCAAGAGCGGCAGCAACAACAAGCGAGTCACGAGGCGGGGGCGAGCCATGGAAGATGGGTAGTTGATTCCTGCATTGCACCAAAGCGAAAAACCAACGCCCGGCGCTCTTCAATGTGAACTCGCAACGTGGTTTCCTTGAAGAAATATTAAGGATTCCCCCGACCGTCCCTCGACTTTTCCCGAATCGCTGCTATTAGGATGGATGAAATCAAACTACGGTTTTTCACGTCGGGGTCCGGATCGAGTAGCTGAGGAGCTGGCGAAAGTGCTTTCCGCCAAGGCTTCATTCGAATTCAAGCCGCTCTTTACCCTGGTTCATGCGAACCTCAAATCGCGCAACGCAGCGAGCGGCGGAGAGGAAATGCTCCGCTTGCGGGCCTACGAAAAACTCCAGAACCTCGTGGACGCGGGCATGGTGAAGAAGACGGGGAAAGAATATCGCGGAGTCCCGGCCGGGCTTGCTTCCTTCATGGAGACTGCAGCCGAACTGAATGCTGAATTCGAGGCTCGCAAATTGAGCCGCGCTCCGGTGACACTCGCGAAATAGAAAATGGCAAAACCAAACTACCAATTCGAAAAACGTAAGCGGGACCTGGAGAAGAAGGCGAAGAAGGAGGAAAAACGCCGCCGGAAACTCGAGCCAGCCAGCCCGACCGCCGCCGACGGCTCTGAAGCTGCATCCACTTCGGCTGAGGCCACCTGATGTCGCCGACCAATGCCCCCTCAGGTGCCCCAATCACCAAGGGAATCTTGAAGCTCGCGCGGCAGATCGATGCCACGTCCACGCCCGATTATGTGACCGTGGAGCCCGCCGCGGAATGCGAGCCGGGCGGTTGCTTTCAGAATGTCCGCGCGATCGTGAGGCGCCACGGCGGCTCAGTGCAGCACGGCTGGAGAATGCGGGAGCAGCCTTCCGTCTTCGTCGAGGGCGAGTTCCATGCGGTGTGGCGTCGCCCGGAGGGTGACCTCGTCGATGTCACTCCGCGGACGGATGGACTGAGCCAGATTCTTTTCCTACCCGACTCCCGCTTGGTGTGGGATGGCGCGGATGTGGAAACGCGGCGGGTGATGCTCCACGAGCAGCCCTGCTATTGCGGCAGCCGGATGCCGTTCAATCTTTGCCACGGGATCGCGGAGGATTAGGACCCTCGTATTTACTCAAGTCGCCGGGCGCATTGATGTTTTCAAAACATCGCCCGTGAGCCGGTGCGATGGCAAAAGGTCGAGTGAGCCGGGCGCCGATGAGACGGCTTACGAAGCGTTGCATTGACCGCTCGTCTTCGCGGAGCAAAGCCTCCGCGATGGGCAGGGCGGATTTGGGATACACAGCGGCGAGCGGCTCGAAAAAGCGGGCATGACGGGGGACGATCGGGCATTCCTCGTGCAGCAAAGTGGCGAGAAAATCCGCGGTCATGCCGGGCAGATCGATGGCGAGGACGAGCACGTGCGGGCATTCCGAGCGTCGCAGGACGGCGGCGATGCCAGCAAGCGGACCGAGATCGGGAACGGAATCCTCGATGATCTCGACGCCGGCACCGGCATACGGCCCGTCGCGGCGGCCGGAGATAAAAAGCTCGCGCGGCCCTAGCGCGCGGAGGGTGGCGAGCTGGCGTTCCCAGAGCGGCTGACCGTCGATGATCAGCGTGGCTTTGTCGCGCCCCATGCGGGTGGAGCGTCCGCCGGCGAGGAGCACGGCGGCGAAGTTCGGGTTGGCGATGGGCTCGGGGTCGCGCACAGTGAATACGATGTCAGACGTCGCGCCTTTCCGCATCAAGCACCTGTTCGTTTCGCCGGGACACAATTTCTTCGGCCATCACGGGCAGCCGCCGGGCGGGCATCCGATGGTGGAATGCGCGGAGGTGAAGTGCGTGGCCGGACGAGGGCTGGAGGGCGATCGGTTTTTTGATTTCAAGGAGGACTACAAGGGTCAGGTCACCTTCTTCGCGAACGAGGTGTATGAACAGCTCTGCGCGGAGTTTGGGGTATGGGATCGGTCGCCGTCGGTATTCCGGCGGAACATCATCACGGTCGGCGCGGATCTGGCTGGGCTGATCGGGAAGGAGTTCGAAGTGCAGGGTGTGCGCTTTTCCGGAACGGCGGAAAGCGCCCCGTGTGAGTGGATGAATGTGGCCTTCGCGCCCGGCGCGGAGGAGCGGCTCAAGGGCAGCGGCGGTCTGCGGGCCAAGGTCCTAACCGACGGGATGCTGCGGGTCGGGTGAGTCAGGCCGCGGCACAGGCGCTAGATCCCCGAACAAACCGCTTGCCATCCCCCCTTACCCGCCTAACTTCCCCGTCCCCTTTCCCCCGCCATTGGACGCTCGTGTGAGCAGCCCGGGACGAAATGGAAAACCGGAAACCCGTGGGTAGTTAATTAACGTCATGATTCAAATGCAGGACTTGATCGCGAAATCTCTTCGCGACTTCAAAGAGGGCAGCATCGTCAAAGGCCGGATTCTTGAAATCCGCCCGCGCGAAGTGCTGATCGACATTGGTTACAAATCCGAGGGCGCAATCCCGACCAGCGAGTTCGACGACGTCGATGACCTGGAAGTCGGCGACGAGGTGGAAGTGCTCCTCGTGCGTCTCGAAAACGACGAAGGCACCGTCATCCTTTCCAAGGAGCGCGCCGCCTACCGCCAGAACTGGGAGAAGATCGTCAAGGTTTTCCAAGGCGACGGACTCATCAAAGGCAAGGTCAAAGCCGTGGTCAAAGGCGGCCTCACG
>JANOAZ010000147.1:0-12876 GCA_031411395.1 Chthoniobacteraceae bacterium
CGAGCGCTCCCAGGCCGAGCGGGAGATGGACGCTCCCGGGGGTCGCCCGCGCGGTCGGGACTACTTGTTCTTGTTCAACAACTCGCGGACCTGCTCGAGGGTGAGGACTTCCATCTTGTTGCCGGTCCATCCCGGGAGCGGTTTGGTGGGATCGACGGAGCGGTCGAGCTTCGCGCGTTCCGGGCCGAGATAGACCCGATCTCCGCCCGGGAGATCGCGCACGGCCATGGTCTTTCCAGCGTCGCGGGATTCCTTCACCGCGGCGCTCTTTGTCCCAAACTGTCTCGAAGCATTCGGAATCTCTCCGGTGCCGCCGGTATTCGCATCCTTCGTCCAGAATTTCAGCTTGCTCAGCCAGGAGGTCTTCGGTGCGAATTCGCGGGTTTCGTACTTCGAGGGCGCGATCTTCTGATCGTAGTAGAACTCACCGCTTGGCGCGTTGCGGGTGCTGAACGTCTGGCCCTGTCCGACCGCACCCTGACGCGGGTCGAAGACGAGCCCCTGGTCGATGGACCCAAAGCGCTGCTGGATCGATCGGCCCGCGGGCTTCTCCGCCGGTTCGGCGAAGAGTGATGGCGCGGCGATCAGCGCGAGCAGGATGACGGGCGGGCGAAACACGGAGGGATTAGTGGCACCACCCGGAGGGTGTGTAAAGAAGCCGATGCGGCCGGGATCGGGAGAGTAGGCGCGCGCGTCCCGCCTCGCAACGGCTGGGCGGCGAGGTGGGCTTGCCGATTTCGGGAGAAGGCGACTCGCGAGGGAAAACCGGGCAATCATGCCGGGGCCGGCGTGTTGCGCGGCCAGAGGCGCGCGCCTACAGCGTCGCTCCAGCCTTCAGCCGGGCGAGCATTTCCCGCGCTTTTGCGGCTTCGGTGGGCACGATCGTCGCGGCGGCGAGGTAGCTCTCGAGCGTTTCGATCGCCGCTTTCCCGGCGCTGTTCTGGCTTTGCAGGATCGCGAGGTCGCGGGCGATCTCGAAGAATTCCGGCCGCAGTTCGTGTCCGCGGCGGAGATGCGCGAGGGCCGGATCGATCTTCCCGGCGGCGACTTCGCTCGCCGCCCACGCGCCGTAGAGCCGCGCCAGCTCTAGGGTAAAGTCATTGCCCGCGAGCGGCTGTTTCACGACTGCCTCGAAGATCGCGGCGACGTCATCGAAACGTTGCTCCCCGGTCGCAAGCTGCCGCAGCGCGGCGGCGATCGGCACGGTGAGGGATTCGGGGTGAGCCTGGAGGAGCGCGACGGCCGCGGGCAGATTCTTTTTGTCCGCGAAATGGACGAAGAGTCCGCGGCGCGCCTCAAGGAGCCGCGCCGGAGCCAGCGCAAATTCGACGAGTTCGGAATCGGCCTGGTCGAGCTTCCCGGAGGCGGCGAGCCATTCGATGAGCGGGGCAAAGTCCCGGTTTGCGGGATTGTCATACGCGGTGCGGAGCGTGCGCTTCGCTCCGGCGAAATTCTTCTCCGCGATCTGGAGCCGGGCATACTCCAGATGGACGGGGAAATTCCGGACGTAAGGATCATTCTGCACCGCCTCGACAAAAAGTTTTCGGGCGCGGTTGCGGTCGCCAAATTCCACGAAAACCTGGGCAATCTTGCCGCTGATCTCGCTATTGATCGCACCGCGGACGGCCAGCCGATCGAGGACCGTGCGCGCCTCGTCCGCGCGGCCGAGCCGGTGCAGCAGGCGCGCCAGGTCGAGCGTGAGTTGCTCGCTGCCGGGGTTGGTGCGCGCGAGTTTCTCGCGGACACCCACGGCCCAATCCTTCTGCGGCGCGGCTTCGAGCAAGCTGGCGATCCGATAGAGCCACACTTCACCGGCATCGTCCCGCGCGAGCACCTGCCCGAGCGTTTCCTCGGCGGCCTTGGGCACGGCGGCTTTGAGTTCCGCCGCGAGCAGCACCGCGCCGGCGGCGATCGGGCCGGAACCTTCCGCCCAGAGCGTGTTCAGCTCTGCCGTGAATTCCTGCTCGAGGCCGAGCCGCGCCGCCTGGGTCTGTGCGAAATCGAGATAGCTGCCGAGCAATCCCGGCTGCTCGTCCGCCACCTGGCGAAGCCGCCGCAATTCCCGCCGCACCGCCACGGCGCCGTCGTCGGGTTGGAGGAGTTCCACGGCCTTGCAGAGCAGCGGGAATTTCATCCCGGCATCGATCGTGCGGATGAGCGCGGCCTGCGCGACGCTGCGCGCGAGGCGGCGCTCGCCCCCCGCGGCGAGCGCGTCGGCGATGCTCAGCGTGGGGGTCACGTGCTGCGGCGGGACGATGCGTTCGAGGGTCGTCAGGGCGTCTTCCACCTGTCCGGCTTTGAGCTGGAGCTGCGCGAGGCGCGCTTCGGTTTCCGGGCCGGTTCCCTTGCTGAGCGCCGCAACGGCGGCCTCGGCGCGCCCCAGAGACTCGAGCAGGGTCGCGAGCGCCACGCGGGCCGGCGCATTGCCCGGCTCCACGGTGAGGAGCCGGCGGTACACGGCTTCCGCGAGGTCGGGATGTTTGGCGCGTTCGTGCATTTGCGCGAGGCGCAGGAGGAGGCGGGTATCGGCGGGCGCACTTTCCACCGCTTCGCTGAGCACGGTGCGCGCACGATCGAGATCCCCTTTGCGCTCGAGCAGTTCCGCGAGCTGCATCAGCGAATCGCGATGCATCGGATCGTTCGCGCGGGCCGCGCCGGCGCCCACGGATTTCCAGAGCGCGGCCTCGGCGCTGTCGTTGTCATTGCCGCTCCGGCAGGCGCTGATGAGGCTGCGCAAGGCCTGCGGATTCGCCGGGTCGCGATCCCAAAGCTGGCGATAAACCTCGATCGCGGCGCTGTAGGCGCCGAGCCCTTCGAGGGCCTCGCCGAGCGGGAGCGCGCCATCGCGCGGCGAGCTGCGCGCATACGTGTCGATCCATTGCTGGCGCTCCGCGGAGTTGGTGGCGCGGGCCGTCCGCAGGGCGAGGAGCCGCAGGCGGATGTCGCGCGCGATGTCCTGCGCCGGCTCGCCTTGCAGATGAATGAGCGCACCGTCGGCGAGCGCTTTTTCCCAGAGATAAATGGCCAGCGAATCGAAGTGCCACGCCTGGAGTTGTGCGCCGCCGATGAGGAGCAGCCGCCATTGCCGCACGCTCGCCGTCCCGGGTTCCTCGGTGGAGAGAGAAGCGAGCGCGCGAAGCTCGAGCAGTTCGTCGAGCTGCCGTTTCGCGCCGACCTCGTCTCCGGCGAGCGCGCACAGCAGGGTGCCGGCGATGGCACGGTGGAGCGGCTGGCGGCGGGGATCGATCGCATCGAGGTAGCTGGCGGAAAATTCCGCGCGCCCGGACTCGGGCAGCAGCAGGTAATATTCGCGCAACGCGCCATAGACATCGGAGTCAAACGCCTCCGCGCCGAGGGCGATCGAGCTGCGCAGGATTTCGCGAGCCTGCTCCACGTCGCCGAGGAGCAGATGCCAATGCGCGAGCTCCCGGCCAAAACCCGCGCGCTGCGTGGTGGCGCCGGCGAAGACCCGTTGCCCGAGCTGGATTGCTTCGCGAAAGCGATTGCGCGAAGCGAAGAGCGCCGCGGTCTGCCACAGGCGCAGGCTGAAGCCGCTGGGGAATAGTTTTTCGAGCAGCGTCGCGTCGATCCGGCCATCGCCGCTGATGAGATACTGGCCGAGCGCGACCAGCAGGTAGTCGCGCTCGTCGGTAGTGCGGCGGCGATCCTGCAGCCACGCGCTCAAGCGCGAGATCTGGCCGGTCTGGAGCGCGAGCCAGATGAAGGCCTGCGGCATCTTGGGATCGCGCGGCGCGCCCTGCATCAGGCTTTCCAGCTGATCGAGCAAGGCCCCGCCGGCGCCGGCGTAATAGAGCGCCCAAAGCACTTCGCTGGGCGCGGAAGATTTCTTCCAGCGCTCGACCCAGGCCTGGAGCGCGGCAGGATCCTCGCGGTCGCGCACCAACTGGCCTAGCTGGCGAATCGCATTCAACCGGAGCTCGCGATCGCCTTTCGGATCCGCCGCTTCCTCCACCCAGAAGCTGCGCAAGGCGCGCATCGCTTCCGCGGAACTGCGACCACGGCGTTTTTGCACGGAGGTGAGATAGGCCGTCTGCAAGCGCCCGGCATCCTCGGCCTTCAAGGCGGGGAAATGGATCGCCTCGCCGGCCACTTCCACGGGCGACTTCCTGAGGATCTGCTCGAGGCATTCCGCGGCTTCGGAGACCTTCCCGGATTCGAGGAGAAGATCGGAAAGCGTCGCAAGGGCCTTGAGATTCCCCGGCTCGAGCGCCCGCACTTTGCCGAGCAGCTCTGCGGCGCGCTGCGGACTGCCCCAGCGCATCTGGAATTCGACCGCGTGGACGAGCATGCCGGTGTCGCGCGGAAACCGGGCCACGAGCCGATCCCAGGTCTTCGCCGCGTCTTCGAGGTCGAAATTCTTTTCCTGCAGCCGCGCCAGCTTCTCGAAGCCATCCGGCTTCGTCTGCGGCACGATGCGCAGGAGCTGGCCCTGGAGCTTGATCGCCGCGTCGAGCTTCCGCAATTCCTCCGCCTCGTGGATCAACTCGGGCAGCGCCTCCGCCTGGTTCGGCGCGGCGTAGCTGGCATCGGCGAGCACCTCGAAGGCGGCCGCCTTGTTGCCCGCGAGCTTGAGGATGCGGCCGAGCGCCATCTCGGTGAAATAATCGTCGGCGCGGAGCTTGCGCCGCTGCGTGAATTGCGCGCGCAGCCAGTCCAGCAGGCCATGCCGCGAGCAGTGCGCGAGCAGATCGTTGAAGAGCTGGAATTGCTCCCGTTCGCCGCCCTCGCCGTCGATCGCCTTGAGCTGCAACTCCGCCGCCTGCGGGTGCATCTCCAGCCGGTCCAGCACGCGGAGCAGCGGGGCGAAGGCGTCCTTCTTTTTCGACGGCGGACTGAGCGCGTAGATCTGGCGCCACGTCTCGAGCGCATCCGTCCAGCGATCCGCACGCTGCTGGGTGAGCGCGAGATCGGTGAGCGCGTCGAGATTGCCGGGGCTCGCCTTGAGGATTTGATCGAAGAGCGAAAGCGCTTCAGTCACGCGCCCGGCCTGCAATTCAAACTGTCCGGCCCGCCGCTGATAGCTGAGTTGATTCGCCGGATCGATCTCGCCCAGCTTCATGAGGTGGAAGACCGCGGCCGGCGTGGGCCCATCCATCGAGCTCAACTTCACCGCGAGCTCGTAGGCCGGCACCGACCTCGGATTCAGCGCGATCGCGCGATCGAGCGCCTGCTGCGCGGCCCGGCCCTCGCGATTCCAGATCCGCCAGCGGGCCACGCGCAGCCAGGCCTGCTCGGAGGGCGCAGCGGCGGCCGTCCGTTCCAGCCCGGCGACGAATTGCTCCAGCGCGGGATTCGGCGTCCGCAGGGCTTCACCGCCCGGCATCGAGAGAGTCAGCAGCCCCGGACTGCGGATCGGCGCCGGGTCCGGTTGGGCGCTGCGAAAGCTCTCAAAAAGTTTCTGCTCCGCCTCGATCTCCTCACCCGTGCCTTTGCTCCGCGCGACCGCTTGCTCGAATGCGGCCTGCGCCGCCGCGGCCTGCCCCTTTGCGATCAGCGCTTCGCCTTTGAAGATCAGCATCTCGCGCACATCCGGCTGGAGTGCGAGCGCCTTGTCCACCTCGGTCAGCGCGACCTCCATTCGGTTCTGGCTCTTGAAGGCCTGCGCGATTCGGAAGTGTGCGGCGGCCTGCTTCGCGGCGGGATCATTGGGATACACGGTGCGCTGGAGCGTGCGGCTCGCGTCCTCGTCGCGCTTCTGGGTGAAATAGAAATTCGCGAGCGCAAACACGGCATCGTCGGAACCGCCCGCGGCGTCGGCGATGAGGTGTTGCTCGATCAGATCGGTGAGCCGGTTTTGCTCGAAGAACTCGAGCGCCTTGGCGCGAATGGCTTCGTCGTTCTTGCGCAGGACGAGGAGTGCCGCGATGCGGTCGCGGGCCGCGCCGGTCGCTTCGCGCTGCACGTCGAGCCGGGCACGCTCGAAGACGAAGTCCGGGTTGGCCGGCTGCTCCTTGATGAGGGCGTCGTAGAGCGCGACCGCCTCATCTGGATGTTCCATTTGCACGAGCAGCCGCGCGAGCCGCCAGCGGTAGTCGGGATTCTTCGGCGCCACCTGGGTGAGCTTTTCCAGCCAGGCGCGCTGGCGTTCGAGATCGCCGAGGCGTTCGTATAGATCGATGAGTTGCAGGTATCCGGTGAGGTCGCGGGGATTTTCGTCCGCGTACTTTTGCCAGCGCTCCTCGAGTTCCGCGGTGCGGTGATATCGCTGGTGCAGGCGGATGAGTTGCGACTGCAACTCGGCGCGCAGCCAGTTCCCCGGCGTGGTGAGGGCCAGCGCCTTCTCGAGCGCAGCGATCGCGCCATCCTGGTCCCCGGCGCCCTGCTTGATCCGCGCGATTTGCTGCAAGGCCTGCGCGCGCTCCGCCGGCGGCGAATGCGCCTCGAGGAATTCCAGGTGCCCGATCGCGCGCTCGGAGAGGTGATTCTGCGCGTAGGTTTCGGCGAGCCGGCGGCGCAGTTCGAGGTCGTTGGGATTGGCCTGCACGGTGAGTTCCCAGGCCTCGGCCGCCTTCGCCGAATCGCCGAGTGCGAGCCATTGCCCGCCGAGTTGCAGGAGCACTTCGCGCAGCCGCGGGTCGGTCTGCGCGAGGAGCGGGATCGCTTTTTCAAACCAGCCGGCGCTCTCGCGCGGACGCCCACCCGCGGCGGCGAGCGCGCCGAGCGAAAGCGCCGGAAGCGGGCTGACCGCGTCGAGCTTGGAGGCGCGCTCATAGGCGGCCCGGGCCTCGTCTTCCTTCCCGACCCGCCGGAGCAGATGCCCGAGGATCATCTCGCTCGCGAAGGTGCCGCCGGTTCGATACTCGTCGATGAACTGATTGGTCTGGCCCTTGTCCGCGTAATACTTCCACAGCCGGTCGAACGCGATTCCCTCAGTCGGGTTCGCGACGAGCACCTGGCGGTAGCGATCGAGCATCTTTTCCTCCGGCTGCTGCGCGAGGAGCGGCGCGGCGAGGAGCAGGGAAAGGGCGAGAAAGCGGCGGATGGGCATGGAGCGGCGGTGGGGCTCGTGGATGATCGGAGCGGAAACTATCGCGAGACCTCCGGCAAACACAACCGCGCGGGGAATGGGTGGTTGGAGTCCCAGATCACTCCCCCGATTTTCGGACACGACGGAGCGTGTCCCTCCATGTCGCGCGCGGCGCGCCAAAGTCGTTCTCGCGAATCGCGCGGGAATCGTTAGCTTCAGCGTCTCGCGATCCGCACTCCCCCACTTGCGCTTCTCCCCCTCCTTCATCCTTGGTCTTTTGCTGCTCCTGGCCGGAAATCTTTCCGCACAGGTCACGCGCGATTTCGCGATCGATTTGAAGGCGGACGTCTCTCCCACGGTGCCCCACATCACGCTGACGTGGACGCTGCGGCTGCCCGCCAGCATTTCCGCGCAGGTCATTCATCGGCGGCTGAAGGGCGCGGCGACGTGGGTGCAGCAGGCCTCGCCGGGAGCCTCAGCCACGAGCTATGCGGACAACACCGCGGTCCCGGGCGTGGAGTACGAGTACTGGATGCAGCGCACCTACACCGCGATTTCTCCGAACACCGCGGTCGGCTACATCACCGCAGGGGCCAATCTGCCGATGGTCGAGGACCGGGGAAAACTGCTGCTCGTGGTGGACCAGGCGATGGCCGCGCCGCTCGCGCCGGAGATCGATCAACTCCGAAACGATCTCACCGCGGATGGCTGGCTCGTGCAGACGATCGTGGCGGCTCGGCGCGACAGCCTCACGGATGTGACTGCGGTGGCGGATACAAAGGCGCTGATCAAGGCGGCCTACGATGCCGATCCGGCCAATGTGAAGCAGGTCTATCTCCTCGGCCACGTGCCTGTGCCGTATGCGGGCAACTCGGCTTGGGACGGGCACGGCAACCACAGCGGCGCGTGGTCGGCGGATGGCTACTACGGCGACATGGATGGAGTTTGGACGGACTCCTCGGTGAACAACGGCGTCGCCGCGAACGTGCGGCTCACCAATATCCCCGGGGATGGACGACTCGATCAGTCCACGATTCCCAGCACCCTCGAGCTGATGGTGGGCCGGGTGGACCTGGTGAACATGCAGCGCGCCCCCGCCGCGAATGTCTCCGAGATCTCGCTGCTCCGCCGCTATCTGCGGAAGGCGCATGACTTCAAATACAAGCTGGGCGCGTATGCCAATGTGCAGCGGCGGGTGCTGATCCGGGATGGGTTTGGGACGTTTGGCAGCGAGGGCTTCATGCGCACGGGCTGGGCGTGGGGCTTCACCGGCGTGGGCCGGCCGCCGGAGGTCACTTTCGATGAAGCGCCCTCCGGCAACTGGTGGACGCTCGCGGCGACGAATACTTACCTGATGGCCAACGGCAACGGCGGCGGCAGCTACGAGACTTGCGGCTCGGTCGGCGCGACGGCGGATTTCGGGCGGCGTCCGTTTCGGGCGGCGTTCGTGTCGCTCTTCGGCAGTTACTTCGGCGACTGGGATGTGACGAACAACTTCATGCGCGCGCCGCTCGCGGGGAATGCCACGGGCGATGGCCTCGGGCTGTGCGCCTTCTGGGCGGGAAGGCCGAGCTTCTTCATGCACCACATGGCCACAGGCGAGACCCTGGGATACTCGATGCGGCAGTCGATGAACTCGCAGTTCACGTCGGTGAGCAATCCGGTTTACACGCCGGTGAATTTCGGCGGCGGCGGCACCCACTGCGGCCTGCTCGGCGATCCGTCGCTGCGCATGCATGTCGTCGAGCCGCCGCGCAATTTCACCGCCACGAGCGCCGGCGGCCAGGTCAGCCTCGCGTGGAACGCCTCCGCGGAAACCGCGCTGCTCGGCTATCACGTGTATCGCGCGGCCACCCCGGCGGGACCGTTCACACGGATCACCGCCACTCCGCTCGGCGCGCCGAATCATGTGGATGCCACGGGCGCAGCGGGCACGCCTTACACTTACATGGTGCGGACCTTGAAGCTGGAGACGGCGCCGGGCGGCACGTACGAAAATCTCAGCCAGGGCTCGATGGTGGCGCTGACCGTAAATGCCGGCGCGACCGCGGCGCCGCTGAATCCCAATGCACTCACCGTGACCCAGGCCAGCGCGGCGAATGCGCTGCTCTCGTGGGTCGATAATGCGACGGATGAAACGGCCTATCGCGTCGAGCGAAAGGTCAATGGCACGGGGTCCTTCGCGCCGCTGATCACCCTCGCCCCGGGCTCGGCGAGCTTCACGGATCCCGGTCCGTTCACCGCGGGCAGCACGTATTTCTACCGCGTTTTCGCCACCAGCGCGGCGGGCGATTCGGCGCGGAGCGAGGAGGTTTCGTTTGAAGCGGTGGCCGGCTTTTTCGAGTTCGACGCGACGACCACCAAGGCCAGCAAGACCGCGGGCACGGCGCCGATCATGGTGAAACGTTTCGGCGGTGTGACCGGCGCGGTGAGCGTGGACTACGCCACGGCCGACAGTTCGGCCATCGCCGACACGCACTACACTGCGAAGAGCGGCACCCTGAACTGGACCGACGGCGAGACCGGCCCGAAGATCATCGACGTACCGATCATCAACAATGCCTCCGCGCAGCAGGCGCGGCAGTTTCGGCTCACGCTCAGCAACCCGTCGGAGGGGACCGGAATCGGGACTTACAACAGCGTCGCGGTGCTCATCGAGGATCCGACCGCCCCCCTTCCGGTGCCGTGGAATCAATCGCTCATCGGCACCGTGACCGGCTCCTCCCCCGCGGTGAATGCAGAAGGCGGCCTGAGTTCCACGACGCTCGGCGGCAGTGGCCTCGCGACTCAGGCGGCCGCGGAAGTGGGACAGTTCATCTACCAGACCCGCACCGGCGATGGGGTCATGACCGCGCGGGTGCCCGCGGCTTCACCCGCGCAAAGCGGCGCGCGTTACGCGATCATGATCCGCGAAAATGCCACGGGCGGCGGCGCGCTGATGGCGGGCACCGCCACGAGCAGCAGCACGGGATACGGCTCGAAGTTCGTCTATCGCACCACCTCCGGCGGCACCGCGATCTTCACCGGCAATGCGAACTCCGCGGTCACTCCGCAATGGCTGCGCATCACGCGGGCGGGCAATAGCTTCACCTCGGAATGCTCCGCCGATGGCAGCTCCTGGATCAGCCTCGGCAGCGCCACGGTCGCGATGAACAGCACCGCGCAGTGGGGCTTCTTTCATCACTCCGACGACCTCTCCGCGACGACCTACTCGGGGAATTTTCAGACCGCCAGTTTCACGAATGTCACCTTCGGCACGGTCAGCGTGCCGAACGCGCCGGGCGCGTTCGCGCTCACCCAGCCCGCCCCGTCGCAGGTCGCGCTCACGTGGACCGCGGCGCCCTCCGCGGCCGGCTATCGGATCGAGCGCCGCACCGAGACGGGCACGTTCGCCCAGATCGTCGATCTCGATGGCGGGGCGGTCGGCTTCAATGACGACGCGGTCATGCCGAACACCGGCTACGAGTACCGCATCTACGCCTTCAATTCCTCCGGCAATAGCGCGCTCTCCGCGGTGCTGCGCGCGACCACGCCGCCCGCGGATGTCTCAGTCAATCTCACCACGGAGAGCAACGCGCAGAGCGGCGACGCGAGTGTGCGCGCGAGCGGGACCACGACCAATTTCGGCAGCCAGCCCGTGCTCACCGTGAATGGCCTCTCGAGCGCCAACGCGCTCACGCCGTGCTCGAAAATCTATCTCCGTTTCGACCTGAGCGGGCTTCCCCCCACGTTGAAGACGGCGACGCTGCGGCTCGCGGTGGCGGAGACGCGCAATCTCGCGCAGGTCGGCTACTCCTTCTCCAGCATCCTCTACGTTCATCCCGACAGCTCCGATGCGTGGGGCGAAGGGACGATCACGTGGGCGAACGCGCCGCTCAATCAGACCACCGGCACGTCCTTCCTGGGCGGGGTGTCCTTTGTGAACGTGCTCTCTTTCTCGAATCCGCTGACCGTCCCCACCGCTGGCACCGTCCTGGGTCTCGATGCCGACGCGGACACGATCACTTCCCTGCTCGGCGCCAACGGCCTCATCACGCTCGGCATGGTGACCTCGACGAAGGCAGCGGTGGACTTTGCCTCGCGCGAACACCCCACCCTGCCGCCGCCGACACTTGCGGTGACTTACGCTTCGCCGCTGCCGACGCGACCCTCCTTCCTCACTGCCACGCCGGGCACGGGGAGCAGCATCGATCTCGCGTGGCTGGATAACAGCAGCGCGGAAACCGGCTTCGAGATCGAGCGCCGGCCCGCCGGCGGAACGTTCGCGGTGATCCAATCGCCTGCGGCAAACAGCACCGCATTCAACGATGCCGCGACCACGCTGGGCGTGACCTACGAGTACCGCATCCGCGCGACCAGCGCGGCGGGCAATTCAGCCTGGAGCCCGGTGGTCGCTGCCACCGCGGGCGGCGGCACGGGCCTCCCCGGCGAACGCATGACCTTCCAAAGCTGGCTGCGCGATCACAACCTCGCCGCGGATGCCGACCCGGCGGGCGACAGCGACGGCGATGGCCTGCCTGACATGCTCGAGTACGCGCTCGGGCTGCCGCCCGATCTTGCCAGCACCACCGGCGCGCCGACTCCGGGACAAGTGATGATCGGCAACGAGCGTTTCCTCACGCTGACCTTCGCCCGCCGCCTCGACGCGATCGGGATGATGCTCACGGTGGAAGCAAGCGGCTCGCTGGAAGGCCCGTGGATCACTCTCGATCCGCTCCAGCCGGAGAACCAGGTCTCGGTCGAGCAAAACGTCCCGTTCCCCGGCTGGCAAAACCTGACCATCAAGGACACGACCCCGATCAACCTCAACAGCCCGCGCTTCATGCGCCTGCGCGCCACCGTCCCGTAGCGACGCCAGTTCCCCTGCGCCCCCCCCATGAAACAACGCCGCTCCCGCTTTTTCCGACGGCACCTGGCTTCGCCGCCTCGAACACGAAATCGAAAATCTGTTAAAGTTCGGACGCAGTAATAAGTCCTTCGCAGAGAGGTGGCAATCGTCCATGATGGACCTGCACAATAATCGGGTCGGGGGACAAGCGGGGCGGGAGAACAGACCTGTTGATCCCAGCAAGCTCCGAACTAACCCGGATCCTTGGAGTTCCCCGGTTCCGGCTCCTTGGACTGGTGAAGAAGCGCGCCGCTATTAACGAGTATGAAGCGCTTCGTCATAGGAACCGTATCGATCGTCATTTTCCTGATTGTCCTCGTGGCTTTGTGGGTCTTTCGGACTAACACCGGGACAGTTATCTTAGAAAACCGTGCGCTGGAAGTTGTCGCCCATGCGTTCGTGGACGTGTGTGGACAACATCTTTCCTTCGATTCAATACCGCCCGGTGAAAATCGAACGGCGACCTTTGCTCTTGGAGGCGACTCGCACTATGACGTTACTGTCCAATTCGAATCGGGACGTAAACTTCATGCTCAAGTTGGATACGCGACGAGCGGCGAAGATTATACGGAGCGCATTATCATTAGACCTGACGCAGTACTTCTAGACGGTGACTGAGTGGATGTCCGAGGCGCCGGAAAATCCCCCGTTTATTCCCTGCGCATCTGGAATTTCCGCGCTCGCTCCAAGCGGGTGTACCGGAAGTCCGTCCGCGCGCAGCGCGAACCAAAACCCCGTCATTCTGAGGAACGAAGAACCACTGATCTCTGCGGGCAGCGGGGGTGCGGAGCCGCTGGACATGGGGGCGTCGCTCCGCACCGCCTCCGCCCGCAGGGATCAGAGGTTCTTCGTTCCTCAGAATGACTTATACGATGCGGCGCTGCGCGCCAGGATGCGCATTCCACTCATCCAGGAGACTTCCGGTACACCCTCTCAGGAAACACTGATTTATTCCGAAAGCGCAGATGGGCGCAGATTTGGAAGCACAGCGGCCTGCCTC
>JANOAZ010000148.1:0-57413 GCA_031411395.1 Chthoniobacteraceae bacterium
CACTCGGCATAAGCGACAGTGTGTTTGGCCGTTCGTTCGGGGAGTGGCTCAGCCTGGTAGAGCACTTGGTTCGGGACCAAGGGGTCGCAGGTTCAAATCCTGTCTCCCCGACTCAATGAGGGCCCGGAGTTCCTGAGTCAAATCAGGTGACTCCGGGCCTTCTTGTTTCCCCGTCACTTCGTCCCGCGCAGCATCGCGTCCACTCCTTCGCCGTGGCGGCCCATGCGCGCGTAGATGTAGCCGGCTTTCGTCACGAACCAGGGCGGGGGATTGTCTTGCCGGGCGACGGCGAGGATGATCTCGTCGCTCTCGACAGTTTCGCCCGCCTGCTGGCGGACGAGCGCGAGGTGCTGCGCGTTCACGACATTTTTCGGCGCCACCCGCCACCGCGTCTCCATCTGGTCGCGCGGGACCGTGGGCGGATTCTTGGGAAATTCCGGCTCGGGAATGTGCGTGGCGAGCATTTCAAAGGCGCGTTTGTCGTCGCCCCACTGATGGAGCAGCGTCGCCCATGCCCGGTAATCGCGATCCTTCCAGGCGGCTCGCTCGCGCATCCAGTCATCGAATTGCGAACGCGCGCCCCAGCGGGTCGCGTGGCGGTAGAAGATCTCGAGTTCGGTCCGGGTCAGGTCGGCGCTGAGCCCGCGGAGTTGCCACCAGATCGAGTAGTAATATCGAGCCGCTTCTTCCGGGATGCATTGCGCGTAGGCGAGCAAAAGTGACGGGTTATCCTCCACGTAGCGGCCCCATACGAGTGGCGCGGTCGGGAATTCCGCCGTCTCGCGCACGCCGATGCCGAGGACTTCCTCGCGGTGGAGGTCGCAGCGTTCGAGCGCCCGCTGCCAGTATCCGATCGCGAGGCCGGGCGCGACATGGGCGACCGATCGCGCCTGGGCCGCCGCGAGCTGCCACGACCCGGGAATGAGCGCCGCGGCGATGCCAAAGTGCCGCTGCCAGGTCGTCGGCAGGCTCCGGCCGAGGATGCGCACCTGCCGCATGCCGAGGCACTGATGGAGCTGCGCATCGAGGGGGAAATGGTGGACGGCCTCCTGCAACTCGGCGAGCGGGACCTTGCCCGTAAGATTATCGCGCTCGATCAAACGGGTCGCCGTGAGCGGCGACCATGCGGGCCAGTCGAAGAGGAAGGGGAAGCTCCAGAAAATCGCCACTGCAAGCGGCACCAGCGCGGTGCGCCGCGAGCCGGTGGGCAGATGCCCGGGCACGCGCAGGGGAGAACCGATGGCCAGCGCCGCGAGCGCAAATCCGAGCGTGCCCCAACGGTGCGCCGGGATGTCGATGAAGCAGTGAACGATCAGCACCGCAAAAGCGGCCAGCGCGCCCACGCGGAGGAAGAAGCCGCGATCCCGCGTGAAGGCCGTGCGCAGATGTTGCCAGAGGAAGATCGCCAACCCGACCGTGCCGATCAGCACGGCGATGAGGCCGAGTTCCGTGAGCCACAGCAGCCAACTGCTCTCGGGATGAGAGATGACCTGATCTTCGAGCCGCAGCGTCTGGTAGATGCCGATGAGTTGGGGGAATGTCTTCAGGCCGTGACCGAAGAGCGGAGCGTCGTGCCACATCTGCAATGTGTCGCGCCAGATATGGATGCGCATCAGATTCGAGACACTGCCCGTCTCGTGCCCCGTGAACCGGCCGAAGACCTCGGCGCCAAAAAGCATCGCCAGCGCCCCCGCCCCGAGCGCGGCCGCGATGGTCACCGCCACCACCCGCCGGTTGCGCAGCTTTAGGAAGATGAGCACCACCAGGCACGCGACGCCGAACGCGCCGGCCACGAGTCCGCCGCGCGATTGGCTGGCCAGCAGGCCGGCGAAAATGATTCCAGCCATCACGATGCCGCCGCCCACACCGATCCAGTGTTTGCGCGACGTTTCCCACGCGGTGCAACCGCAGGCGAGGACGAATCCCATCGCGAGCAGATCGGCGGTGTGGTTGCGATTCGGGAAAGGGCCGAAGCCGGTCCATCCCGGCGTGAAGCGCAGGCCGTAGATCGCCTTCGGGTCCAGCCCGCGCGTGGAAAACGACACCGCGGTGACCACTGCCGCGGACGCTACCAGCGCCCAGGCGAGGATGGGCCGGCAGTCACGGTCCGAGGCGAGCGTGCGCACCCACACAAACCAAAGGGCCGCGCCGATCAATGCCAGCAAGCCGTCGAGCGCGCGGGCCGGTTCCGGATGGTGCGTCCACGGGAGTTCCAGATTGAAGCCATCGACCAGGACCGTGCGCCAGCGCGCCTCCCCGAACCACGCTGCGGGCGCGAATTCCTTGAACAGGAACACCCCGAGAAACGCGATGACCAGCCGATTGCCCCAGGGACTGAGCCGCGGGATCGCCGCCGGCCGCGCCCACAGCCCCGCCGCGAAGACGCCGAGCAGCGCGATCTGCGTGATGCGATCCCCGGCGCCAAACGCGAGCGGACCCGCGACCACGAGCAGGCAGTAGATGAACAGGGCGACGCGCGAGCCACTCGGCAGCCGGCGTTCCTTGACCTTCGGGCTCGGTCGCCGGGCGCGTTTTACGAAGGCCATTTTTGCAGGGCTTTCAGATAGATCGGCCGAAAGCACTCGGCCATCCGCATCCATTCGCCGTGCGAGGCCTTGTGGTGCGGCGCATGCAGGGTCAGCGATGTACTCCCGTGGCTATGGATCGCGATTTCCGAGGAATCGGCGCGTTCGCCCGGCTCCACGAATCCCACCCGTCGCATCGTGAGATTGAAGATCGGCCAGAACTCATTCGCATCCGCGCACCGTTCCAATTCCAACTCGAGAATCTGCGACTGGAGCAGCGCATACTGGACCTCGCGCCGATGGCCGAGGATGCGTTCCAGCTTCTGCCGGAAATCGTCCCACGTATTCACGAAATGGAAGTAGCGCAGGATGAATAGCACGAGAATGAAGAGCAGGCAGATCCCGATCGGGAGCGTGCGCCCCTGGCTCCAGATGATGCTCAATCCCACGAGGCTGAGCACGACGCAGATGCCATAGAGTCCGAGCAAAATACGCCGTTTGGAAAAGCCGAGCCGCTCGAGGCGATGGTGAAAATGTTCGTCGTCCGCGCGGAAGAGCGGATAGCCGCGCAGCCCGCGCCGGAGCAGCGCGAAAGTGGTGTCGAGGATCGGCACGCCGAGCGCCACGAGGGTGACGAAGAGCACCGCGGCGACCGAACCCTTGTTCGAACTCGTGAGCGAGAGCGCCGCGATGGTGAAGCCGATCAGGTAGGCGCCGCCATCGCCGAGGTAGATTTTCGCCGGGGGAAAATTGAAGATCAAAAAACCGAGCAGCGCCCCCGCCATGGTGAACGCGTAGCAGGCGACCGCGATCTGCTCGCTGTGCAGGCCGACGATGCCGAGCGTCACTGCCATGCACAGGCCGAGTCCGCCCGCGAGGCCGTCGAAGCCATCGATCAGGTTCACGATATTCGGCACCGCGATCAGCCAGAAAACCGTCGCGGGCAGGCTCCAGCTTCCCAACTCGATGGCGCCTACGGCTCCGGGGTAGGAGAAGCGCTCGATGTTCAAGCCGAGCCCGTAAACGAGGCAGGCCGTGGCCACCTGGCCGAGCAACTTCACCCGTGCGCCGAGTGGCTTGAGGTCGTCCCACAGCCCGAGTCCGTACATCAGCGCGCTCCCGAGCAGGATCGCGAACCATTGCGAGGATGACTCCCGGTGAAAGGCGAGGACTAGGACCAGGCTCAGCGACATCGAGAGCATCAGTGGCATTCCACCGAGCCGCGGGATGGGAGTCCCTTGCTTCTTCCGCGGTTCGTTGGCGTGGTCGAGCCCGATGCCATCGGCCGAGAGTCGAATGACCCACGGGGTGCAAAGCACCGAGATCAAGAATCCAAAACCAAGGAACAAGAACGAATAAATCATGCCCGGTCGCCTCGGATGAAGTCCGGACGCGCGATAGCATGCATGGGCCGCTGTTGCAGCCGGATTGCGCCCGGAGTGATCATCGTTGGTTTCAAAATATTGAGCACGCAGGGTGCCATGGCGGCGGTGGGGAAGACAAGCCGGAGGCTTGCAGGGTGGCATGCGTCACTTCTCGGAAATCATTCGCACCCACTCCGTCAGTGATGCGTCGCGATGCACGGCAGGATCGAAGACGGCGTTCGGAGACACGGTGGCGCGGGTGGCGTGCTGGCTGAGCAGCCAGTCTGCGAGCCATGCGCTCTGACCGGGGGCAAAGATGGCGGCGTGGGGAAAAGCGCTGAGCATTAGCGCGACCGCGCCATCCGGCGGTCCGATCCACACGATGGGCCGCGGCAGGCTCATCACGAGACCGAGCTTGCTTGGCCAGAGCAGGCCCAGGGCGGCGGGGAGCTGGGTCACGACGAGGGCGTGTCCGCGCAGGAGCGAGGCTGGCAGTTCCTCCTCGGGGACGTAGCCGCGCCATTCAACCTGGCGCAGGCCGAGTTCGCGCGCCCGCAGTTCCGCTGCCGGCCGGGCTGGGCCGCCGCCTTGGAACAGCAGCCGGATCGGCGCCCCGCGGCGCTCCAGTTCGGCCTGCGCCGCGAGCAGCGTTTCCCATTCGTGGGCGCGACCCAGATTGCCGGAATAGATCCACGTCCACTCGGGAAGCGGCTCCGCTTTTGCAGCGGCGAGTTGCTTCAACACGGGCGCAAAAACCCACGGCCGCACGATCGCCGGCTCGACACCGTGGAGCCGCACTCGCGCGGCCATGTCTTCATCGAGCACCACCACCCGCGTCGCGCGGCGATAGCACCACCCCATCATCGCTGTGAGTACGCGGGCAAACGCACCCTCGCGCACTTCCCCGAGAGCCACCGCAATCTCCGGATACAGGTCCATGATCCAATGCACGGAACGTGCGCGATGCCACCCCGCGACGAGGGTGGCGACGATCAGCAAACACGGAGGCGAAGTCGCCGAGACGACCACGTCCGCCCGTGGCCGCCGCAGTGCATCCCACAGCATGCGCCCGAGCGCGCGCGCCTCCCGCCCCATGCGCCCCCCTTGCTGCTGCCCTTCCCGGTATTCCTGCTGCGCCGCCACGAAGTCCACCGTGTGCCCGGCTTTCTTCAGCTCCGCCGCGATCTCCGCGAGCAGCACCCCCGTCGGCGCCGGATCGGGAGGAAAGTACTGGTTCAGGAAAAGAACCCGCATGCAACGCTACTTCCGCGACTCCTGACTCCTGACTCCGGACTCCTCGTAACGTCTCACCACGACCGCCGGATTCCCCCGCACCAGCGTCCGCGCGGGCACCGAGTCGAGCACCACGCTTCCCGCCGCCACCACGCTCCCCGGGCCGATCTCCACACCGGGTGCCACGAAGGCCTGAGCCGCGATCCACGAGCCGTCGTGGATGGTGATCGGTTTCGTGATCAGCTCGAACTGCGGCGTCTCGAACCGATGTGAGCCCGTGCAAAGGAACGCCCGCTGCGACAGGCATACGTGCGATCCGATCCGCACCGGAGCGAGGCTGAGCACCAGCACCTCTTCGCCGAGCCAGACGAAATCCCCCAGTTCCAGCCGCCATGGAAAAGTGACGTTCACATTCGCCCGAATGACGACGCCGCGCCCAACCCGCGCGCCAAACGCCCGGAGCAGCGCCACCCGCAGCGCCGACGGCCAGGGCAGGGGGTTGAGGAAAAAGAGACATTTCACCACGACCCACATCCCCTCCTTCCACACCGGCGCGCCGCGGTCGAAATCGCCGGTGGTGTAGCCTTCCAGCTTCATCGTGAGACCCGTGGATTGCGCGCTGCGTTGAACCACAAAGGCACAAAGGCACGAAGGCTGAGGAACCATCCCGTCTTTCTTCGTGCCTTCGAGGCTTCGTGGTGAATTTCACCCCGGAAGCGTGTTGGCATCGGCATTGCTGTTTCAGTGGTGAACAGTATTTTCATCGGCCATTGCAGTTGCGCAGTGCCTGAGCCGGATTCACGCCACCGCGCCCGCGCGACGCAACCTCATTCTTAATGCCCACCGACAGCCCCGCCCACCGTTCCGCCGGCCGAAACGAACTTTGGCTCGCATCGAGCCACGGCGCGGTGACGCCGTACCCGCGCGGGATGACCGTGCCGCTGGTTTTCGCGGAATGGGTGAAGAAGGCGCCCGATGCAACGGCGGTGATCGAAGGCTCGCGCCGATGGAGCTACGCGGAGATCGACCGCTGGTCGGGCGTCGTCGCGCAGCGTCTCCACGGCCTCGCGCCCGGCGCGTTAATCGGGGTTCCGGGGATTCGCAGCGCGGCCTTCATCGCCGCCATCCTCGGCGTGCTGAAAGCCGGCGGCGCCTACGTTCCGCTCGCCCTCGACGAACCCGCCGAGCGCCAGGCCCAGCGCCGCGCGGACTGCGCCGTGGTGCTCGTTCAACTCCCGCCTTTCAACGAAGCGAATGAGCCGCCGATGAACGCAGATGAAACGCAGATGGAGGCATCGCCCGTTTCTGCCATCTGCGAACATCTGCGTTCATCTGCGGCTCCAAATTCCCCCGCCTACGTCCTCTACACCTCCGGCTCCACCGGCGTGCCCAAGGGCGTCGTCATCCCGCATCGCGCCATCCTCCGCCTCGTCTGCGCGACGGATTACCTCACCCTCCAGTCCGACGACGTTTTCGCCTTCCACTCCAATCTCTCCTTCGACGCCTCCACGCTCGAAATCTGGGCGCCGCTCCTCAACGGCGCCGCACTCGTGGTCACGGAAACCGAGACCGTCCTCTCCGCCGCCGCGCTCGCCGCGCACCTGCGCGAAGACCGCATCACCGCGCTCTGGCTCACCACCTCGCTCTTCAATCAACTCGTCCGCGAAGACCCCGCGATGTTCGCCGGCCTGCGCTGGCTGATCTTTGGGGGTGAAGCCGCGGACGCCACGACGCTCCGGCGGGTGCTGGAATGCGGGCGACCGCAAAATCTCGTCAACGGCTATGGCCCGACCGAGACCACGACCTTCGCCGTCTGCCATCGCGTCGAGCGGGTGGAAGGCGATCGCGTCCCGATCGGCCGCCCCATCGCGAATACCGACGCCTTCGTCCTCGACGCCGACCTCCAGCCTGCCGCGCAAGGCGAGCTCCACATCGGCGGCCCCGGCCTGGCCCTCGGTTACCTCAACGCCCCCGAGTTGACCGCCACGCGTTTCATCGAGACGACCTTCGGCCGGCTCTACAAGACCGGCGATCTCGCCGCCTGGCGGGACGACGGCACCCTCGACTACCTCGGCCGCATCGACCGGCAGATCAAAATCCGCGGCTATCGCATCGAGCCCGGCGAAATCGAAGCCGCCCTCTCGCGGCACCCGCGAGTCGAGCAATGCGCCGTCGTCCTGAAGCTCGCCCCCAACGGCGATCCCATGCTCGCCGCCTACATCGTCGGCGACGCCGAGCCTGCCGAACTCCGCGCCTTCCTCCGCGACCATCTGCCCGCGCACATGGTCCCGGCATTCGTCGCATCGCTCCCATCGCTCCCGCTCACCCCCAACGGCAAGCTCGACCACGCCGCGCTGCCCGCGCCGGCCATCGTCCGCGCCTCCGGCTTCATCGCGCCGCAGACCGCCACCGAGCGCCGCCTCGCCGCGCTCTGGCAGGAAATCCTCGCCGGTCCCGAGCCCGGCATCGACGACAACTTCTTCGACGTGGGCGGCACCTCGCTGCTCCTGCTCCGCCTGCACGCGCGCGTCTGCCGCGAGTTCGCCCCGGTCCGCATCGTCGCTCTTTTTCAGCATCCCACGATTCGCACTTTTGCCCGCGATCTGGACTCCGCCGCCACGCCGCGCGCCCCTTCCACCGCTCACGCAAGAGCCGCGAAACAGCGTGAGTCCGTGGCACGCCGTCGGCTAAATGCTTCCCGTTCGCAGTGACGCATCCTACTTCCACCACACCTGAGGGCATCGCCATCGTCGGGCTCGCCGGCCGTTTCCCCGGCGCGCGCGACGCGCAGGAATTCTGGCGCAATCTCGCCGCCGGCCGCGACGGCATCACCCGTTTCACCGACGAAGAACTCGCCGCCACCGGCTACGACGCGGCGAAGCTCCGCGAACTCGACGGCTACGTCGCGGCGCGCGGCGTGATCGAAAAGCCCGAGTGGTTCGACCGCAGTTTTTTCAATATCCCGCCGAAGGAAGCCGAGGTCATGGACCCGCAGCACCGCGTCTTCATGGAAGTCGCGTGGGCCGCGCTCGAGGACGCCGCCTGCGACCCGTCGCGCTATGCAGGGCTCATCGGCGTCTTCGCGGGGATGAGCAACAACACGTATTACCCGTTCTTCGTCCGCCAGCGCCGCGATCTGCTCGACGCCGTCGGAATCGTCAGCGCCGTCATCGCCAACGAGAAGGACTTCCTCACCACGCGGCTCGCCTACAAACTCGACCTCCGCGGCCCCGCGCTGAACATCCAGACCGCGTGCTCGTCCTCACTCGTCACCGTCTGCGTCGCGTGCCAGAACCTGCTCGACCATCAGTGCGACGTCGCGCTCGCCGGCGGCGTCTCGGTCACCTTCCCGCAGGATCGCGGTTACTTCTATCAGGATGGAAGCATGACCTCGCCCGATGGCTGGTGCCGCCCCTTTGATGAGCGGGCGAATGGCACGGTCTTTTCGAGCGGCGCCGGTGTGGTGGTGCTGAAGCGGGTCGCCGATGCGATGGCCGATGGCGACCACATTTACGCCGTCATCAAAGGCCACGCCTTGAACAACGACGGCGGGCAGAAAGTCGGCTTCGCTGCGCCGAGCGTGAACGGGCACACCGAAGTCATCTCGCTCGCGCAGGCCGTCGCCGGCGTTTCGCCCGATACCATTTCCTACATCGAGGCCCACGGCACCGCGACACCGCTCGGCGACCCCGTGGAAATCGCCGGCCTCACCCACGTCTTCCGCGAAGCCACCGACGCCCGGCAGTTCTGCGCGGTGGGTTCGGTGAAGGGAAACATCGGCCACTGTGACGCCGCCTCCGGCATCGCCAGCCTGATCAAAATGGCGCTCGCCTTTCAGCACTCGCAGCTCCCGCCGAGCCTGCACTGCGAGCAGCCCAATCCCGCGCTGCACCTCGGCGACAGCCCCTTCTTCCTCAACACCACGCTCCGCGACTGGCCGCGTACCGAGGCCCCGCGCCGCGCCGGTGTCAGCTCTTTCGGCGTCGGGGGAACGAACGCGCATCTTGTCCTGGAGGAAGCGCCGCCGATAGCGGCACTCGCTCCCGCCGCGGACGAGCCGCAGCTCCTCGTCCTTTCCGCCAAATCCGCCGCCGCCCTCGATCAGCGCGCGCAGGATCTCGCCGCTGATCTCGAAACGAATTGCGCGTCCCTCGCCGACATTGCCTTCACCCTTCACGAAGGCCGGCAGCCGTTCGGCCACCGCCGCGCGATCGTCGCGCGCACCGCAGCCGAGGCTATCGCCGCGCTCCGTGCTCCGGCGAAATTGCATCGCGAAGACAGCCGCCTCGACACGACGGTCGCCTTCCTTTTCCCCGGTCAGGGCTCGCAATATCCCGGCATGGGCGCGCGGCTCTTCGCGCACGAACCCGTCTTCCGCGACACCCTCGCGCAATGCGCCGAAGTGCTCCGGCCCGAACTCGGGCTCGACCTCTGCGAACTCCTTTTTTCACGCGACGCCGCCGCTGCCGAACGTCTGCGCGAAACGCGGTTCACCCAGCCCGCGATCTTCGCCGTCAGCTTCGCGCTCGCGCGGCTCTGGCAGTCGCGTGGCGTGGAGCCCGTCGCGCTGGTCGGGCACAGCGTCGGTGAGTTTGTGGCCGCGGCGCTCGCCGGAGTTTTTTCGTGGGAAGATGCCGCCCGCCTCGTCGCCCTGCGCGCGCGGCTCACGCAGGAGCTTCCGCGCGGAGCGATGCTCGCCGCCCGGCTCGGCGAGGAGGAGGCCGCGGAGTTTCTCGCCGATTCGCGCCTCGCCATCGCCGCGGTCAATTCACCGAAGCTGATCGTGATCTCCGGTCCGTTCGACGCCATCGAAACGCTTGAAGCGAAGTTCACCGAACGCTCGATCACTGCCCGCCGGCTCGCGACCTCGCACGCGTTTCACTCGCCGATGGTCGAGCCAGTCGTCGAGCCGCTCGGCGCTGCGCTGCGCGCCGTGAAGCTGAGCGCGCCCGCGATTCCGATCGTCTCCAGCGTGACCGGCGAATGGCTCACCGCCGCGCAGGCCACCGACCCGGAATACTGGGCGCAGCATCTGCGCGCCACGGTCCGCTTCTCTGCCGCCGCCGGCCGCCTGCTCGCGGACCGCGGCTGCGCCCTGCTCGAATGCGGTCCCGGGCAGACGCTCAGCCAGCTCATCCGGCAAAACAGCGCGCGGACTGCACAGCACGAGGTGGCGCATTCGATCGCCGAGGAAGTGGACGAATCGGAATCCATCGCCGCCGCGCTCGGCCGGCTCTGGCTCGCCGGCGTCCCGATCGACTGGCGCGCCGCGCATCCCGGCCGCGAGTTCCGCCGCATTCCGCTGCCGACCTATCCGTTCGAGCGCCAGCGTTACTTCGCCGATCTGCCTGCCGGCGTCGCGATGCCCATCGCCACCGCCGCCACCGACGGCGAAGCGCCGGTTTTGTTTGTGCCGCAGATGGACGCAGATGAAACGCAGATGGGGAAAACGCATTCCCTTCATCTGCGACCATCCGCGTCCATCTGCGGATCTTCGGTCGAGACGATTTCCGCCGACACTGCGCTCGCTCGCGTCAAGCAACTGCTCACCGACCTTTCCGGCATCGACCTCGCCGACCGCCCCGGCAGCACCAGCCTGCTCGACCTCGGCTTCGACTCGCTCTTCCTCTCACAGGCTGCGCTCACCATGTCGCGGAAGTGGGGCGTGAAGGTCACCGTCCGCCAGCTCCTCGGCGATCTCGGGACGCTCGACGCGCTGGCCGCGGTCATGCCCGCCGCGACGACCGAGCCCGTCGCCAAGCCGATCGCACCGACCGCCGCCCACGGCCCCTTCCGCCCGCTGCAACGCGACCTCGGCACGACGCTCACCGCGCCGCAGCAACGCTGGCTCGGCGACTTCATCACGCGCTACGGCGCCCGCACCGGCGCCTCGAAACGCCACACCCAGGAAAACCGCGCGCACTTCGCCGACCCGCGCGCCGCCGCGGGCTTCAAGCAGCAGTGGAAGGAAATCGTTTATCCCATCGTCACCGATCGCTCCGCGGGCGCGCGCCTCTGGGACATCGACGGCAACGAATTGCTCGACCTCACGCTTTCGTTTGGCGCCGCGATGCTCGGCCATCAGCCGCCATTCGTCGTCGAAGCGATCCGCGACCAACTCGAACGCGGCTTTGAAATCGGCCCCACCTCGCCGCTCGCGGGCGAAGTCGCCGCGCTCCTTTGCGAACTCACCGGCGCCGATCGCGCGACTTTTTGCAACACCGGCTCCGAGGCCGTCACCGGCGCGCTCCGCGCAGCGCGCACCGTCACGGGGCGGACGAAGATCGTCTATTTCCGCGAGAGTTATCACGGCATCGACAACGAAGTCCTCGGGCGCCGCGCGGGCCAGGCCGTCCTGCCCATCGCGCCCGGCATTCCCGACGCCGCGGTGGCCGAGACAATCATCCTCGAATACGGCGACTCGCAGTCGCTCGCGGCCATCGCAGCTCAGGCAGCCGACATCGCCGCGGTGATCGTCGAACCGGTGCAGAGCCGCCATCCCGCGCTCCAGCCGCGCGCATTTCTCCACGAACTCCGCGCGCTCACCGAGCAACACGGCATCGCGCTCATCTTCGACGAAATCATCTCCGGCTTCCGCTGCCACCTTGGCGGCGCGCAAGCATTCTTCGGCATCCGTGCGGATCTCGCGGCGTACGGCAAGGTCATCGGCGGCGGATTGCCGATCGGAGCCATCGCCGGCCGCGCGGAATTTATGGACGCCTTCGACGGTGGCGCGTGGCAGTTCGGCGACGATTCCTTTCCCGGCGCGGCAGTTACTTTTTTTGCGGGCACGTTCGTGCGCCATCCGCTCGCGCTCGCCGCTGCTCGCGCGGTCCTCACGCATTTGAAACAAAGCGGGGGCGCGCTCCAGGACACTCTCGCCGGACGCGCCGGGCGGATGATCGACGGGATCGCCGCTGCGTTTGACGGCACTCCCTTCACCGTCCAGCGCTTTGCTTCAAACTGGCTCGTACTCCCCGCGCCCGAATTCAAGTACTCCGGCCTGCTCTTCGCGCTACTCCGTCACCGCGGTCTCCACATTTGGGAAAATCGCCCGTGCTTCGTCTCCACCGCGCACACCGACGCCGATCTCGAACGCGTTGTCACGGCCTTCGAGGAAAGCGTGGCCGAACTCGAAAGCGCGGGCTTTTTCTCCCGGACGAAAGTCGATGCGCAGGACGGCGCGATGCCGATCACCGAGGCGCAGCAGGAAATCTGGGTGCTCTGCCAGCAAGGCCAGACCGCGAGCAATTCCTTC
Organism: Chthoniobacteraceae bacterium; assembly: GCA_031411395.1. Taxonomy (GTDB): domain Bacteria; phylum Verrucomicrobiota; class Verrucomicrobiia; order Chthoniobacterales; family Chthoniobacteraceae; genus Chthoniobacter. Next base: position 12,381 of record JANOAZ010000148.1, read on the forward strand.
AACGAAACGTGGACGCTCTTGCTCGACGGCGCGCTCGACGCCGCCGCGCTGCGGCGCGGCGTCCAGGCCATCGTCGATCGCCACGAATCGCTGCGCAGTACGTTCAGCCACGATGGCGAAACCATCACCGTCGCGCCCGCGCTGACGATCGACGTGCCGCTCATCGATCTCGTCGGCGACGCCGAGCGCGACACGCGATTCGGCGCGCTGCGGGCGGCGGAAGGGACGCGCATTTTCGATCTCGAACGCGGCCCGCTGGTGGCGATTCAGCTCGTCCGGCTTGCGCCGGAAAAACACGCGCTCGTCTTCAATGCGCACCATCTCATCTGCGACGGCTGGTCGTGCGACGTCTTCCTCAACGAACTCGCGGCGCTCTACTCCGGCACGCAGCCGCTCCCCGCGCCGATGGCGATGCGCGACTACGAGCGTTTCATGCATGGGCTGCGGGAAACGCCGGAGTTCGCCGCCGACTCCGCGTATTGGCGCGAGCAATATCGCACCATCCCGCCCGCACTCACGCTTCCCGGCGATCGGCCGTATCCGCGGCGGCGCAGCTTTCGCGGCGCATCCGAGCAGATCGTACTTCCCGCGGAGTTTGCGCAGACGCTCAGCCGCTTCGGTGCGCAGCAGGGCGCGACACTTTTCAGCGTGCTTCTCGCCGGGTACCAGGCGTTGCTTTTCCGCCTCAGCGGGCAGGGCGATCTCGCCGTGGGCGTGCCGTCCGCCGGGCAGAATCTCGCTGGCGGCGATCATCTCATCGGCCACTGCGTGAACATGCTCCCGCTGCGCTCGCAGGCCCGCGGGGAGCAGACGTTCGCCGAATTCCTCAAGGCCGTGCAGGCCACCGTGCTCGATGCGTTTGAACATCAGCGCGTCACCTTCGGGTCGCTGTTGCGACAGCTTTCCTTCTCACGCGAACCGGGCCGCGTGCCGCTCATCCCGGTCACCTTCAACGTCGATCCGCCGCTCAGCCACATTCACTTCGCCGGCCTCCAGCACCGGCTCGAAGCGAATCCGCGCAGCGCCTTCCAGTTCGACCTCGGCTTCAACTGCGACACCACCGCACACGGCTTCCGGCTGATCTGCCATTACAACACCGACCTCTTCGATGCCGCGACGATCCAGCGCTGGCTCGGGCAATATCGGGCCCTGCTGGAAAGCGTCGCCGCGAATCCCGCGCAGCCGTTGCGCGCGCTGTTGCCCGCACCCGATTCAGGGGAGACGCCGGTGGAGTTCTGGCCCTCCTCGCCGAGCGCGGGCGACGATCCCGAGTACGACGAGGTCCTTTACAACGCGATGACCCTCGACAAGTCGCGCCATGATTCCTACCGGCGCGCATTCGTCGCGACGGTGCGAGGGAAGTTGGTCGTCGATATCGGCACCGGACGCGATGCGCTTCTTGCGCGGTTCTGTGTCGAGGCTGGGGCACGCAAAGTCTATGCGATCGAGTTGCTCGAAGCTCCCGCCCGCCAGGCTCGCGCCTTGATCGAGAGCCTCGGTCTGTCTGATCGCATCGTGGTGCTGCACGGACGGTCGCAGGAGGTGGAGTTGCCCGAGCGGGTGGATGTTTGCGTTTCGGAAAATGTGGGACACATCGGCGGAACGGAAGGCTGCGACTTGATTCTCGACGATGCGCGTCGGCGATTCCTGAAACCGGGCGGCCTCATCATTCCCAGCCGTTGCGAGACGCGCGTCGCCGCGGTCTGCCTCCCGGATGGGTTGGTGGAAAAGCCCGTCTTCGATCCGCTCGGCGCCTACTATGCGGAGCAAATTTGGCAGCGCGCCGGCTACAAACACGACTTCCGCCTTTGTCTCATGGGTATGTCGCGCGCGTTCCTGCGTTCGACGGATGATGTTTTTGAAGACGTCGATTTCACGCAGCCCCCGGTGCCGCAGTACGAGCGCGAGGTGCGGCTGACGATCACCTGCGATTCGCAGATCGATGGCCTGCTGCTTTGGCTGCGTCTCGAAACCGCGCCGGGCGAAACGCTGGAAGCGATCGATCATTCCGACTCATGGCTGCCGGTCTATCTCCCGGTTTTCGATCCGCCCATCGCGGTGGCGGCGGGCGATCGCATCGAGGCGGTGGTGCGCGGAGCGCTGGCGGAGAATGGGATGAACCGCGACTACCACATCGCAGGCCGGGTCGTCCGGGCGGGTGGGGGAACGGTGGAGTTTGCCTTTGATTCGTGGCATTACAAAGAGGTCTATAGGCACACGCCGTTCTATGCCCGGCTGTTCAGTGGGGACGCGATTCCGAGTTCGCGCCGGTCTCCGATTCCGACGGAAGGGAAGGGCGTCGAGCGTCCGTTTCCCGCCAACAAAGGCGTGCATCAACTTTTCGAAACGCAGGCCGCGCTGACTCCGGATGCGGTTGCCGTCGAAGCCGGCGCGGAGCGCGTCACCTATCGCGAACTCAATGCGCGGGCGAACCGCCTAGCCCGGCATTTGCGCACTCTCGGCGTCGAGCGCGGCTCGTGCGTGGGCGTGAGTTTGGAACGATCAATCGATCTCATCTCGGCATTCCTGGCGGTCGTGAAGGCAGGCGGCGCTTACGTGCCGCTCGATCCTGCCTATCCCGCTGAGCGGCTCGCGCTGATGGTCGCCGACACGCAGGCTCCCGTGGTGCTCACGGAAAGGAAGCTCGCTGCAAACCTGCCGCAAACCACGACCCGGATCGTGGAAATCGACGGTCTCAAACCTGGCGGTGAAGAGTCATCCAATCTCGATCTGCCGGGCGGTGGCGAAGACCGCGCTTACGTGATGTTCACGTCCGGCTCGACGGGCACGCCCAAAGGTGTGGTCGTGCCGCACCGCGCGATTGCCCGGCTGGTGATCAATGCCGACTACGCCCCGCTCACGGCCGGCGACGCCGTCGCTTTCGCGGCCAATCCCAGCTTCGACGCCGCGACCTGGGAAATCTGGGGGCCGCTGCTCAATGGCGGGCGCGTAGTGATCACGCCGACCGAGGTGCTCCTGTCGGCGCGCGCCTTGGAACGCCACCTCGCCGAGCACCGCATCACCGCGCTCTTTGTCACCACCGCGCTCTTCGATATGATCGCTCACGAAGCTGCGGGCGCCTTTCGCTCGCTGCGGTATTTGCTCTTCGGCGGCGAGAAGGTGAACCCGGAGAGCGTGCGCCGGGTGCTCGCCCAAGGCCGTCCGCAAATGCTCCTCCACGTTTACGGACCGACGGAGACGACGACCTTCGCGACCTTCCACCGCGTCGAGAGCGTCGAGGAAGACCGTGTGCCCATCGGGCGGCCGATCGCCAATACCGAGGTGCATCTGCTCAATGTGCAGATGGAAACCGTGCCGCCCGGAGTCACTGGCGAAATCTACATCGGTGGGCCTGGTCTCGCGCTCGGCTACCTCCACGCGCCCGAGCTCGAAGCGGCGCGCTTCATTCACCACCCGCAACTCGGGCGGCTCTACAAAACGGGCGATCTCGCGAGGCGCCTTCCGGATGGCGCCATCGAATTCGTGGGCCGCATCGATCACCAGATCAAGCTGCGCGGGTTTCGCATCGAGCCCGGCGAGGTCGAGACGGCACTGCGCCGGCTCAAGGGCATCGGGCAATGCGCCGTGCTCGCCCGCGAGGTGTCTCCCGGCGATCGGCGGCTCATCGCCTATTACACTCCGAACGGCGCGCCGCCGCCGCCGCCCGCCGTGCTGCGCTGCGAGCTCGAGCGCGCGCTGCCCGCCTACATGGTGCCCTCCGCTTTCATGGAAGTGTCGCGCTTCCCGCTTACTTCGAACGGAAAACTTGCCGTCCGCGAATTGCCGTTGCCAGCCGCCGATGCGGAGCACGCCGCCATTTGCCTCCGGACCGGGGATTCACTCCAGGCGCAGCTCATGGAGATCTGGGAGGAGTTGCTGGGGGTGGGCCGGATCGGCATCAACGATGACTTTTTCCAGGTCGGCGGACATTCGCTGCTCGCGGTGCGAATGCTCACGATGATCGAGCAGCGGCTCGGTCGGCGCATCTCGCTCGCGGTGCTGTTCGAGCAGGCGACGATCGCAAACCTAGCGCGAGTGTTGATGGACGAACTGCGGCAGTCCGCGGCTGACGAACCGGCGATTGCCATCCATTCCACGGCGAAAAGGCGCCCGTTCTTTTTCATGCATGGCGACTGGGGCGGCGGGGGATTTTTCTGCCGAACGCTCGCGGCGCAGATCGGTCCGGATCGCCCGTTCTATGCGGTCCATCCGCACGGCCTGCTGGGTGAAGCCATGCCGCGCACCATCGCCGCGATGGCCGCCGAGCGGCTGGCTTACGTCCGCACATTGCAGCCGCACGGCCCGTATCTTCTCGGCGGATATTGCAACGGCGCCTACCTCGCTTACGAGATGGCGCGCCAGCTCGAGGCGGCGGGCGAGCAGGTGGATCTCCTCACGCTGCTCATGGCCGATGGGGGGAACTACCGCTTCCGGCTCTGGCACTGGCTGGCTCGCGCCGCGAGCATCTGGCATCCCGGCGCCGAGCGGCGCTCCGACCTGCTTTTCATCGCATGGAGGCGCCAGAGGCAGCTCTTTACGAAATGGCTGCACGATCGATCCGCCTCCGCCGGACGCTTCCTCCGCAAACCTCTTGCCGGTAAGGCGCAGCTCCTTCTCGAAAAGCTCCGGCGAGGCCACGCGCAAGGCGGGAACGCTACTGCCCCGCTGGCCGAGGCCGAGGATGCGACCACGCTCGCATATCATCACGCCGTGGATTCGTTTATGCCCGGCCCCTTTGGCGGCCGGGTGCTCCTGCTCTGGCCGACGGAACAAGCCACCGACAACGGTGGCGATCCCACCGAAGGATGGAGCGCGACCGCGCGAGAGGTGCAGTTGATCCGGGTGCCGGGCGACCACGCCACCTGCATCCAGCAGCACGCCAATCTGCGCGTGGTCGGCGACGAACTGCGGCGCGCGCTCGACACCACGGACCCCGCTCGCCCCGAGCCGACTCCACTCGCTGCCATTTTATGACCAAACCCACCGTGCAACCCACGTTCGAACCCGGACCGGATTGTCCGCACCTGAGCGGCGGGGAAGTCCACCTCTGGCGCGCGCAACTCGATGAACCGATGGAGGGCGCGGCGAACCTGCTTTCTCCGCCGGAATGGCTCCGCGCGGAACGCTTTCATTTTCGGCGCGACCGCCAGCGCTTCATCGCCGGGCGCGCGCTGCTTCGCACGGTGCTCGCCCGCTATGTGGGCGGCGATCCGCGCGACCTGGAGTTTTCCTCCGGCCCGCATGGCAAGCCCGAGCTCGTGGGCAGCGCGCTGCGCTTCAATGTCAGCCACTCCGGCGATCTCTTCCTCCTCGCGCTCACTTACGGCCGCGAGGTCGGCGTGGATGTGGAGGAAATGCGCGAGCATCTGCCTTTCGAAATGCTGGCCGATCATTACTTCGAGCCGGAGGACGCCTGGAATCTCCGCCTGCTCGAGGCGCCGGAAAAAGCGTCTCACTTCTACGATCTCTGGACGGGGAAGGAAGCGCAGTTGAAGGCGGGCGGCACCGGCCTCGCGCACGGGCCCCACGTTCCCACGCCGGAACGGTGGTCGCTGCTCTCGCTCCGTCCCGCTGCTGGTTTCGCCGGAGCGCTGGCCATCGAGGGGGGGCACTATTTCCTGAAGTGCTGGTCGTGGCGGTGATGTCCACCTTGCGCGCCCGCGCCTTTCCCTCGCCATGACGGAACTCCGCCTTCGCTATCACGAAACGATCATCGCGCCCGCCCGCGGCTGGCTGCGTTTGGATTGGCGGGAGTTCTGGGAATATCGCGATCTCCTGCTCCTGCTCGTCCGGCGCGATTTCATTTCGCGCTACAAGCAGACCGTCCTCGGCCCGGTCTGGTTCATCCTCCAGCCGCTGCTCACCACGGCGATGTTCGCCATCGTCTTCGGGCGGATCGCGCGGATCCCCACCGACGGCATCCCGGCGCCTCTTTTCTACCTCTGCGGATTGCTCGCCTGGAATTATTTTGCGCAGAATGTGAGCGCTGGTTCGAACACGTTCATCACCAACGCCCACCTTTTTGCCAAAGTGTATTTCCCCCGGCTCATCGTCCCGGCGGCGACGACGATCTCGAACCTCGTCACCTTCGCGCTCCAACTCATCCCGTTCCTGATCTTTTTCATTTACTACAAGGTATTCAGCGGTGCCGGTGCGGACCTGCGCATGGGGTGGAGCGTGCTATGGCTGCCGCTGCTTCTCGCGGAAATTTCGCTGTTCAGCTTCGGCGTGAGTCTCCTGCTCTCCGCCGCCTCGGCAAAGTATCGCGACCTCGCGCACCTGAATCAATTTCTCGTCCAGCTCTGGATGTTCGCGACGCCGGTCATTTATCCGCTCTCGCAGGTGCCGGATCGCCTACACTGGCTGGTCTGGCTGAACCCGATGGCGCCGGTCGTCGAGGGCTTCCGCATCGTGCTGCTGGGCCGTGGCGCGATCCCCGCCGGGAGCCTCGCGGTCTCCGCTGGGATCACGCTGGTGGTGATGCTCGCGGGCATCGCCGCCTTTCAAAAAATGGAGCGCACCGCCGTCGATAGCGCCTGAGCTCCACTGGAACGCGTGATGGATAAGCCCATGATCGAAGTGCAGGATTTGTCGAAGCTCTACCAGCTTGGCGACATAGGCTTTTCATCGCTGCGCGAAGCCGTGGGGCGGTGGTGGAGCCGGGTCGCCGGAAAGAGTGACGGGCCTGGAAAAGAGAAGACGGCCTTCGCCGCGGCGCGCGGGGGCGACCAGCCGGATACTTTTTGGGCGTTGAAAGATGTGTCCTTCGAGGTGCAGGCGGGCGAGGTCGTGGGCATTCTCGGCCGGAATGGCGCGGGCAAATCGACCCTCCTGAAAATCCTCTCGCGCATCACCGAACCGACCGCCGGGCGGGCGGTCCTGCGGGGCCGCGTCGCGTCGTTGCTCGAGGTCGGCACGGGCTTTCATCCCGAGCTCACGGGGCGCGAAAACATCTTCCTGAATGGCGCCATCCTCGGCATGAAACGCGACGAGATCGCCGCGCGCTTTGACGACATCGTGGAGTTCTCCGAGATCGGCGCCTTCATCGACACGCCGGTGAAACGCTACTCGAGCGGGATGCACATGCGCCTCGCCTTCGCCGTGGCGGCACACCTCGAGGCGGAGGTCCTGCTCGTGGATGAAGTGCTCGCGGTCGGCGACTCCGCATTTCAAAAAAAGTGCATGGGGAAAATGGAAGGCCTCGCCAGGACTGGCCGCACCGTTCTCTTCGTGAGCCACAATCTCATCGCCATGGAGCAGCTCTGCGGGCGCTGCGTTTATCTGGTCGATGGCAGGGTCCGCGAGGTCGGCCCGACCCGCGAGGTGATCGCGCGTTATCAGGCGGATTTTCTGGGCGGAAACGACGCGGAGTTTGCGACCCATAAACTGCGCGGCGACGGGCGCATTACGCTGAACTCCTGCGTGGTGACGAACAGCCGTGGCCACACGCAGCCGCTGCCGGTGACAAACGAGACCGTCGAGTTTCATGTGCGCATGACAGTGCATGAAGCCATCGCGCATCCGGCCTGCGGGGTGAGCGTGTGGAATCGGCAGGGCGTGGTGATGCTCAGCGTCACCTCCGGGGATCACGACATCGAGCTGCCCCCCTTGCCGCAAGGCGAGATGGAAGTGGTGGTGCGGTTGCGCGACCTGCCGTTCACGCCGGGGAAATACACCGCGAGCTTTTGGGTGATGAGTCCGCAATGGCACGTCTATGCGGCGGCGGATGCGGCCATCAGCTTCGAGATCGGGCAGAGCGGGCTCTACGGCACGAAGGAGATCGATCACCGCTGGGGCTGCGTCTATGTGCCGATCGAATACTCGTGGGCGCCTGCGGCGCGGGAGGTCGGCGCATGAGCAGCGCCGCAATCAGCCGGGGAATCCGCGGCCTTTGGCGACAGTTCGCGCCGCAGCCCGAGGCGTTCGAGGAGCGGCAGTTTCGGGAGGAATTTCTGCGCTTCCAGGAAATGAGCGGATCGGCCGCGAGGCTGCCTGTGCGCTGGGAAGAGCGGCATCCCTGTCTCGACGATCGCACGGGCACCACGGCCTTCGACCGGCATTACACCTACCATCCTGCCTGGGCGGCACGCCTGCTCGCGCAGACGCGGCCCGCGCTGCACATCGACATCTCGTCGATCCTTTCCTTCGCCGCCACGGTCTCCGCGTTTGTGCCGATCCGCTTCTACGATTACCGGCCCGCGGGGCTCGAACTCCCCGGGCTTGAATCCGCGACAGCCGATCTCACCGCGCTCCCTTTCGCGAGTGACAGCGTCGTGTCCCTCTCCTGCATGCACGTCGTCGAACACATCGGCCTTGGGCGCTACGGCGATCCGCTCGATCCCGAGGGAGATTTGAAAGCGATGGCGGAACTCGCGCGTGTCGTCGCACCCGGCGGCTCGCTGTTTTTCGTGGTGCCGGTTGGGCGGCCGCGTGTCGCTTTCAATGCGCACCGAGTCTATGCACACGCGCAAATCGTTGAGGGATTCGCGAGCTTGAAGCTTCGGCAGTTTACCCTCATCGCCGACGATGCGGCCGGCGGTGGCTTGATCGCCGATGCGCCGCCCGCGCTCGCCGATGCGCAGGAATATGGCTGCGGCTGTTTTTGGTTCACCAAACCCTGACCGTGCTCCCTTTTCCGACGAACATGATCATCGCCAGATTGATGGGTGGCCTCGGCAACCAAATGTTCCAATACGCCGCCGGGCGCCGCCTCGCCGCCGCGCGAGGCGTGGAGTTGAAGCTCGACGGCCGCTTTTTCCAGACGCAGGAAAAACGCCGCTTCCAACTCGACCGCCTCAACACGCAGGCCGACCTCGCGAGCGAAAGCGAGATCGCGGCCTTCTTTGTGAAAGGCCGGCTCGGCCGAATCTGCCGCGCGGTCTCTTGCGCCGTCCGTCGCCGACCGGTGCCGCGGGTGGTTGAAGAACGGCATTTTCACTTTGACCCATCGGTGCTCGAAGCGACGGGCGAGACGTACTTGGACGGCTATTGGCAGAGCGAAAAGTACTTCGCCGACGTGGCTGATTCATTGCGGGCGGAGTTTGCCCTTCGCACGCCGCCGTCCGAGGAGACCGCCCGGCTCGCCGCGGAAATCGCGGACACCGCCGCGGTGAGCATTCACGTTCGCCGGGGCGACTACGTCCACGAGTCCGTCACGAACGAGGTTCACGGCGTCTGTGGGATCGATTACTACGCGGCTGCCGCCGAGGCGATCCGGGCGCAAGTGCCCGCGCCGCATTTCGTCGTCTTCTCCGATGACCTCGCTTGGGCGGAGGAGAATCTCCGCCTCGGGCCGCGGATGACATTCATCCCCCGCGGCGGCGAGGACTGCGACCACGAGCATCTGTGGCTGATGAGTCGGTGTGCCCATCACATCATCGCGAACAGTTCCTTTAGTTGGTGGGCGGCGTGGCTGAATCCGAATCCTGCCAAAAAAATCTTCGCGCCTCGGCGCTGGTTTGCCTCCGCGCCGCACGACACGCGCGATCTCATCCCGCCGGCCTGGCAGCTCCTGTGAACCCGACTCCCGTCCCGCTCATCAGTGTCATCCTACCCGTCTGGAACGGGGAGCGCTACCTCGTCGAGGCGATCGAGAGCATTCTCGGCCAGACCTTCGCGGACTTCGAACTGCTGATCACCGACGACGGATCCACCGACCGCACTCCCGCCATCCTGCGCCAATTCGAGTCGAGCGACCCGCGGGTCCGCATCCTATGGCAGGAACACCGCGGGATGGTTCCAAGCTTGAATCTCGCGATCGCCGAAGCGCGGGGAAAATTCCTCGCCCGCATGGATGCCGACGACGTCGCGCTCCCGGAGCGTTTCGCCCGCCAGGTTGCTTACCTGGAAGCGAACCCCGGTTGTGTTGCCGTCGGCACCGCCATGCTGGTCATCGATCCCGAGGGCGCGCCGATTTACACGCAGGAAGTGGAGACCGATTCCGAGACCCTGGTCGCCAATCTCCTCGGCCTGAATCCCAAGCCCAAAAGTGGCCTCGCGCACCCGACCGTGCTGATGCGCCGCGAAGCGGTGAACGCAATCGGTGGCTATCGGAAGGAGTACGAATCGATCGAAGACATCGACCTCTGGCTCCGGCTCGCGGAGCGCGGCCTCCTGGGAAATGTGCCCGCGGTGCTCCTGAAATACCGGCTCCATGAGAACAGCGTCTCTCACACTCAAAACGCCCAGCAGCGTGCCTATCACACCCGCCTCATCCGCGAGGCGCGCCTGAAACGTGGGCTCCCTCCGCCGGACCCGCGGCCACCCCGCAATGGCTCTCTCTCTTCGCGCGACCTCTACAAGGCCTGGTGCCGTCGCGCGAGCGAGTCCGGCAATCGGCGCACCGCTTTGAAGTACGCCGTTCGCGTGCTCAAGCATGATTCCGCCCGTTCCGACTGGTGGCTAGTTTCCGATGCCTTGTTCGGCGTCGGCGCGACGAACCGCCTCAAGAATTCCTACCGCCGGATCGCCCTTCACGAGCCCGAACCCCCGACGCACAGCGCGCCACCCGCTCGCGCGACGCAACGCCGTGAAGCCGCGCGCGAACTGACCGCGCTCCTCGAAGCAAACCGCGCCTTTTCGTTCATTCGTCTCGGCGACGGCGAAGTGCTTTGGCTTCGGCAGTTGGAGACCAACGCCGCGCCCCCATGCTACCGCTACCTCGATGGCGCAGGCTCCGTGGAAGTCACCCGCGCCGTAGTGGGGATGGAGGCCCGGCACGAGGCCCGTTTCCGAAAGGCGCTGCAAGGAGCGAGCTATCTCGATCGCTGTGACAGCATTTCCGTCGTCCGCGATTATCTTCCGAAGCTCGCGCTCCAGCGCGATCCCGCTCTCCACACCAACGCCTCGCCGGAGACCTCGAACATCATCTTCGAATGGGTGGCTTTCGAAATGAAGTCCTGGCTCGAGCGCCATCGCTGCCTGATCGCCGGCGCCGAGGCCGCGCTGCTGCGCGAATTGTACGCGGTCCCGGCCTACCGCGAGATTGCGAGCGAAGTGCTCCCCGCGGGCGGCGAACTCCATTTCCATCAGCTCCGGGAAAACGGGCGGCACTACTCGCAGAATCTCGACCTGATCAAAGAAGACCTGCGCCGCGAGATCGAGCGCACCGGATGCGACACGCTTTTCCTCTCCCTGGCGACAGGCGCGAAAGTCCTCTGCTACGAAATCGCGCAGGAAATGGAAATCCGCGCCATCGACTTCGGCAGCATGGTCCGCGCGCTCACCTACGCCGGCAGTTCGGGCTACCAGCTCTGCCGCGACATGCATAACCCCTTCCTCTTCCGCGTGCCCATCGCGCTCTTCATGCCCGCCCTCGAACGGGCGCATCCCGAACTCGGCCTCGCCGAACTGGCCTCAAAATCCCACGCGCAGATGGCCCTCGAAGTGCATCGTCACGAGCGGTTCGTCTTCAATACGAGCGATGGGCTGCGGGACGGCGCCGTCGAACTGAGCGAGGAAAATCTCCACCACTTCCGCCAGAGCCGTCGCTACTACGACCGCCACTATCGCGGCCGGGTGCGCGCCGATGCCACCGCGCGGCGGCTCGATGCGGAGTTTCAGCGGTGGTGTCTGAAGAAGGGGATCGGCGTGAGCGGGAAAACGTTCCTCGCACTGGTCCGGGGCAAGCGGACGCTTCGAAGGCTGCGCGACTTCTTTGGCGTCGATTGGGGCGACTACCCGGCCACGCCCGGTCGTGCGCTCTATCTTGTGCGCCAAAAATTCGAGCATGGGCTGCGCACGGTTTATTTCCGCGATGTGGTGCGCCCGGAGATTCTTCGCGCTCCACCGTTGTCGGGCACCGACGATCCGCGCTGCGAGATCCACGTCCTCACCTCCGCGGGCGACTGGCTGAATCTGGTCTGGGCTCTGCGCACCTTCTATTACTACTCGGGCCGCCGCTACGCGCTCTGCATTCACGACGACGGCACGCTCACCGCGGAGACGCTTGATCGGCTGCGCGCCATGTTTCCCGCCGCCCGCATCATTCCGCGCCCCGAGGCAGACGCCCGCATGGCCGAAGTCCTCGCCGGCTCGCCGCGCTCCCGCGCCTTCCGCAGCACGAATCGACTCGCGCTGAAGGTCTTCGATTTCGCCACCTATCTCGACGCGCCGCGCATGCTGCTGCTCGACAGCGACATCCTCTTTTTCCGGAAACCGGAGGCTCTGATCGCCGCGCTCGAAGATCCCACGTTCGCGCACAACACGCTCAACCTGGACTGGAAGAACGGCTACACCATCGATCCAGCGGAGCTGGCCGGCCGGCTCGGTTTCTCGTGTCCGCCGCGGATCAATTCCGGCCTCGGCTTGATTCATCGCGGCTCGATCCGGCTCGACTGGGTCGAGGAGTTCCTCGCCCTGCCGGGCATCGACGGGCACTCGCACCAGATCGAGCAGACGCTGATCGCACTCTGCAGCGCGAAATACGGCTTCCAGATGCTGCCGCCGGAATACGACGTGCGCCTCGATCAGATCGCCCCGGGCGCACCCTCGCGACACTACACTGGCCCGATCCGCCATCTGATGTATCGCGAAGGCGTGCAGAGGCTCCTCACCTGCGGATTCCTGACTGCCCTCAGCGCCGGATGAAAGTAGGAATCGTCTCGCCGGAGTTTCCGCCCCAGATCGGCGGCGTGCAGACTTACGCCTCCGAGTATGCGCGCGAACTCGCGCGCCGCGGGCACGACGTGACGGTCTTTACGACGCCGGCGGACTCTTCCCGAAACGGCACCGCGTTTTCCGTCGAGCGCACGCTCCAGCTTCGCAGGCGCGCGGATTTCCCCACCCTCGCGCGCTTTACGCCCGACCTCTGGCACGTGATGAACGCGGCCTATGCATGGCTCGCGCTGGACGCGATGGCGCCCGTCTTCGTGACCATTCACGGCAACGATTTTCTCGCGCCTTACTATCCCGTCGCGCGTCTCGATTTTCCCAAGCGGTTGCGCCTTCCTTTCGGCAGCCGCGCCGACTTTCACCTCGGCACATGGCTGACGGGGCGCCTCTTGCGCCGCGCCTTCCCGAGAGTCGCGCACGTCTTCACAAACAGCCGCTATACCGAGCGAACCTTCCTGCAAAAGTATCCGCAATGTCGCGGGCGGACATCGGCTGCCATGGTCGGTCTCGCGGAGGAATACGGTCGCGTGGTGCGACCGCCGCGCGCGGACGGTCCGCCTCGCCTGATCACGGTGGCCCGTCTCGCCGAGCCGCACAAAAACATCCATCTCGTCCTCCAGGCCCTCGCGCGGCTTCGTTCCGAATTTCCATTTGAATACACCATCGTCGGCGACGGCTGGCTCGCCCCATCGCTGCGCGACCTCACCGCGGAACTCGGTCTCGCTGACCGCGTCCGCTTCACCGGGTTCGTGAAGCAGGCACAACTCCTCGAACTGCTCGTCACGAGCGATCTCCTGATCCTCACCACTTCCGCCACGCCGCGTGGCTACGAGGGGTTCGGGCTCGTCTATCTGGAAGCGGCTGCCTGCGGCTGTCCCGCGCTCGCGGCGCGCATCGGCGGCGCGGTCGAGGCGATCGATGACGGCGCGAGCGGCAGCTTCGTCGAGGAATGCACCGTGGACTCGATCGCCGCGTCGCTCGCGCGCTTCCTCCGCGGCGAAGCGCGCTTCGAAGCCGCCGCCTGCCGCGCCTTCGCACGGCGATTCTCCTGGGCGAGCGTCGTCGATCATTGCCTCGCGCATTATGCGGCACCCGCCCCACGCTATTCCATCGGCGAGGTGACATCGTAGCTTGCACTTGGTGCCGCTTCGCGGAAAAGAAACGCAGCCCCCGAATGTTCACCCAAACCGCACGCCGCTGGTCATCTCTGTTTCGTTCGCCACAGCGGGCGGCCCGGACGGCACGGGAACATGCAGACGCGCTGGCCCGGATCGAGGGCTGGGCCTGCCCATTTCCCGCTGATTCGGTTTCGGGCATCGCGGTGCATCTCGTCACGAGCAATCGAGATTGGCGGCTCGGTGCCTGGATGCTCGCGAGCTGGTTTCATTTCACCGAGCGGGCGTGGCCGGTCATCATTCACGACGATGGCACCATCTCCGACGAGGCAGCTTCCACGTTGCAGCGACTTTTTCCTTCGGCGCGGATCATCCGCCGCAAGGAAGCGGATGCCGCTCTCGCGCCGGTCCTGCTCGCGTTTCCGTTCTGTGAGACTTTCCGCAGCGACGATCCCTCGGCGTTGAAAATCATCGACGCCTTTCATTTCTCGCCGGCTGAGCGGCTCTTCGTTTTCGACAGCGACGTCCTCTTCTTCAATTACCCGCGGGAACTCGTCGATTGGGCCGAAGGCGGCGGAGACGGCTGCTGGTTTACCGAGGCGATCGAGGAGGAGTCGCTGATCACGCCGGCAGCCGCGCGCGATGAGATCGGTGTCACCATCTGGCCGCGAGTGGACATGGGAATCAGCCTGTTGCAGAAGTCCGCCCTTGATCTCGATTTCATGGATTCGGCGCTCGCCCGGACTTCCATCCTCCGCGGGTCGCTCGAGCATGCGGCGCAGACCCTGGCGATGCTCTGCGCGGCGCACGCGGAAAAAGGCGGGCTGCTTCCGCGGCGCTACGAAGTCTCGCGGGCGCGCGTCGCGGCGGACGACGCCGTGGGCCGTCACTATTCCGGCGCCGCTCGGGAGCGATTTTTCGAAGACGGATTGAAACGGGTCACGCCTCATCTCTTTAGCGAGGACGAACCTCGATGATGGCCCGCGCGTCCTGCCGTTGGCATGGAGCTGGCTCGGACTCCGCAGACTTCCTACGACTAAATCATGTGCGGCATTGCTGGTTTCGTTGAAAGATCGTGGTCCGACGAAGAAGCATGCGCCCGCCTCGGGGCGATGCTGAAGGTGATCGCGCACCGTGGTCCCGACGGCGAGGGCCAGCACGTGTCGGGCGGTGTGGCCATCGGCATGCGGCGACTTTCGATCATCGATCTCGTGGGTGGTGCCCAGCCGATTTGGAATGAGGACGGGACGATCGGGGTTGTCTTCAATGGCGAGATCTACAACTACGTCGAACTCCGCGCGGAACTGGAAGGAAAGGGCCATTGTTTCCGCACCCGGAGCGATACCGAAGTGCTCGTCCATCTCTACGAGGAAGTGGGCGCGGCCCTCGTGGGACGGCTCCGCGGGATGTTCGCCTTCGCCATTCTCGACTCGCGAAAGCGGACGCTCTTTCTCGCCCGCGATCATTTCGGCCAGAAGCCGCTCTATTATTTCGCCGGTCGCGGTCAGTTCGCGTTTGGTTCGGAGTTGAAGTGCCTCCTCGCGCTTCCATTCGTCCCGCGCGATCTCGATCCCGAGGCGATCACGGATTTCGCCACCTGGCTCTCGCTGCCGCCACCTCGCACTCATTTTCGGCACATCCTCAAGCTGCCCGCGGGCAGTCATCTCACGGTCGCGCTCGATGCGGTTACGGTTTCCGAGCCGGTTCGCTACTGGCAATACGAGTTGGGCGAGTCCGCGGAGATTCGTGATCTCGAGGAGGCGGTCGCGTGCATCGACGGCGCATTGAGCGAGTCGATCAAGCTGCACTTCCGCGCCGATGTCCCGGTCGGCGTGCTCCTGAGCAGCGGGCTCGACAGCCGCACCGTCGCCGCGTATTCGCGGCACCTGCATCCCGAGGGGGTCTCCACCTTCAGCGTCGGCTATGCGGAGGAAGGCTCGGAGCTCGACGGAGCGCGACGCACCGCGCACGAGCTGGGCACCGACCATCATGAGCTGACCATCACCGGCACCGAGGTCGGCAAATGGATCGACCGCATCGCCTGGCAGCTCGACGAACCGATCGGCGATCCCGCGGTGTTTGCGGTGTGGCAGGTCTGCACATTTGCCCGTGAGCGGGTGAAGGTCTTGCTCTCCGGTGAAGGCGCGGACGAACTCTTCGCGGGCTACGATGTGAAATACCGCGCGCATCTCGCGACCATCGATCGGTCCGACACGATGCGCCGATTTGCAGGCTGGTTGCCGGACGGGGGCGATCCATTTCCGCGGACCCAGTTTGGCCGCCTGCGCCGGCGCGCAGGGACTTCGCGCGCCGCCGAGATGGTGCAACTGCGCGCGCAGGCCTTTCCCGGCGACCAGCGCCATCCGCGCGGACTGACTCGCGAACAACTCTTCCGGGTGCGGCGGCGCGAGGAGGAAATCGGGCGCGCCCTGGTGCGCCCGCAGCGCGACATGCTCGGCACCTTGCTCGCGCTGGACATGGACTGGATGCTCGCGGAATCGCTGCTCCAAAAAGCCGACAAGATGAGTATGGCCGCGTCGATCGAGCTGCGCACGCCGTTCATCGACGTGCCGCTCGCGACGGCGGCCGCGCGCCTCGACTCGAGCCTCAAGCTCGGCTCGCAGACCGGCAAGATCGTGCTCCGCGAATGCCTCGCCCGCCGCGTCCCCGAAACGCTCGACCGGCCCAAGATGGGCTTTCCCATGCCGCTCGCGAGATGGCTGCGCGGAGAACTCCGCGAGCAGGTGGAGGCCGAAGTCTTCGATGATCGCGCGGCTTCATTCGCGGCGCTGGACCGGACCGCGGTGCGGCGGGCGTGGGACGACTTTCAATCGGGCGAGTGGGACGGCGCGCTGCCATTCTACTCGCTGTGGCTCTACGAGGCTTGGCATCGCACAGTGGTGAACGCGCCGAAACCCGCGCCATGAGTGCGCCGGTCACCATCGCCATTCCCTGCTTCAACTCGGCTCGCTGGATCGGCGCCGCCATTCAGAGCGCGCTCGATCAGGACTGGCCGGAGAAGGAGGTGATCGTGGTCGATGACGGTTCGACCGACCGTTCGCGCGATGAAGTGCGAGCTTTTGGCGACCGCGTGCGCCTGCTCGAAGGCGGGCACCGTGGCGGCAATGCGGCGCGCAACAGCGCAGTCGCGGCGGCCCGCGGCGAGTGGGTGCAGTTCCTCGATGCCGATGACTTGTTGCTTCCGCAAAAGCTGTCGCAACAACTCGCTGGCGCCGCGGATGAGGATGTGATTTTCAGTCCAGTCCTGTTTGAACAGGACGGGAATTGCACGGCGGGTGCGATCGATCCGCGCCGCACCATCGAGGCGCTTTGGCTGGCGTGGGAGCTTCCGCAGACGGGCGGTTGTCTCTGGCGGAAAAGCGCGCTGTCGCGAATCGGCGGCTGGAACGAAGCGACGCCTTGCTGCCAGGAATACGAGCTCTACTCGCGCGCCATCCAGGCCGGATTGCGGTTCCGCTTTTCCGAGCCGGCCGGAGCGGTCTATCGCGTTTGGTCAGACGTCACGCTCTGCCGCAAGGATCCGACGCAGGTCGTCGAAGTCCGGACGCAGCTATACCGGCAGTTCGTCGGCTGGCTGCGGGACACGAAGCTTCTCACCGAGGATGATCTGCGCCTTGCGGGCCGGGCGTGCTTCGAGATGGCGAGGACGCTCGCGCGACACAACCTCGCGCAGGCCGCGGACTATCAACGCGAGCGGCAGCGCGAAGGGCTGTTTTTTCCCGCCGGACCGGCGGCCCCACGATCCTATCGCGCGGCCTATCGCGTGCTCGGGTTCGCCGGCGCGGAGAAGCTGGCGGGGGCGTTGCGCCGGGAGACGTGATGCCGCTCTTCTCCACGGTCATTCCTGTTTTCAATCGCGCGCAGCTCATCCGCCGCACGCTCGATTCCGTTCTCGCGCAGGATTTGCCGGATCAGGAAGTCATCGTGGTGGACGACGGTTCGACCGACGGGACGGTGCAAACGCTCGCCGAGTACGGCAGCCGGATTCGCGTGCTCCAACAGCCGAACAGCGGCCCGGCGGTCGCGCGCAATCTCGGGATCGCACACGCGACCGGCCGCTACATCGCGACGCTCGACAGTGATGATCTGTGGTTCCCGTGGACGCTCGCGACTTATGCGGAAGTGATTCGCGTCCACGACTCGCCTGCGTTCGTCGCCGGCGCGCCGTTCATTTTCCGCGACGAAGCGGAACTCCAGTCCGTGCCCCGCGTTCCTCTGCGTGCCGAAATGTTCGCCGACTATCTCGCTTCCAGCGATGCGTGGCGCTGGTTCGGGGCTTCGTCTTTTGTCCTCCGCACCGATGCGGTGCGCGCGGTGGGCGGCTTCAGCGATGAGTGGATTAATTCCGACGATGCCGATCTCGCCCTGCGGCTTGGCCTTGCCGGAGGCTTCGTGGATATCCAGGCGCCCGCGACCTTCGCCTACCGCGAACACGCGGGCACGCTGAAGACGGACACCGAAATCTCCTTCCGCAGTCTTGCCTACATGATCGAGCGGGAGAAATCCGGGGCGTATCCCGGCGGCCCGGAGCGGGAACGCCAACGCTGGGAAATCCTCACGCGGCACGTGCGGCCCTACACCCTGGCCTCCTTGAAAGATGGCTCGATCGCACGGGGCTGGAGCTTGTACCGCCGGACCTTCGCGTGGCATCTCGCCTTGCGTCGCGCGCGCTACTTGTGCAGTTACCCCGTGTTGACCGCGCTCCGATGCCTCCAGCCGAAACACCCATGATGGTCCGCCTCTGCCAGGGGATCACCTCGCGGATGCGCCGCTTCGTCCTGCGCCGGCTCGGCGTGCAGATCGCGGGAAAATGCTGGCTGCGCGCGGTCGAGATTCCGCGAAATCATCGCGGCATCCGGCTCGCCGACGGAGTGGCGCTGGATCGCGGAGTGACGCTGCTCGCCACCCGCGATGGCGCGCGGATCGAGATCGGCCGCAATACCTACATCAATCGCCAGACGATGCTCGACGCGACCGAGCTAGTGGCGATCGGCGACGAGGTGATGATCGGCCCTTTCTGCTATCTCACCGATCACGACCACACCTTCGAGGCGGGACAGGCGCCCGGAGCCGGATCGTTGATCGCCGAGCCGACGCGGATCGAGGCGCGCTGCTGGATCGGAGCGCACGTGACGATTTTGAAAGGCGTGACGATCGGCGCGGGTACGGTCGTCGGCGCGGGCAGCGTGGTCACGAAATCACTGCCTGCCGGGGTCGTCGCCGTGGGCAATCCCGCGCGGGTGTTGCGGCCGATCGCTCCATGACTCCGCGGGTCGCGGTCTGCATCACCACGCACAATCGACGCGAGGAACTCGCGCGCACTCTCCGCACGCTTGCAGCGCTCGAACCGGCGCCGGATGAAATCCTCGTCGCGGCCGATGGTTGCACCGACGGAACGGCGGAGTGGCTGCGCGAAAGCGCGCGGCAGTTGCGGCTGTTCGTTCACGATCAACCTTGCGGCTCGATCTCCTCGCGCAACGAACTCGCGGCGGCCTGCACGAGCGAAATCTTCGTCAGCCTCGACGACGACAGCCAGCCAATCGAAGGCGACTTCATCGCGCGGGTGCGCGCCTTGTTTGCCGGCAATCCGCGGCTCGCCGTCGCTTCATTCCCGCAGCGAACCGATGAACATCCCGAGACGTTGACGGTCGCAGATTTCGGCCCGGCGCATTTTGTCGGCAGCTATGCGAATTCAGCCGCGGCGATTCGCCGATCGGCCTTCCTCGATCTCGGCGGCTATCCGGACTTTTTTTTTCACGCCTACGAGGAGCCGGATTTTGCGCTGCGCTGTGTGGCCGCGGGTTGGGAAGTTCGCTTCGAGACTTCAGCCACGGTTCGTCATCATTTCACGTCGGCGGAGCGGAATGAAATCCGCACCCATCAGCGGCACGCGCGCAATGAATTGTGGAGCGCGCTGCTGCGATGTCCCGCGCCGCAGGTCTTCGCCGTGCTGGTCTTCCGCGCCGCCCGCCAGTTTGGTTACGCGTGGCACCGCGGCCTGAACTGGGTGGCGCGAGAGCCTCAGTGGTGGCTGGCTTTCGTGCGGGGGATTCCCCGCTGTCTCGCCGCGCGCGCGCCGCTGTCGTGGGATCACTACCTCGCGTGGATGCGGCTGCTCCGCGCGCCCATCCTCGACCGCGCGGAATGGGCGGCCCGATTTCGTCCTGCTCCACGATGAAGATTTCGATCTCGGCGACGAATCCCTGCCACCTCTTTGCGATGGCGCGCGAGCTGGCGTCGATCGAAGCGCTCGGCGCTTACTACTCCGGCTATCCGGAATGGAAGCTGGGAGACGCTGCGGGCATGCAGGTGCGAACGCACAGCCTGCGGACCAATGTCGTCTATGGCCTGCTCAAGTTCGTTCCAGAGAAACTGCGACCGAGTTCACGGGGCCTGTTTCTTTGGCAGGATCACGGCTTCGATCGCTGGGTGGGCGCGCAACTGGAGCGGGCGGACTTCATTCACGCGATGCCGGGCCAATGCCTTGCCACATTTCGCGCAGCGAGACGGCTCGGGATCCGCACGGTGCTGAATCACGCCACCGGCCCGGTCCGCGAATGGGTGCGAATCATGGAGCCAGAATACGCTCGTGCCGGTCTGCGGTTGGCGGAGGTCTGCCCGTATGACGACGCCTATTTTGCGCGGGAGGATGAAGAGTACGCCTTGAGTGACTGGCACTGCGCGGCATCCACCATCGTGCGCGATCAGCTCATCGCGGTGGGAATCGCCCGCGAGAAGATATGGGTCGTTCCGTATGGAGCGGACTCGCGCCTGTTCTTTGTGGGTGAAGTGCCACCGTCCCGGGATTTTCGGATCGTGTTCGCCGGGCAGGTTGGTCTGCGCAAAGGGATCAGGACTTTGCTCGACGCGCTGACACTGGCGGGGAGCGAAAGCTGGCGGGTGGATTTCTACGGCGCCGTGCTCGGAGAAGCGCGCGCGGATATCGCGGCGTATCGCGGACGCACTCCTCTGGAATTCCACGGGCCAGTCTCGCAGGCCCAGCTCGGCGAAGCCTTCCGGCGCAGTTCCGTACTGGTGCTGCCGTCGCTGGAGGAGGGATTCGGTCTCGTGGTGCCACAGGCGCTGAGCTGCGGCGTGCCGTGCCTGGTCAGCGATCGGGTGGGCGCAAAGGATTTGATTCGACGCGGCGAGAACGGCTCCATTTTTCCCGTGAAAGACAGCAGCGCCCTCGCCGCGGAACTGGCGTGGTGGGCCGAGCATCCGTGCCGCACGGACGAGGTCCACCGCTGGTCGGAACCCGCGCGCCGCGTCCTCGCGCTGAGCACTGCGGCGATCGCGCCGCGGCCGGTGTGATGCGGCAGACGGTGCGAAGCATTCCAAACAGTCATTCCGAGCGAAGCCGAGGAATCTCTCGCATCCGGAGGCGGCGGGTGCGGGTGCGCCTGCTCCGCACCGCCTCCGCCCTCGGATGCGAGAGATTCCTCCACTCCGCTTCGCTCCGGTCGGAATGACGGCGTTTTTTATACGACGTGACACTCGTCTGACATCGGAGGTGCAATCGGCCGGGCGCTGCGTTATGCAACGCGCGTGAGTTCCTTCCAGAAGACACTTTTTGTGAATCCGCCGTCGTGGCAGGGCTTCGATGGCGGGGCAGGATCGCGGTATCAGGCGAAGCGGGAGATCCGGTCGTTTTGGTATCCGACCTGGCTCGCACAGCCCGCGGCGCTGATCGAAGGGTCGCGGCTGGTGGACGCGCCGCCGGATGATCTGAGCCGCGACGATGTGCTGCGGATCGCGCGCGACTACGAGTTGGTGATCATCCACACCAGCGCGCCCACGTTGCGCGGCGACGGCCAGCTCGCGGAGGCGCTGAAGTCGCAGAACCCGGATGTGCGTGTGGGGCTGGTCGGAGCGCATGCAGCGGTGCTGCCGGAGGAGACGTTGCGCGCGAGCGAGGCGGTGGATTTTGTGGGACGAAAGGAATTCGACTTTACCTGCCAGGACGTGGCGCTGGGCAAGCCGCTCGCGGAGATCGATGGACTGTCTTTTCGACGCGACGGGGATGTGGTGCACAACCCGGAACGCGCGACGATCACGGACTTCGATGCGCTGCCGAGCGTGATGGATGTCTATGCGCGCGACCTCACGATCGAGAACTACGCGATCGGCTACCTGAAGCATCCCTACGTCTCGCATTACACGGGGCGCGGCTGCCCGGCGCAGTGTACGTTTTGCCTCTGGCCGCAGACGGTCGGCGGGCACAAGTACCGCGCGAAATCGCCGGAAGGCGTGGCGCGAGAGATGGCGCATGCGCAGCGGCTTTTCCCGCAGGTGAAGGAATTCTTTTTCGACGACGACACCTTCACCGCCTACCAGCCGCGCGCGCGTGAGATCGCGAAGCAGATCGGCAAGCTCGGCCTGATGTGGAGCTGCAATGCGCGCGCGAATGTGAACTTCGAAACACTCAAGACGATGCGCGACAACGGGCTCCGGTTGCTGCTCGTCGGCTACGAGAGCGGCAATCAGCAGATCCTCGACAACATCAAAAAGGGCATCCGGCTGGAGGAGGCGCGCGAGTTCACGCGCCACTGCAAGCAGCTCGGGATCACGATCCACGGCACGTTCATCCTCGGGCTGCCGGGGGAAACCAAGGAGACGATTCGCGAGACGATCGAGTTTGCGAAAGAGGTCGATCCTTTCTCCATGCAAGTGAGCCTCGCGGCGCCGTATCCGGGCACGGAGCTCTACCGGCAGGCGAAGGAAAATGGCTGGTTCGCGAAGGACGCGCATCTCGTCGATGAGCACGGACAGCAGGCCGCGGCGCTGGAGTACGACGGGCTGAGCCGCGATGAAATTTTCGCGGCGCTGGAGCGCTTCTACAAAGCCTACTATTTCCGCCCACGGCCGATCGCGCGGATGGTGGGCGAGATGCTCGGCGATTGGGGCGTGGCGAAGCGGCGGCTGCGAGAGGGCGCGGAGTTTTTCAAGTTCCTGCGGTTGCGCAGCGCAGGCGCGTAGGGCGATGGATGGCCTCGCTCCGTCGAGGCGCCCAACCTTGGAGGCCTCGCTCCGTCGAGGCCCCAACTTCGGGCGCGGGTGGAGGCCAGGAGGACGAAGACCTCCACCCCACCGCCGCTGCCCACGCCAGATCAGGGCCTCGACGGAGCGAGGGCCCTCCATGCGTGGAGCGAAAGCGCGCTTGCCACTGCGGGCGTGGATGCGGAGAACTGGCGCATGACTCGTTCCCCTCGCTTCGTCTTCGCCACCGTGGCTGCCTGCCTCGCCTTTCATCCGCTTCCCATCCGCGCGGAGATCGCGGTGAAGAGCGGGGAAAAGATCGCCTTCCTCGGCGACTCCATCACTCAAGGCGGATGGAGCAATCCCGCGGGCTACGTGAACCTCGTGATCGCGGGCCTCGCGGCGAATGGTGTGAACGCGACTCCCATTCCCGCGGGAATCAGCGGTCACAAGTCGAACCAAATGCTGGAGCGGCTCGAACGCGATGTTCTGCGCAAGAAACCAAACTGGATGACGCTGAGTTGCGGGGTGAACGACGTGTGGCACGGGAAGCTCGGCGTGCCCCTCGATGACGCGCAGACCGCGGCGGGGACGTACGAAAAGCGCGGCAATGAACCCGACAAAGGCACGTATCAAAAGAACATCACGCAGATCGTCGAACGCGCGCAGGCGGCTGGCGTGCAGCCGGTGATCCTCACTGCGACGGTGATCAAGGAAGACCTGAACACGCCGGAGAACAAAGCGCTCGCGCCTTACAATGCGTTCCTTCGCGATCTCGCCAAATCGAAGAAGCTGCGGATCGCCGACCTCAACGCGAACTTTCAGGAGCGGATCAAGGCTGCGAATACACCGGGCAAAAATGCCTTCACCAGCGACGGAGTGCACATGAACGGTGAGGGCAACAAGCTGATGGCGCTGGGAGTGCTGAAGGCGCTGGGACTCGACGACGCGCAACTCAAGAAGGCGCAGGAAGCGTGGCCGGCGCTCGACGCCAAAGCCGCCGAAGCAGCGAAGGCCGCCGCGGCGAAGAAGGCCGCCGATGCTGCGAAGAAGGCCGCGGAAGCGACGAAGGCTCCTGCGCCGGCGGCGAAGTAGGGATCAGCGCGAATCGCGGCCGGCGATTCGGATCACCACGGGCGGGCCGTAGAACTTCGGCTTCGTGTGCAGAAGATAGACGTCGAGGCACGCCTTGAATCGCGACGCCACTTCCCGTGAGCGCGTTTTCTTTGACCATTGAAACGGCACGTGTCGGGAGGGAAAGCCGACGACTTCGAGGCCGACCGAGCGGGCGAGGAAGACGGCGCGGGGTTGATGAAAGTCGTCGGTAATGATGACGAAGCGCTCAAGGCCGAAAACGGCATTGGCGCGCGCCATCGAGTCGAGAGTGCGAAAGCCGGCGTAATCGAGAGTGATGGACTCCGTCGGCACGCCCCGCGCGACGAGCGATTCGCGCATCGCAGTCGGTTCGTCATACGACTTCCGGCCATTGTCGCCACTGACCAGGAGATGCCGCACTTTGCCTTGGAGGTAGAGCTCCGCGGCGGTCGTCATGCGGCCTTCGAAAAACGGATTTGGTCCGCCCGTTCTTAAACGCGATGACGTGCCGAGGACGAGCGCCACATCGTGGATGGGAAGCCGCTGCGGATCGGTGACGATGTGCGCGCGGGTGTTCCGGGTGATCCACCAGTTCGAGAACGCGATCAGCCCGAGGCTAACCGCGCCGCCGAACAGGACGAGGCCGGCGAGCAGGCGCGCACGTTTCCAGAAAACACCTGGCGCTACCGCATCCACTCGTCGGTGCGGAAGGGCGACGCGGGCAGGCCGGTGTCGTTGACCAGGTTGCAGTCCGGATCGTCCGCCCACGCGTAACGCACGGCGACCGGCTCCTTCACCTCCGGGCTGCTCACGATGATGTGGTCGCCGTCGATGATCGCATCGGCCCAGACGAACTTCTTGTCTTCACCGGCGATGGCGAAGCCTTTGAGCTTGCCGCCGTCGGAGGCCTTCATGCCTTGCGCGTTCCGGAAGTTGAGCCGCATCTTGCCGTCCTCGGCCTGGGCGCCGGAAAAGAACGGGCCGGAGAACTCCTGGTCGCGGTAATAGACCGTGGCCTCGGCGATGATGCCGAGCCGGCGGCCGACTTCCTGTTTGTTCTTGGGATGAATGTCCTCCGCTTCACCGATGTCGATCGCCACGGCCATCCCCGTGCGCGGCAGTTCGAGCGTCATGGCCTGGGCCTCGCGGAGTTCGGCCCATGAGCTCGCCTCGGGCTGGCCGGTGGGTGGCTGGTGTTTCGCGTTGTAGTTGGCGAGCTGGACGAAGAGGAACGGGAACTCCACGTTCCACGCGCGCCGCCAGCTCAGGATCATGGTGGGGAAGAGTTTGCGATAAAGGCGCGCCTGGCTCGCGTTGGATTCGCCCTGGTACCAGATCGCTCCGCGGATGGTGTACGGCGTGAGTGGCGCGATCATCCCATTGTAGAGGCTCGCCGGGCTGCCGACGACGTCGCCGCCCTGAGGCGCACGCGGTTGCGGAGGCGGTTGCTTGCCCGCGTCGCGAGCGGCCTTCGCGGCCTCGCGCCACTTTGCGAGCGCCGCGTCATAGGCGGCCTTGGCCTGTGGGTAATCGGCGACCTTTTTATCCCAGGCATCGAGGATCGGCTTGAAGGCGGGATCGGCGGTCAGAATCGGCTTCGGCGTCCACAGTTCCGCCGCGGTGCCGCCCCATGAGGTGTGGAGGACTCCGATGGGCTGTTGCAGCGACTGGTGCAGTTTGCGGGCGAAGAAATATCCCACTGCGGTGAAGTGGGCCGCGGTTTCAGGCGTGGCGACTTCCCATTTCCCCGGCAGGTCCTCCTGAGGCTCGGTTTTTGCATTTTTCGTCACGGTGAAAATGCGGATCGCCGGGAAATTGGCGGCGGCGATTTCCTGCGGGGCGTCCTTCGATTTCTCGATGGTCCACTCCATGTTCGACTGCCCGGAGGCGATCCACACTTCGCCGACGATCACGTCCTTCACGGTGAGTGTGTTTTTCCCCGCGATGGTGAGTTCTCCCGCGCTGCCGGCCTTGAGATCATCGAGCTTCACGCTCCACTTGCCGGCGGGATCAGCCGCGCTTTCGGCGGATTTGCCGGCAAATTTCACCGTCACATTTTCGCCCGGCTCGGCCCAGCCCCAGACGTTCGCGGGCAGATCCTGCTGGAGGACCATGTGATCGGAAATGACCGCAGGCAGACGGATGTCGGCATGCGCCGCGCTGACGAGGAGTGCGGCGGAAATGGAAACGGCGAGGATGCGGGCGACGGAGAGTTTCATAGGGAAATGGGTTTCAAGGATGCCGAACGCCTTCACGCCGGGCCAGCGATTTCCGCGCGCTTTCGCGGGGCGCCAAAGGCGTTTGACGGTTGCCGGGCGGCGGGCGACGCGGCATGGTGCGGAAGCCTTTTGCCGCGCCATGCCTGAGACGGTTTCATTCGATCATTATGAAGTGCTCACCCGCGACGACGGCTCGCTCTACGAGTTGGGCCGGGGCGCGATGGGCGTTACTTACAAGGCGTTCGATACGAGCCTGCGGGTGACGGTGGCGCTGAAGGTGATCAATGCGGCCTATCTGAACAGCGAGCTCGCGCGGCAGCGGTTCGTCCGCGAAGCGCAGTCGGCGGCCAAGCTGCGGCATCGCAATGTGGCCACGGTGTATCACCTCGGGACGGAGGGGGACGCGTGGTTTTACGCGATGGAATTCATCGACGGGGAGACGGTGGATGCGCTGGTGAAACGCCACGGCCCGCTCGAACCGGCGCTTGCGTTGCAAATCGCCGCGCAGGTCGCGCGCGCGCTCAATGCCGCGGTCCCGCACGGGCTGGTCCATCGCGATATCAAGCCGGCGAATCTGATGCTCGTCCGCGAGGACGATGAACTGGTGGTGAAGGTGATCGACTTCGGGCTCGCGCTCAGCTCGCTGCCGGGGGAGACGGAAGAGGTGGCGCCGGCGGGCTTCGTGGGGACGCCCCATTTTGCCAGTCCCGAACAGCTCCAAAGCGCGGAGATCGACGTGCGCTCGGACATCTACAGTCTGGCGGTGACGCTCTGGATGATGCTCGCGGGGAGGACGCCTTTTTCCGGCGCGGTGGAGCAGGTGAAGAAGCAGCACCTCACCCAGCCGCCGCCCTTCGAGCAATTCAAGCATCTGCCGGAACCGGTCGCGGCGATCCTGCGCAAGGCCTTGGAAAAGGACCCGGCGAATCGCCACCAGACGGCGCAGGAATTCCGGCGCGCGGTGGAGGAATGCATCGAGCAAATCTCGGGGACGACCGCGCAGGCACCGGGCGAGGCGGAGGATCTGAGCAGCCTGCTCGACGAAGCGCAGCAGCGGCCGGGGGAGACACAGTTCGAGCCGCATGCGGTGATCGACGGCCGCTACAAAATCGTCGAGGCGACGGGCGAGACGAACACGGGCCGCACCTTCCGATGCTACGATCGCGAGCGGCAGCGCGACGTGCGGATGCTGGTGCTGCATGCGGACCTCGGCGCGAGCAGCGCGGCCTATACGCAGATCGAGCGCGAAGTGGAAAAGATCGCTCCGGTGCACCACGAAAACCTGCTCGAGATTCATGACTTTGCGGCGATCGATGGGGCGAGCTATCTGGTTACGGAATGGACCGAGGGTTTCTCCCTCCTCGAACTCCTCCGCGCGCGGCGCGAACTGGAGGCGAGCGAGACGCTGTCGCTGCTCCAGCAGGCGGCGAGGGGAGCCGATCACGCGCTCGGCGCGGGGCTGAAGTGCATCGACTTTGCGCTTCATCAGATCGCGATTCACTTTGTGCAATCGGTGGACAAGGAGAAGCTCCTGCGCGCGCCGCTGCTCACCTGGCCGGGATTCACTTTGAAGCTGAATCCGCTCGGCGTGACTCACGAAATTTCCGCATCGGAGACATGGGCGGGCGGGCAGACGATGGTGCAGGGCGCACCGGGCGTGACCGAGGGCACGGACGCTCGGGCCCGCTACGTGCAGGCACTCGGTGCGGTCGCTTACGAACTGCTCGGCGGTTCCGTCTCGCCGCTCCAGATCTCCGGCGTGGGCCTCGACTCGATAGCATCGCGTTACACGCCGCTCTCGACGCTCAGCGAAGAAGGCAACGAGGTGCTCAAGCGCGCGCTCAATCCGGCGGAATCGTTCGGCAGCGCGCAGGCGTTTTTTGCGGCGCTGAAGAATTTGGAAGTGCTCGGGATTCGCCCGCCGGATCGGAAGGTGCCGGTGGGTTCGGCGGTCCGCCCGGCGATGAGTTCGGAGACCGCGCACCGCAGTCGGGCCGGCGCGAGTCAGACGGCCAAGGCCCCGCCGCAGAAAGCCCGGGTGCCGCACAAATTCTTCGGCGGCATCCTGACCGTCGCGGCGATCGGCGCAGGCGTTTATTTCCTCGCTCCCAAAGACGCTCCGCAGCCGGAGGACGAGGCGCTGCGGGAATCGCCGGGCACTTTCTCCGATGATCCCCCCGTGACGCCCGTGAAGGACGACGCGCCACCAGTCGTGGTGCGACCGATGGCTCCCGCCGAGCCCAAAGTCGAGCCACCGCCGGAATCGCCCGCGATCCGTGAGCGGGAAGAAAAGCTGCAGGCAGCGGTCGCGGCGGCGGAAGCGGCGGAGCAAACCGGTGACCCCGTCGAGGCGGTGTCGGGGTGGCTGCGAGTGGCGCGCAGTTTCCCGGAATCGGATGGCCCGCGGAAGCGCCTCGACTTCGTGATCGATCCGCTGCGCAAGCGGACGGAAATCAAGGATGGCGCCGTGTTTGCCGCTCTCAAACCGCTCCTCGTGGAAGCCGCCCAGCGCGATTCGCTCTCCGCCGTGCTCCTCCTGGCCGCGGCGGAGCAGAAGCGCAATCTCAAGGAATCGTTCGCATGGTATTCCACCGCGGCCGCGCGCGGCCGCCCGGAGGCGTATCTCCAGATGGGACTGATCCTTTCCAACGGCCTCGACGCGGGGCCGGAACTCGAGAAGGCGTTCTATTATTTCAACGCGGCTGCCGAGAGCAATGACGTGGATGCGAAGACGGCGCTCGCGGAGTGCTATCTCTTCGGCAAGGGCGTGGCGAAGGACTATGAGCGCGGAATCAAGTGGCTCAAGGAAGCCGCCGACCAAAACAACCTGCGCGCGATGAACCGTCTCGCGGACGGTTACGATCACGGGCGGTTCGATCTCCCGGTCAACTACGACGAGGCGTTCCGGCTCTGGTCGAAGGTGGTGGAAATCAAGAATCCCACCGGGGATACCCGTCAACCGGTCGGCGAAGCCTACGCGAATCTCGGCGTGCTCTACATGAACGGCCACGGCACCACGCGCGATGAAACGCGCGCGGTGAAGCTCTTCAGCGAGGGCATGCGCCTCGGCGATGCGAACGCGATGTATCTCCTCGGGCTCTGCACCCAGGAGGGCCGCGGAGGCCTGCCGAAGAATGGCACCGAAGCGCAGCGCCTGATCAAACGCGCCGCCGAAGCGGGAAGCAAACCGGCGATCGGCTGGTGCCGGAATAACGGCGTCGCATTCAGCGCGAAGTGAGGTCCGGCGCTGCGACTCCCGCCTTGCGCGCCCCCAGCGGCGCCGATACAAAACCGCCCATGAAGCGCGCCACTC
This sequence comes from Chthoniobacteraceae bacterium, assembly GCA_031411395.1. GTDB lineage: Bacteria > Verrucomicrobiota > Verrucomicrobiia > Chthoniobacterales > Chthoniobacteraceae > Chthoniobacter. Next base: position 41,735 of record JANOAZ010000148.1, read on the forward strand.
TCTTCGTCACCTCCCTCGGCACCATCGCTGCGCTGAGCTTCCCCGGTTGCGCCGATCTGCCTCCCGGCCAGACCGGTCCGTTCACCGACGGCGCGGTGGCCGGCGGCCAGTTCGCCCGCGCCACCACGGTGCAGAGCGCGGAAGCGTTTGCCACCGGCAGCACCACCGGCACCGTCGCCGGGGCCGCCATCGTCATCCTCGCGAAACACCAGGCGACTCCGCAGCAGCGGCAGGTCGCGGTGGCGCGCGCGAAGAAGGCCATCGCCAAAATCAAGACGCAGCAGGCGCGCGAGGCCCGCACGGTTGAATCCCGCACGGTGGAGGCAAAGCCGAAGCCCGGCGCAAAAAAGAAGCCCGTGGCGAAAAAGGCGCCGCCCGCGAAGAAACTCCCGCGCTATATCGCCGTCGATACGTCCAAGGACGAGCGCACCGTGCCGCAGGCGGAAAAGAGCGTGGTCATCTTCGACACCGAGACGCAGGAGATCGTGGGCAACAATGTCTATGACGTGAAGAGCACGCCCCCGGTCGGCGGCACCGCGAAGTTCGAGACCTACACGGCGGAGTACGTCGGCAGCGGCTCGTAGATCGGGAAGTTGAGAGTTGAGATTCGAGGCTTTGCGAGAAGTCCGTGGTGCCGCGGGGACAATTGAGAGTCGCTCTTCGTGATGCCGCGCAGATTCCCTTGCCGCGCCTCTCAACTCTCAACTAAGACCTCTCAACTCTCCGATGAACATTCACGAATATCAGGCCCGCGAACTCTTCGAAAAATTCGGTGTCGCCACCTCGAAAGGTCAGATGGCCGAGACACCCGATGAGGCGTTCGCGGCGGCGAAAGCGCTCGGCGTGGCGAAGATCGTCGTCAAAGCGCAGATCCATGCCGGCGGGCGCGGCAAAGGCACCTTCGCCAATGGCTACCAGGGCGGCGTGAAGCTGGTCGAGTCTCCGCAGGCCGCCCGCGAAGTCGCGGAGAAGATGCTCGGCCAGACGCTCGTCACTCATCAAACCGGACCCGAAGGCAAGCTGGTGAGCAAGGTGCTCGTGGCCGAGGCGCTCGACATTTCGCGCGAGCTGTATTTTGCCATCCTGCTCGACCGCGCGAGCAGCGCGCCTGTGGTCATCGCCAGCACCGAGGGGGGCATGGATATCGAGCACGTCGCCGAGCACACGCCGGAGAAATTGTTTCGCGAAGCCATTCACCCGACCCTCGGCCTGCAAGGATTCCAGACGCGCAAGCTCGCGAAGAAACTCGGCCTCACCGGCCCGCTCATCGCCCAGGCCAGCAAGCTCTTCAGCGCGATGTTCAAACTCTTCATCGCCCGGGACTGCTCGCAGATCGAAGTGAACCCCCTGGTCGTCACCCCCGATGGCCGGCTCGTCGCGCTCGATGCGAAGTTCAACTTCGACGACAACGCGCTCTATCGGCAGCCCGAGATCGTGGCGATGCGCGACAAAACCGAGGAAGATCCGCGCGAAGTCGCCGCGTCCGTCTTCAACCTCAACTACATCGGCCTCGACGGAAACATCGCCTGCCTCGTGAACGGCGCCGGCCTCGCCATGGCCACGATGGACATCATCCAATACGCCGGCGGCAAGCCCGCCAACTTCCTCGACGTGGGCGGCGGAGCGACCAAGGAGCAGGTCACGGCGGCCTTCAAGATCATCCTCGGCGATCCGAAAGTGGAGGGCATCCTCGTCAATATTTTCGGCGGCATCATGGACTGCAACGTCATCGCCACGGGCATTCTCGCGGCCGCGAAGGAAACGAAACTGAGCATCCCGCTCGTCGTCCGTCTCGAAGGCAACAACGTCGAAGCCGGCAAGAAGACACTCGCCGAAAGCGGCCTCGCGCTGACCACCGGCAGCGACATCGCCGATGCCGCGCAGAAGATCGTCGCCGCGGTGAAAAAGGCGGCTTGAACCTCGCATGAAAGTCCTCGAACTCGCCTTCACCTGCTACGCCGTGACTGACATGGCGCGGGCCCGTGCATTCTACGAAGGCACGCTCGGCCTCACTCCGGGAATAGTCACCGACACGCCGAACGGAAAATGGACCGAATACGAAATCGGCCCGCATACCCTCAGCATCGGGAGCGCCCCCGGCTTCAATCCCAGCGCCGAAGGCTGCATCGCGGCGCTGGAGATGGACGACTTCGACGCCGCCATCGCCGAGCTCAAGGCGAACGCTGTTCCGTTCCGCATGGAGCCATTCCCAACCCCCGTCTGTCGCATGGCGATGATCTCGGACCCCGACGGCAACACCATCTGCATTCACAAGCGCCACGCGCACTGACTTCTGAGTTCTGACTCCTGACTCCTGACTCCTTCTTTTCATGGCCATCCTCGTCCAATCCGACACGCGCATTCTCGTCCAAGGCATCACCGGAGACTTCGGCTCCCGCCACGCAAAGCTCTCGCTCGAATACGGCACGCAGCTCGTCGCCGGGGTCACGCCCGGCAAGGGCGGGCAGACCTTCGAGCACGGCAGCCATCGGGTGCCGATCTTCGACACCGTCGAAGAAGCCGCGCGCGAAACCGGCGCGACCGTCTCGTGCATTTTCGTTCCGCCGCCGTTCGCGGCCGATGCCATCCTCGAATGCATCGACGCCCAGCTCGCGCTCGCCGTCGCGATCACCGAGGGCATCCCGGTCAATGACATGGTGAAAGTGAAAACCGTCCTCGCCACGTCGAAGACGCGCCTCATCGGCCCGAACTGCCCCGGCCTCGTCACGCCCGGCACTGGCGACAAGAGCCACGGCGGCTGCCGCATCGGCATCGCGCCCGGCTACATTCACAAGAAGGGGAACGTCGGCGTCGTCTCGCGCAGCGGCACGCTGACCTACGAAGCGGTGTGGCAGCTCACCACCCGCGGCTACGGCCAGAGTACGTGCGTCGGCATCGGTGGCGATCCGGTCAATGGGACGAGCCATCTCGACGTGCTGAAGATGTTCAACGACGACCCCGAGACCGAAGCCATCATCATGATTGGCGAGATCGGCGGCGACAAAGAAGAGGAAGCCGCCGCGTGGGCGAAGGATCACGTGAAGAAGCCGATCGCGGCGTTCATCGCCGGCGCCACCGCGCCTCCGGGTCGCCGCATGGGCCACGCCGGTGCGATCGTCTCCGGTGGAAAAGGCACCGCAGCCGGCAAAATCGCTGCGATGGAAGAGGCCGGCATCGCCGTCGCAGCCACGCCCGCCGTGATGGCCGAGACGCTGCTGAAACGCTGGGGCAAGTAGGTCGAATCTCTCCTGCTTTCTACCGCTGGTAGATCGGGAGAAAGTGGTTCTTCACCGCGAGGCTGAGCATGGCCAGGGTGGTCGCATAGACTTTCCCGCCTTGCCGTTCCTCCGCGCCCGCGCCTTCCCACCAGCCTTCGCGCGATTGCAGCGGGAGGAGGAGTTCAGGGACTCGTTGCGCTCCTGTGTCGGCGAATTTTCCGCCCATCTGATACATGCCCTGCGCGTAGTAATAGGCGGTGTAGAAAAACCACTTGTCTCCCTGCCGAATGCCGTCGCGAAGCAGCTTCCCGGCGGCGCCGATCACTTCCTCGCTCTCGTATTCGCCGCACACTTGCAGGGCCAGCAGTCCTTCCGCGGTGGTGGACGTTTCGCGCCCCCGCGACTGGTAGCCGAACCCGCCCGCGTTGCCTTTGCCGCGTTTGCCGGTGTCCGTGTCATAGAGCCGCTTGATGTAGGCGACCGCGTCGTCGATCGCCTCTTTCGGCACGTCGAAGCCCGCATTCTTCGCCGCGCGCAGCGCCATCACCTGCCAGACCGTCACGGACATGTCCGATTGTTTGTCGTCGGGGGAATAGCGCCAGCCGCCGCGGTTCTGGTCAGTCTTCGGTTCTTTCTGGGAGCGCAGGATGAGGGCGACGGCCTTGCGGCATTTGGTGCGCAGCAACTCGTCCTGCTTCACATCCATGCCCATGCCGAGCATTTCGGCCAGCAGCAGCGTGGTGATGCCGTGGCCATACATCCGGGAGCCGTCGGACATTCCGAAGTAACCCTCCTGATCCTGGCCATCCGGCCGCAGCACAAAGGCCAGGGCCTTGCGCAGCGCGACACCCTCGGGCGTGGAGTCCGCAGCTTGATGCCCCTGCGCTGTGAGCGCGAGGATCGCCAGCGAAGTCATCGCGTTTTCGTTGCGCATCCGATTGTGGATCGCGCCGGTCGCCGGATCTTGCGTCTCGATCAGGTACTTCGTCGCCCGCTTGAGCGCTTCGTCCACTCGGTCGTCGGCGGAGGAGGATGAAAGGAAGAGCGCCAATAGCACGCAGATCGTCGTCACCAACACCCCCGTCATCCTGAGCGGAGCGTAGCGGAGTCGAAGGATCTCTCGCATCCGCGGGCGGAGGCGGGGCGGAGCCGGGACGCGTGTACGCTCCGCACCGCCGCTGCCCGCGGATGCGAGAGATCCTTCGACTGCGCGCCGCCCCGCCTTCGCCCCCGCGGCGCTGCGCTCAGGATGACAGCGTGGGGAAGCCACCCGACCCACGCACTCCACCACTCGGCATTCGATACCTGGCACTTCGCTCACGGCTTTTTCGATTTCTCGGCGATCACGCGGTAGTACGTTTCGACTTGGTTGCGGTATTCGCCGGCGACGTTTTCGTTCTGCCCGCGGGTGAGCTGTTCGGCCACTTTCTTCGGCAGCTTGCCCCACTCGCCCGCCTTGCCCTTCCCGTCGGCGAGCTTGTTGTAGCCCTTGGCATCGGCCTGCGCTTTCGAGCCCATGCGCGAGACTGCCTGCTCGGGACCGTCGTCGGTGGGGTCTGCGGAATTTTCCGAGGGCTTCTGTCCTCGCGCGGCCCGCATCGCCGCGGCGGCGGCTTGCGCTGCGCTGTTCATCGCCTGCTGCGCCTGGGCCATTTCCTTGCTTTGTCCGGGCTGTTGCCCCGGTTGCTGGCCGGGCTGTTGCCCAGGCTTTTGCTGCTGGCCTTGCGCCGACTGCGCTTGTTGCGCGCCGGGCGCATTCTCCGCCGCATTCGGCGGTTGAGTATTCAGCGCCGTGTCGAGTGCGTCGAGCGTGCGGGCCATCCACATCTGCTCCACCGGCGTGGGGGCGGCTGGCGTCTGGGCAAAGGCGGACGGGAGTTGCGGCATCGGCGGCAGCACTCCCGGCGGAGTCGCCGGCATCGGCGGTGCCGGCGAAGACGGTGTTGCTTGCCGCGGATCGGCGGCCGTTTGCGGACCTGGTGTCTGCGCAGCCGCAGGAGAAGCGGGGACGCTGGCATCGGCTTGGGCTGGCGGCTGCGTTTGACCGGGAGTCGCGGGCGCGGCAGGCGCCTGGCCTGGTGGCGACGATGGCGCTTCCGCTTTTGGCGCCCCGGCGGCGGCTTGCAGTTCGCCAAGTTGTTTTTGCAATTGTTCGCTCGCCGACTTCACCGCGGGCGCGGCCTGCGCGGCCTGCTGCGCCTGCGCCAGAGCCTCTCCGGCTTTGGGCACTTCGTTCATCGCGGTCTCCTTTACCCGCTCGCCGAGAGCCTCGAGCTTCTCACCGGGTTGTTTGTTTTGCAGCCGCTGCTCGTGCCGTCCGGCGCGCGCGATGTCCTCGCCCGCCTTGTTCGTCGCCTCGGCGATCGGCGCCTGTTGCTGCGCGGCCTGGGTCAGCGTGGGATTCGACGGCGTGGCGGAGGCATCCGGAGCCGGCGGCGGATTCGGCGGAGCCGGAGTCTGCGGGTTGCCGGCATTTTGCGGCGTTTGTGGATTGGGAGTGGGGGGAGTCGGCGTCGTGGGCGGATTGTTCGCGGCCATCTGCGCCTGCTGATCCGCCGCCAGCTTTTGCACCTCCTGCGCGATCTGCTTTTCCCGCGCGCTCGCTTCGCCGAGCTTCGATGCCGCCTCATCGAGGGTGTTGCGGGAAATGGAGCTGAGTTCCTGCTGCATGGTCGGATTCTTAGGCAGCGCCTTCTCGAGTTCCTTGAGCAATTCCTCGGGTGATTGTTCCGCCATCTTCGCCAGTTGTTCCGCCTTCGCGAACTGTTGATCGAGCGCGTCCTTGATTCCCATTTGCTCCTCGGTCGCGCGCAAGGCCGTCCGTGTCTCGTCTGCTTTTCCCTTCTCCGCGTTTTCGTAGTGCTTCGCCAATTGATCGAGCGCACCCGCGAGCTTCGCCTGCTCCTGGGCGGCACTCTTCAACGCCTCAGTCTTCTCCGCGGCATCCGCCGACTGGATCGCTTCGTTGAGCGCGGCCTCGGCCTTCGGCGGTGGCTCCTTCAGCATCGCCAGCGCGTCGTCCGCGTCGCGGGCCCGCTCGCGCCCGTCGTCCTGGAGAATGTCCTGTTTGTTGGCGTCGGCGCGGAGCGCATCCTTCAGCGTCTCCACGCGTTCGTTGAGCTTCTCCTGCTGCGCGAGCGCCTGCTGCGCCTCGGCCACCACTTCCTCCGGTTTCTTCTCGCTGGACTTCTGCGCCTGCTCCTCGGTCTTCTCTTTCAAGACCTCCGCCTTCTTCGCGAGGTCCGCCATCATCTCGTGCAGCTTCGGCGCCATCGCGGCGACGAGCTGCCGTGCCTCGTCCATCGGCTTGCGGAGAAGATCGAGCGCCTTCTTCACTTCCGCGGCAATCGGCTCCAGATCCTTTACCGATGACACCGGATCGCGCTGTGGATTGAAACGCTCGGTCATTTCGCGGTTCAGATTCTGCCATCCAGAGAGCCGCTGCGTTTCCCACAGGATCTTCTGCGCCTGCTGTACGATGGGCCGCAGCGGTTCATCGGGCTGGATGCGGCCGAGTTCATCCGGCAGCGCGCGCAGACGCGCTTCGAGCCAACGCCAGTCGCGCGGATCGCACGTGCGCGAGCGGGCGGTCGCGATTTCCCAGCGTTCCGCCGCACCGAGGTGGTGCAAGGCATCGAGCGTCTCGGCGATGTTGTGCCCCGATTCGAGCAGGCGGAAGCTCTTGTCGATTGTGAGCAGCTTCTTCTTGTTTTCCTCCGGGCTGGCAGCCGCGAGCCCCATGCGCAGCGCATCCAGGGCGAGCGTGGTCATGCGCACGTCGCTGACAAAATACGTGTCGGAAGCCGTGCGCCCTTCCTCCAGATCGCCGTGCTCCTTGATCAGCCGCGCGCGCAGCTCCCAGCGGCGATCCGCCTGCGCGCCACGGACTTCGTCCGACCATTGTTTGCGCCCCGCAATCCGCGCGAGGTCGTCGCGCAGCTTCTCGAAGTGCACGTAGGTCGGCTGCACTTCGCGCACGATTTCGACGTGCTCATGCACCGCGCGCACGGCGAGATCGCGATACGTCTCGAGCGCATGGCGCGCGACCGCCTCAGCCACGCGGCTGTAATCGCGCACGGGGTTGACCAAGGCCGGCCCGGCTTCACCCGCGGCGAGCGCTTTCTCCACGGCGATCCGCGAGTCGCCGGTCTGCTTGCGCACCCACTTCAGCCGATCGCCCTGCGCATGCGGCGCCGCGGCATCCATGATCTCGTCGATGCTCCGGCTTTCCGAGAGCACGACGCGCAGGCGGTTCGCGATCTGCGCCCAGTGCGCCGCGTCCTTCGTGTTGCCCGCGAGTTCGCCGAGCCGTTTCGCCTCGGTGGAGACGACGTTCAGATTCTCCGCGACGACTTCAAACTCCTCCGAAAACAAAAGCTGGCGATACCATTCCTCCGCCTGCCGCGCGCACTGCTCGGTCCGGTTGCAATGCTCCGCGAACTCCCGCATCAGCTCGCGAGCCTGCGGCGTCAGCGGGTCCGCGGCCGCGCCGTCGAGCGTGGCCTTGGCCATCTGCGCGGTGCCTGCATTCATGCGGGAAAGTGCGCGCCCGATCTGCACGAGATCGGCGCCGACGTGCCCGGCATCCGCGCCGCGCAGCGTCGTTTCGAGCTGCGTCCATGCGGCCGCGGCATTCTGCTCGAATTCCACCAGTGCCGCGTCCGCCGTGATCACGACCTGCCGACGCTGCTCGTCGCCCTCCGGCAACCGTTCAAATTGCTCGCGCGCTTCCTTGCCGCGCTTCTCGAGTTGCCCGCCCGCGGTGCGCAGCGCCTTGAGCATTTCGTAGAGTTGCCGCTGCGCCTCCAGCGCGCCGAGCCGCTTCGGCTCGAAGCCGCTTTTGGTGATCGTCACCCGCAGCGATCGCGACTCCGCGCGGCTGCCTTTGAGATCCACGGCGACGAGCTTCATCGTCACGAGGTCGCCCGGCTTCACTCCCTGCTCGTACAAATCCCAACGCCGCTCGACGGTCACCTTTTGCCCCGGCTCCTTCGCGAGCACGGTCTCGCGCCAGCCCCCTTCGTTGATCTTCACCCACTGCATCACCTTCGCGAGACCCTGGTCGTCACTCGCGGTGCCTTGCACGTCCACGATTTCATTCGCGGGAAGAATGAGATCCTGCCTCGGCGCATCGAGTTCCACCTGCGGCACGAGATCGGGCTCGGCGCGCAATTCGTATTCGGGACTGAACTTGTTCTCGAACCCGGTCTCCGCGCCGGTGAGATGCACGCGATAGCTCCCGGACGCCGCCAGCGAGACCCGGCCCACGAGCCATCCGTCCTCGATCGTGAGCGGCACGGTGATGCTCTGTTTTACCTGCTCGATGCGGAGTTCGGCGCCGCTGATTTTTTGATTCGGCTCCAGGCGCAATTCCACCTCCGATCCTTCCAGCGCGACGAGGTCCCCGTTTTCCTCCGTCACCTTCCGCTCCCCGAGCCGCACGTAGGCGGGATAAATGTAGGTCTTTTCAAACCGCACCACATGCGGTCGCGCGACCGCTTGCAGCCGGAATTTCTTCGTCACCGCATCACCCGCAAAGACCCGATACGTCACATCCTCGCGCCCCACCTGGATCGTCGCGGAAAAGCGATCCGGCCCCAGCGGCGTCATCTTCAGCACCTCGCGCCCGGCCGTCGTGATCGTTTCGAGCCGCGCGGCATTCACCCGCCGCCCCGAGATTTCGATGACCAGCGGCTCCGTCTCGCCTTGCGCCACCACCTTGTCCGGCGCGGATGGCTCCACGATCCGCACTTGCACCCGAGAGACCCGCGCCAGATTCGCCCCCGGCGCCAGCGCCCGCAGGAGCAGCGTGCCAAATTCCATCCCGCTGAGCACAAACGCCACCAGACACACCACCGCCGCCACGATCCCGACCCCGATGGAGCGCCGGACCAGATTCACCGGCAGCAGCCGATCCATGTTCATCCCTTCCATCCGCTGTGCGACATCCGACTGGAGCAGCGCGCGAAACTGCTGCGAGTCAAAGGCCTCGCCCGTCTCCGTCTCGCCGAGTTCCACCGCCGAGAGGAGATCCTCGCGCAGCTTCGGCTCCGCGTGTTCCACCAGCCGTGCCAGGCGCCGCGAACCCGGAGCGTGGAGGAGCAGGCGCAGCGAGGCGCGCCATTCCACGATGAGCACTGCGAGATACGCCGCGCCGCTCAGGGTCCAGCGCGCCCAGTCGGGCAGGACGAAGATCGCGTCGATCAAGGCCACCACCATCATCGCGAGGAGCAGCGTGGCCGCCGCCGCGCAGATCCCGCGCAGGATGATCAGCTTCCGCCGCCGCCGGCTGAAGGCGTCGAGCTTCTGGAGAATGACGGGATAGATGTGTTGGGTCATGGGCGGAGCCGGAGCGCGGGCTCACGGGGTAACTCACAGCCAAACTGAATCTTGGCCCCCCCGCACGGGAAAAGTGACACGGCTGACGCATCCGATCGCTCGTACAGCGCGAGCGCGCCCGAGGGCGCGGCGGGGTTCAGTTTGATGCGTCAGCCTTGAGTCAATCTTGTTGTCCTCCTTTGCTAAAATGGTTCATTGGCCGCCAGCAGGTTCCGTCAGCTCCGGAGGTTGCCCCCTATGATGAAGCCCCTGCATTGCGGTATCCTCAATTCACGCTCGCTTTGGTGTGCGCTGCTCCAGCGTGCGAGCTTGCTGATCCTCGTCCTGCTGGGCTCGATCGCCGGCGGCCCGACCGGCCAGGCGGGCAGCGTGGCGACGACCACGACGACAGTCTCCATCGCGGACACGAGCGCGATCGAGCCGGCGGCAGATGGGACGGTGGACATGGTCTTCACCGTCACCCGCACGGGCGACCTAGCCTCCGCGATCACGGTGGGCTACACCACGGTGGCCGCCACGGCGCAGGCGGGGACGGACTTCACGCCCACCACGGGTACGGTCACATTCGCCTCCGGCGCGAGCGCGGCCACCATCTCCATCCCCATTTTTGGGAATGGAGTTTACGATCAGCCGAGCGTGAGCTTCAAGGTGCAGCTCACCGGCATCACCGATGTCGTCGGCCCGCCCGTGACGCTGGCGGCGAGGAGAGACTTCGCCGCCGGATCGAATCCCCAATCCGTGGCCCTCGGCGACTTCAACGGCGACGGCCGGCCCGACCTCGCCATCGCCAATAACAGCTCGAACGACGTCTCGGTGTTGCTCAACACCACCGCGCCGGGCGCGGCCACGCCCACCTTCGCCACGAAACAGACCTTCGCTACCGGAGTCGGTCCCTTCTCCGTGGCCATCGGAGACCTCAATGGCGACGGCCGGCCCGACCTCGCCGTCGCCAACTCCAGCTCGAATACCGTCTCGGTGCGGCTCAACACCACCGCGCCGGGCGCGGCCATGCCCACCTTCGCCACGCAACGGACCTTCGCCACCGGATCGTCTCCCTTCTCCGTGACCATCGGAGACCTCAACGGCGACGGCCGGGCCGACCTCGCCGTCGCCAACATTAGCTCCGACACCGTCTCGGTGCTGCTCAACACCGCCCTTCCGGGCGCGCCTATCCCCACTTTTGCTGTGCAACAAACCTTCGCCACTGGACTGGGTCCCCGATTCGTGACGATCGGCGACCTCAATGGCGACGGTCGGCCCGATCTTGCCGTCGCCAATCAAGAATCGAGCACTGCTTCGGTGCTGCTCAACACCACCACTCCGGGCGCGACCATACCCTCCTTCTCCACTCATCAGACCTTCGCCACCGGGACGTTTCCCGTCTCCGTGGCCCTTGGTGATCTCAACGGCGACGGCCGGCCCGACCTCGCCGTCGCCAATGTCAACGAGCGCAGCGTCTCGGTGCACCTCAACACATCCGCTCCCGGTGCCGGCACGCTCAGTTTTGCCGCTCGACTGACCTTGGGCACCGGGACGTTTCCCTACTCCGTGGCCATCGGTGACCTCAACGGTGACGGCAAACCCGACCTCGCCGTCAGCAATTCCGGATCGGACAACGTCGCGGTGCGCCTCAATACCACCGATCCCGGCGCGCCCACGGCCACCTTTGCGGGTCAACAAATGGTCGCCACCGGAATAGCTCCCACCTCAGTGGCCATCGGCGACCTCAACGGCGACGGCCGCCCCGACCTTGCCGTCGCCAACTACTTTTCGAACACCGTCTCGGTGCTCCTCAACACCACCGTGCTGAGCGCCGTCGCGCCCACCTTCCCCACCGCGGCAAGCCCCGCCACCGGAAGCCTTCCAATCTCCGTAGCCATAGGAGACATCAACAGAGACAACCTCCCGGACCTCGTCGTCGCCAACTACGGCTCGGCTACCATCGCCGTGCTCCTCAATTCCACTGTTCCTGGCGCGGTGGCACCCTCTTTTTCCGTGCTACAGACCTTCCCTACTGGACAGGCTTCCGCGGCAGCGGCCCTCGGCGATCTTAACCGTGACGGTCGCCCGGATCTCGCCGTCGCCAACTCTGGCTCGGGTACGGTGTCGGTGCTACTCAACACCACCACGCCGGGGGCGGCTACGGCCACCTTTTCCGCTCAACAGTCGTTCGCCACGGGAACGAATCCTTCGTCTGTGGCCATTGGCGACATCAACGTTGATGGCGTCCCCGACCTTGCCGTTGCCAACTCTGGTTCGGACACGGTCTCCGTGCTGCTCAACACCACTGCGTTCGGCGCGGCCACGCCGAGCTTTGTCAGCCAACAGCCGTTCGCCGTCGGAGCGGCACCGGTTTCTGTGGCTCTCGGCGACCTCAACGGCGACCGCAGGCCCGACCTCGTGATCGCCAACTCCGGCTCGGTCAACGTCTCGGTGCGTTTCAACGTCTCCGGATCAGCCGCGCCCACACCCTCCTTTACCGCTCTACAGACCATCGGCAGCGGGGTAATTCCCTCCTCTGTGGCGCTCGGCGACCTCAATGGGGATGGCAAACCCGACCTCGTCGTCGCCGACTCCGACTCGGACAACGTCTCGGTGCTGCTCAACTCCACCATTCCGGGCACGGGCACGGCCATCTTTGCCGTCCAGGGGACCTTCGCGACTGGAATGGGTCCCGCCTCCGTGGCGGTCGGTGACCTCAGCGGCGACGGCCGCCCAGACCTTGCCGTCGCCAACCAATTCTCGGGCACCGTCTCGGTGCTGCTCAACACCACCGTGCTGAGCGCCGTCGCGCCCACCTTCCCCACCGCGGCAAGCCCCGCTACCGGAATCGGTCCCATCTCCGTGGCCATCGGCGACCTCAACTGCGACGGCCGGCCCGACCTCGCCGTCGCCAACTACGGCTCGGACACCGTCTCGCTGATCCTCAATACCACCGCTCCGGGCGCCGCCACGCCCACCTTTGCTGCGCAACAGGCATTCGCCACCGAATCGGGTCCCTCCACCGTGGTCATCGGCGACCTCAACGGCGACGACCGGCCCGACCTCGCCGTCGCCAACATTAGCTCCGACACCGTCTCGGTGCTTCTCAATACCACCGCTGCGGGCGCGGCCACGCCCACCTTTGCCATGCAACAGACCTTTGCCACCGGAGGGTTTCCGGGGTCCGTGGCCGTCGGCGACCTCAACGGTGACGGCCGGCCCGACCTCGCCGTCGCCAACTCCAGTTCGGCCACCGTCTCGGTGCTCCTCAACACAACCGCTCCAGGCGCGGGCACACCCACCTTTGCCGCGCAACAGACCTTCGGCACCGGACCGAATCCCTCCTCCGTGGCCATCGGCGACCTCAACGGCGATGGCCGGCCCGACCTCGCCGTCGCCAACGAAGGCTCGGACGCCGCCTCGGTGCTCATCAACACCACCGCTCCAGGCGCAGCCAGTCCTACTTTTGCCGCGCAACAGACCTTCGCCACCGGAGCGAATCCCTCCACCGTGGCCATCGGCGACCTCAACGGCGATGGCCGACCCGACCTCGCCGTCGCCAACGCCAGTTCGTTCACCGTCTCGGTGCTCCTCAACACCACCGCTCCGGGCGCGACCACCCCCACCTTTGCCGCGCATCAGACCTTCGCTACGGGAAACAGCCCCGGATCCGTGGCGATCGGCGACCTCAATGCCGACGGCCGGCCCGACGTTGCCGTCGCCAACGCCAACTCGGCCAGCGTCTCGGTGCTCCTCAATACCACCGCTCCGGGAGCCGCCACGCCCACGTTTGCCGCTCAGCAGACCTTTGCCGCCGGAGCGGCTCCGCGCTCCGTGGCCCTCGGCGACCTCAACGGCGACGGCCGGCTCGACCTCGCCGTCGCCAACCAAGGCTCTCAAACCGTCTCGGTGCTCCTCAACACCCCGGTGTCCATTTCCCAAAACACCGGGACCGGCACGATCGCCGAAAGCGACCCGCTGCCGACCGTGCAGTTCAGCGCGGCGACCGGCACTCAGTCGCAGACGGCGGGCGCCTTCAGCGTCACCGTGACGCTCTCGGCGAAATCTGGCACGGACACCACGGTGCCCTACACCGTCAATGGCACGGCGGTGGCCGGAGCCCATTTCACCGGGGTGAACGTGAGCCCCCTCGTCATCGCCGCAGGCCAGATCAGGGGCACGATCAATGGCACGCTGCTCATCGCGACCCCCGCGGCGGGAAAGACCCTCGCCTTCACCCTCGGCACGCCCACGAATGCCGCGCTCGGCGCCCCCGCGGCCACGACGCTGACGATCGTCGCTGGACCATCCGCCAGCATCACTACCGCAAGCGGAACGCCGCAGAGCACGCTGGCGAATACCGCCTTCGCCAGCACGCTCGTAGCCACGGCCTTCGATGCGATCGGCAATCCCGCGCCGGGCGCGAACGTCACCCTCAGCGCGCCGATGGCTGGGGCGAGCGCGGTCTTTCCCAACGCCTCGACGACGATCAGCACCGATGCCGATGCCAACGGGCAGGTCTCGGTGAATCTCGATGCCAACGGAACGGCGGGGAGCTATGCGGTTAATGCCGTCGTGTTGGGCGGTCTGACCCCGGCGACCTTCCAACTGACCAACATCTCCCCCGCGATCGGCGACTTCGGCTTCACCACGATAAAGAAGGGCATTGAGATCGACGTGCTGGCCAATGACGTGCCCGGCGGCACTCTCATGGCCATCGCCACGCAGCCGCAGCACGGCACGGCGACGGTGGTCGGCGGGAAGATCAACTACCTCCCGACCAGCCCGCTGCCGATCGGTGGCGACACCTTCACCTACACCTGCACGGACGCAAAGGGCAGCACCTTCACCGCCACGGTGACGATCGTGAACTTCGCCGCCATCGCCGGCAGCTACGATGGGCTGATCGTGCCGGACGGCCAGACCGCGAGGCTCATCCGGGGGATCAGCGGGCAGGAAAGCCACGAGCGCAGCGGCCACCTGCGCGTCACCGTGACGAAGACCGGGAGCTTCAGCGGCGTGCTCCACTTTGCGGGCTTCAAACTCAGTCCGGTCGTGCGTGCCGGCTTCCGCGGATTCGGCTTCAATAGCAAACTCGGCAGCGCCGGGGATGCCATCCGCATCGTGCTGCGCCGGCCCCAGGGGCCGGTCACTCTGACGCTGCAATATGACGCCGCGAATCACCGGATCGAAGGCACGGCGGAATCCACGGATAGCACCGCCCAGGCCTTCAGCTCTTCGCTGACGCTCAAGGCGCTCACGCCGGCGCATGCCCTCGCGGGCCGCTACACGATGCGCATCGAGCCGGACACCACGCCCGCCTCACCGCAGGGCTCCGGCTTTGCCGCCGTGAAGATCAGCGCGAGCGGACTCGTCACCGTCACCGGGAAGGTCGCCGATGGCGCGGCTTTCACGAGCGCCAGTCACTTCCATCCCGACCAGTCCTTCCCGATCTACGCCAGCCTCTACGGCGGAGGCGCCGCCGCGCGGGGCAGCCTGCGCGGCACGGTGGAGTTTCCCGGGTTGCCGCTCCTCATCGGCGATGAGCGAGGGGTCCTCGCGTGGTTCAAGCCGCTCCGCGGAAACGACGACTTTTTTCCGGCCGGCTTCGCGCTGGATCGCACCGCCACGCTCGGCCGCTATCAGCAGCCTGTGGCCGGCCAGCGCGTGCTCGGCCTCGATCCGGTGGCGGAGAATGGCCGCATTGTGCTCGACCACGGCGGCTTTGCCGGGATCGATCAGATCTTCACTCTGCCGCCGAATAACCGCTCCACCGCCACCACGCCGAACCTCGCGGCGGTCTCGCTCGGCTTCGATCTCCGCACCGGGCTTTTCCGCGGTTATTTCATGAATCCCACCAGCCACAGACTGACTCCCTTCGCCGGTGCAGTCTTCCAGCCCGACGACACCGGCTCGGGATACTTCCTCGGCACCGGCCCGACCGATGGCGGCGCGGCGGAGCTCGGGAAAAAATAGCGGACTGTACGGCGCCGGGCCGATCTCCCGGTTCTCCGCAGCCGTCGAATACGTGGGCCGGTGGATGGCGCCGCGCCGCGCGCCAAGCGTTTCAAAACCCGCAGGCCCATTTGCACGTGGCCCTGTCCCGCCTTGCTGGCAAGGCGCGCGGAGCGACGCCAACC
>JANOAZ010000149.1:0-11307 GCA_031411395.1 Chthoniobacteraceae bacterium
GATATCCTGCTGACGTGGAATTGCACCCACATCCACAACATCGATATCAGCCGGCAGATCGAGCGAATCTGCGCGCGTGCCGGTTGGCTGTGTCCGGCGATTTGCACGCCGTTCGATCTGTCGAAACTTGAACCATGAAGACCAACGACATCCTCGCCGAGATCCGTCGCACGCGCGACGACCTTGCCCAGGAGGCAGGATACGACTTGGATCGGCTGTTCGATTACGTCCGTGAGCGCGAACGCGAAGCCGCTGGGCGTGGCGTGAAGTTTGTCGCCACCGCTGAAGTCGGGCATCCCGAGCCGAGCGTCGTCTTGCGGGAGGAGCCGCCCACGAAGTAGGAGATTCGGTATCCGGGAGAAGCTGAGCTGGGTCTCGGGAGGTGGGCGGATGGCGCGCCCCGCGGACGGGCGGGGGGACATCGCCGGGAGACTTTGCTCTTCGCGGCCGGCAGCGCGGGGGCAAGGATCACCGAACGATCTGCCCCGGCAGGGATCGGACGATCTGGCCCGGCAGTGGCTGGACAATCTGGCCGGGGAGTGGCCGGGTCATCTGGCCGGGGAGCGATCGAACGATCTGGCCCCGCAACGGGCGCGTGATTTGACCACGCAGCGGCGCAACGATCTCGCCTGGGAGCGCTGGCACGAGTTGATTGGGCAGGGGCGGCACCACCGACGGCGCCTTGGTCGGAGTTTTGCCCGCGGTGGGGGCCATGACTTGATTCATCGAGCGGGCGAGCCCCGGGAACGACTCGCCTCGCGCGGAGACGGGGCCGGCGACGAAGGCGACGAGAAGCATCGCCAAAGGAAAGTGGGATGATGCTTTCATGGCTTACAGCCCCTTCACCTTCGGCTCACTCTCGGCCTTCGGCTCGCCGGTCGCGCCTGAGGTCGGGCGCACCATGATGGCGTATTTGTCGAAGGTGAAGGTGACGTTTGCGAGGGTGCCGATGTATTTCAGCACTTCTGTGAATGGGACGTTCGAGAGGCTGAGAGTGATCGGGGTTTTGGCCTGGGCTTCGGAGAGCTGGCTGACGAAGTTCACGTTCTTTTTGCCGCCGCTGAGTTTGTCCACCTGCTGCCGCAGCGCCTCGAGCGCGGCGCTCAATTCGGCGTCGCGGAATTGCACACTCGGCACCACGAGCCCGGCCACGACCTTTTCGGTCCCGCCGCCCTGGCCCGCTTCCATGGTCTGAATTTTTTTCAAAAGCTCCGCGGCCTTCGCGTTTCTTGGATCGAGGCTTTTCACGGAGTTCGCCTTGGCTCGCGCCGCTTCGAATTCACCACGGAGCAGTGCGGTGTTGGCTTCTTTGAGCAGGTCAGTGACGGGATCCGCGGCGAGGACGCTGGCGGAGACGGCGAGGCAGGCGGCGAGGAGCCGCGCGAGGTTCGGGAGGGCCTTCATGCGGACAATTTGGCGCAGCGGGGTGGAAAAGGAAAGTTGAGAGCTCACGCGACTCTCCATTTTCCCAAGACGAATCCTCCAGATGGGGCGGCAAGACACGCGTCCCGATTGATTTATCCTCCCCATGCCGGAACGCCCGTGCTAAGCCCTCTCCGCTCGAAAACTCACTCACTACCACCATCATCCATGTCTGATTCCAAACGATTCCGCGCTGGCGTTCTTTTCGGCTCTGAAGTGAAGGAACTCCTCGACTACGCCAAGGCCACCGGCTTTGCCCTGCCGGCGATCAATTGCATCGGCACCAATACCGTCAACGCGACCCTGGCCGCCGCTCGCGAGCTGAATTCCCCCACGATGATTCAGTTCTCGAACGGCGGTGCGCAGTTCTTCATCGGCAAGACGGTCAAAGGCGAAAACCAGCTCGGCCCGATCCTCGGCGGCATCGCCGGCGCGCACTACGTGGACGCTGCGGCGAAGGCCTACGGAGTGCCGGTTATTTTGAACACGGATCACTGCGCGAAGAAGCTGCTGCCGTGGGTCGATGGCATGCTCGCGGCGAGCGAGGAGCAATTCGCCAAGACCGGCAAGCCGCTCTACAGCTCGCACATGCTCGATCTTTCCGAGGAACCGCTGCACGAGAATCTGGAAATCTGCGCGCGGTATCTCGAGCGGATGACCAAGCTCGGCATGACGCTCGAAATCGAGCTCGGGGTGACCGGCGGCGAGGAGGATGGCGTGGACAATTCCGACGTGGACGACGCCAAGCTCTACACGCAGCCCGCGGAAGTGGCGCAGGCGTACACGACGCTGAGCAAGATCAGCCCGAACTTCACCATCGCTGCAGCCTTCGGCAACGTGCATGGCGTTTACAAGCCCGGCAACGTGAAGCTCAAACCGACGATCCTCCGCGATTCGCAGGAATACCTCGAGAAGACGCTCGGGACCGGGCCGAAACCGGTGAACTTCGTCTTCCACGGCGGCTCAGGATCGACGCGCGAGGAGATTCGCGAGGCGATCAGCTATGGGGCGATCAAGATGAACCTCGACACCGATGTGCAATGGGCCTTCTGGGATGGCGTGCGCGCCTACGAGGCGAAGAATCACGACTATCTCCAGGGCCAGATCGGCAACCCGAAAGGTCCCGATGCGCCGAACAAGAAATTCTACGATCCTCGCACCTGGCTCGGGGCCGCGGAGGAAGCCGCGACCAAGCGCCTCCTCACGTCTTTCGAAGATCTGAACTGCGTCAATCGCAACGGCTGACGCCACGCGCGCGATGAACATTCTCCCCCTGCCCGCCATCGTTCGTGCGCTGCAACTGCGGCTGACCTCCAGCCCCCCGTTCAGCGCGCCCGGGCGCGCCGCGGTGAGCGCGCGATCGATCCGCTGACCCGTGAGCCGGACGTCGGTTCGCCTCATCGCAGTGCAACTGGCGCTCGCCGCCGCGGTCGGCGCCGGGCTCTGGATGTCCTATCCCGGGTGGCGGCTCGGGCGCATTACGGACCGCCTTCGCAACGAATATCGAGATCTTCAGTTCATCACCCCCGCGGATTTCGCGGGGTGGCTCGCGCATGAAAAGGGCGTGCATCCCGTGATCCTCGATGTGCGTACGCCGGCGGAATTCGAGGTTAGCCATTTGATCGAAGCCCGCCGCGTCGCGCCGGAGGCTGCGCTGAACCCCAGCGAGCTCCCCGGCGATCATCAGCGGGACATCGTCGTTTATTGTTCGACCGGTGAACGCTCCGCGCCCTTCGCCCGGCGGCTGCAACGGGCAGGATACCAGAGCGTCTTCGTTCTCGATGGAGCGATCGTGCGCTGGGCAAATGAAGGGCGCCCGATGACGAACGGACGAAAACTCGTCACGCAAGTCCACCCCGGCGACTCGAAGACCGCGCCTTTGCTCAAAGGCGCGCATCGGGCCACGGTCCCGCCTGCACCCTGACATCGCCGGCCATGGAGTTCCGAGCGCCGGCCAAAATCAATCTCACGCTGCGGGTGAAAGGCCGGCGCGACGACGGCTTCCACGAGATCGAAAGTCTCGTCTGCCCGATCTCGCTCCACGATACGCTGGAGGTCGAAGCGCGCGCGGGGGGCGGGCTCGATTTCTCCTGCGACGATCCCAGCCTTCCGCTCGACGACAGCAATCTCGTCGTCCGCGCGGCGCTACTCTTCTGCACTTCGCAGGGCATCGAGCCGCACCTGCGCATCTCGCTTGCCAAGTGCATCCCGCATGGCGCGGGCCTCGGCGGGGGCAGCAGCGATGCGGCCTCGACGCTCATCGGCCTCGACAGGATTTTCCAAACGCAACTCCGGCCCGAGGCACTGAGCGCGATGGCTGCGGAACTTGGCTCCGACGTGCCGCTCTTCATCCATGGCTCGGCCGCGCGGGTGCGCGGGCGGGGCGAGCAAGTCGAGCCCGTCGCGTTTTTTCACCGGCTTCCGTTGCTGCTGATCAAGCCGCCCTTCGGCGTGCCGACTCCGTGGGCCTACCGGCAATGGAAGGACTCGCGCGAGATTCCCGGGATTCCGAGCGCGCCCCAGGAGTTTTCGTGGGGCGTCATGCAGAACGATCTCGAGCGTCCCGTCTTTGAAAAGTATCTGTTCCTCGCGCTGCTCAAGCGCTGGCTGCTCGCGCAACCCGAAGTCGCCGGATCGCTGATGTCCGGCTCCGGCTCGACGGTTTTCGCCGTGCTGCGCACAAAGCATTCGACGCCGGACTTGATCGCGCGATTGAACGAGGAATTCGGCACAGACCTGTGGTGCTGCGCGGCCGAGACGGCGGGTTGAGACGCAACGCGCTCCGGCGTTATTCGTAGCCGAGAACTTTCATGTCCTCGAAGCGATCCACACGGAAGAGCGACCGCTTCACTTTGCGCTTCTCCGGCGGAGTCGGGGCCGGTGGCACCCGCGTCCGACTGGGGCCCGCGGCAATGGGTTTGAACGGGGTCTTCGTGGACGTTTTCGCGGGAATCGAGGATGTCTTCGAGGGAACGTAGGCCGTTTTCGAAGCAACCGTGCGGCTGGAACTGCTCGACGAACTGCTGGATGAACTGCTCGCGTAAACCCGGCGCAGCGGGCTGCTCGCGACGGTTCGTTTCACCATCATCCCATTCGAAATCGACACGCCGGCCTGGGAGACGGATTGCGACGGCGTATAGACTTTCGTGCTCGCGATCACCGGCGGCGGTGAACCGGCGTAGGTATTGACCGGCACGGAGACGATCCGGCCACCGCCGCTGCAGGTGCGATGGGCCGACACAAACTCGGTGGGACTCCAATAGATTGACCAATCGCGCGCGAAGCTGCTGCGATACATGCCCACATTGATGTTCTTGCGCATCTCGAAATGGAGGTGCGCGGGATACATGCCGCGATTGCTCCCCATGCGGGCGATCTGCTGGCCGCGTTCCACCTTTTGCCCGACGCGCACCGTGAAGTCGAGGAGGTGCCCGTAGAGCGAATCGACGTACTTCGTGTCCCCATTTTCGAGGTAGGCGCTGCGGATGATCACGACATTCCCCCACCCGAGCCGGTAATCCTGCGCGAAGGTGACGATGCCATCGGCCGCGGAGTAGATCGGGTCGCCGAGGTCGGTATAGCCGCCGCCGGTCCCGTTCCAGTCCTCGCCGAGATGGCCGTTCGGCCGCACGCCGCGCGCTTTGTAGTAGCTCTTGCCATTCTTCCCCACAGGCAGATCGAAGCCATCCGCGAGCGGAATATCGACCGTGTCGAGAGCCGAAACGGGTCGAGTCAGCGCGAAAAGCAAAGCAAAGCAAAGGAGCGTCCGGCGCATAGGGAGCGCCCATCTTATGAAGCTCTCGGCAACTCGCAACTGTTCCTTCCAGTGCGGACCGCTCACTTCCCCGCAGTCAACAACCACGCGGTCACGAGCACGGCGAGGCCGATCCGGTAGTACCCAAAGATTTCCAACCCGTGCTTGTTCAAGTAGGCGACCATCCATTTCACCGCGAGGACCGCCGAGATCCATGCGGTCAGGAAGCCGAGGACCAGGCTGAGCGGTCCATAGACGGCGAGCATTTCGCGGCCGTGCTTGAGCGCATCGTAGGCCGTCGCCGCACCCAGCGTGAGGACTCCGAGGAGAAAGCTGAACTCGACCGCGGCGCGCATCCGCAACCCCACGAGAATGCCGCCGACAATCGTGACCAGGCTGCGGCTCGTGCCGGGCCACAGCGCGAGGCACTGGCTCACGCCGATGATCAGCGACATCGGGACGGTGAGTTCTTCCAGTTCAAATCGGGGGCGATGCTTCTCCTCGCGGCGCCGCCGATAGACGCTCACGGCGAGAATGGCCACGCCGCCGACAAACCACGCGGCGACCACGGGCCAGAGCCCCCAGGTCTCACCGCCGAAAAGATACTTCTTCACCACTTTCTGAAGGATGAAACCGAGCACCGCCGCGGGCACAAAGGCCGCGACCAGGTTCGTCGCCAGCCTCCGGCCTGCCGGGCTGCTCCCGCGGACGCCCGCCCACATTTCGAGGACTCGCGTGCGGTAGAGGCCGAGGACGGCGACGATCGCGCCGGCCTGCACGCAGATGGCAAAGGCATCCGAGGCGTTGCTTTCGCCAATGCCAAAGAGGCGCTGCACGAGCAGCAGGTGGCCCGTGGAACTGACCGGGAGATATTCGGTGATGCCCTCGACGAGTCCGAGGACGATCGCCTGCCACGAATTCATGGCGTCAGCCGCAGGGGCGGCGGCAAGAATTTCCACTCGCGCGCTTTAGATTGCCGCGTCGCCGCGCTCTTCGGTGCGGATGCGGATGGCTTCCTCGATCGGCGTCACGAAGACCTTGCCGTCGCCGATCTTGCCCGTCTTCGCCGCTTGCACGATCGCCTCCACCGCCTTCGCCACGCGGTCGTCGGCGACCACGATCTCAAACTTCACTTTGGGCAGAAAATCCACGGTGTATTCGCTGCCGCGATAAATCTCCGTATGCCCTTTCTGCCGGCCAAACCCTTTGACCTCGCTGACGGTCATTCCTTCGATGCCGATTTCGGACAGGGCTTCCTTCACGTCCTCCATTTTGAACGGCTTAATGATCGCCTCGATTTTTTTCATATAGGTCACGCATTGCTATCGGGTGAATGGGAATAGGCAAGCCCCGGCTTGAGCGCCGTGGCAAATGAACGGTCCCGCGAGGAAAAGCCCTTGTCGGCGCGCGATCCCGGGGGGAATGGTCGGACCTATGTTGCAACTGGCTTCATGGATTCGGGAATGTGACGAAGCACCCTTCGCCCAATTTTTCGCCCACCATCCCGAGGTGCAGGTGCTGAATGCGCGGGTCGCCCCCGTCGATCTCGCGGCGACCCGCGGTCTGCTCGTCACAGGCGGTCCGGATATCGCGGCCGGGTTTCATCATCAGCCGATCCACGATCCGGCGCTGATCCACGATCCCGAGCCAGAACGCGACGCATGGGAATTTGCCGCCCTCCGCGATGCCCTCGCCCGGGGCCTGCCGATCCTTTGCATTTGCAAGGGCATGCAGGTGCTGAACGTTGCGCTCGGCGGGACGCTGCACCTCGACATCCGCGGCCACGATCTGCCCGAGATGAAACTCAACAACGTCCAGACCCTGCGTTACGACACGACCGCGCGGCATCGCTTCGAGCGGGTGAATAGCTCGCATCACCAGGCGCTCGATCGCGTCGCGGACTCACTCGCGATCGAGGCGTGGCACGCGGAGGATGGCGTCATCGAGCAGGTGCGGCTCAAGGACTATCCCTGGGGCGTGGGCGTCCAGTATCACCCGGAGCGCGATATGATCTACGCACCGCTCTTCGACGACTTCCTCTCGCGACTCCAAAAATGACGCACCCGGACCCACCGCTCGATCTCACCATTCGTTGCGGCCTCGACTTCAGCTACGAAGCCAAAGCGCCCACGCCGATCGTCCTCCTCATCAAGCCGCGCATCGATCGCTGGCAGCACATCGAGCGCGAGCAGTTCACCTTCGAGCCGCATTTTCCGCTCGAAGAGCACGAGGACGAACACGGCAACATGGTCCACCGGCTCGTGCTCCAAGCGGGCCAGACGCGCGTCCGGCACGATGCCTTCGTCGCCGTTCCTTCCGTGCCGGAAAATCACGGTGCGATCGACGATCCGATGCCCATCGCCGAAGTGCCGATTCACTTGCTCCGCTACGTGCTGCCGAGCCGCTACTGCGATTCCGACAAGCTGCGCGACTTCGCCTTCGAGCGCTTCGGCGAGGTGCCGCACGGACTCCAGCGCGTGCAGGCGATCTGCGATTGGGTGAATAAGAATATCGAATACCGCTTCGGCTCCGGCAGCCCGCTCACCTCGGCCAACGACATCATCACGCAAGGCTTCGGCGTATGCCGGGATTTCGCGCATACCGCGGTCGCGCTCTGCCGCACTTTCAATATCCCGACGCGCTATGTCACCGGCTATGTTCCGGATGTCGCCTTTGAAGATCCCGGCTCGCCGATTGATTTTCACGCATACTTTGAGGTGTTCATCGGCGGGCGCTGGCAGACCTTCGACGCGCGCTTCAATGTGCCGCGCATCGGTCGGGTGAAGATCGCCTGCGGGCTCGACGCCGTGGACGGCGCCTTCTCCACGCTCTATGGCGCGGCGAAGCTCGTGAAGTTCGATGTGTGGGCCTACCAGGTCGATCCGCACGAGGTGGGCCTCGGCGATCCGATCGATATGTCGAAGCGACTCTGCGGGACGACCGAGCTGCGTTTTCCTCTCCAGCAGGTAGCAGCCGACGTAAGGAGGCTCTGACCCTGGTTTAGCCACGCGGAGACTTCAGAGCCTCCTCACGTCGGCTGCTACAGTTTCAGCCGGGCGTCTTCCGCGAGCAGCTCTTCGAGCGTGGACCAGCCGTTTTCGTCGAGTGCCTGGAAGGCGTGGAGGTAAACGGCCACCACCGCGGGATCGTGCTTCGTCATCACATCCTCGATCACGGCCTTGAGCTTGGTCTTGTCGGGCGCCGTGGGCAGGTCTTCGATCGTGCCGTTTTCATCGTGCGCGATGCCGAGTCCATCGAGGAAGTCGCAGAGCAACGATGTGTGCGCGCCCACCAGCCAGATCTGGAGGAGATGCGCCGCCACCCCGTCGTTCACCTTTTTCCCCATCACCTCCCGCATCCACTCGTGGCGCTCGGCGCGCGGTTTGCGTTCGACGAAGACGGCCCGCAGTTTCCGCTGTTTGGTCAGCGTCTCGATCGTTGCTTTGTAGAGGGGCTTCTCGCGGTCGTGCAGGTGGCCGAACAGCTGTTCCGTGATCGGGGCGGGCAGGCGGGCGAAAATCTCGTGGGGATGATACATGGCGAAAGAGCGCGGAGGGTAGGTGAGCCGCGGCGCGACGCAAGCGCGGGGACGGGGAGGGATATACCGTCGCCGCTCAATCCGCGTGAGTTCCCCGCATTCTTCGGCGAAGGTGCGCGCGCATGTCTGATCAGCGCGCTCCCATCCACTCGCTCACCCTCGCCGAAATCGAGGCGCGGCTCGCGGCCGCCGGTCAGCCAAAATATCGAGGCGCGCAGGTCGCGTCATGGCTTTACGAGAAACGCGCGAAGTCCTTCGACGCGATGAGCAACCTCCCTGCCGTCCTCCGCACTGAACTCGCGGGCGAATTTCTCTTTGACGAGATCGAGCCCGTCCGCGTCCTCGGTTCCGCGGATACCACGCGCAAATATCTCTTCCGCCTCGCCGACGGCGCGCTCATTGAGAGCGTGCTCATCCCCGCCTCGCCCGCACTGTATGGCGAAGCCAGCGACCGCCGGACGCTCTGCATTTCCACCCAGGTCGGCTGCGCCTACGGCTGCAAATTCTGCGCGAGCGGACTCGACGGCTTCAGCCGCAATCTCGGCGCGCACGAGATCGTGAATCAATTCCTCCGCATCGAGGAACTCAGCGGCGAGAAGATCAACAACATCGTCTTCATGGGCATGGGCGAGCCGCTGGCGAACTTCGCCAACGTCATGCGCGCCATCGGCATCATCAACGCCCCGTGGGGCCTCGGCCTCGGCGCCCGGCACATCACCCTCTCCACCAGCGGCCTCGCCCCGCAGATCCGCGAACTGGCCGATCAGCCGCTCCAGGTGCGCCTCGCCATCTCCCTCCACGGCGCGACGGACGAGGTGCGCGAGCAGATCATGCCCGTGAACCGCAAGTACCCGCTCGCCGTCCTGCTCGACGCCTGCGCCTATTACACGAGCAGGAAGAAGCAGTTCCTCACCTTTGAATACATACTCATCGAGAACGTAAACGACCGCCTCGAAGACGCCGCCGCCCTCGTCCGCGTCGCGCGCAAAGTGAAAGGCGTGAAGATCAACTGCATCCCCTACAACATCGTCGAAGGCCTCGACTGGAAACGTCCTAGCGAGTCCCGGCAGGACGCCTTCATGGCCGTGCTGGAACGCGCCAACATCACCGCCACCCTCCGCCGCGAAAAAGGCCACGACATCGCCGCGGCGTGCGGGCAATTGCGGCGTCAGACGCTCGTAGGAACGAGCGAAAAGAACGGACCTACACAGTCTCCATCGCCGAATACGGAGTTAGGCGACTTGCACGCTTCCTCCGATAAATGAGCGCTTCGACATCAGAGCCAGGCCAAAGATATTGGCGAGCCTTGGAGCCTTACTGGAAGACCGTTAGTATCTACGGCGGACCCGCAGTGTTCCGCGATCAGTTCAATCGCCTTCCTTCCGCGATCGGCGTCCTCTATGCCGCACACTGGCTCGACTCCGAAGTCTGTAATGGTGGCTTTCATCAGTTCTTCTCCAACTCCACCGGCGTCCTGGCACCAGAAGCACACGCAGCCTTCCGCACTCTGGACCTCAACGACGCGGCGGCACTCGTCCAGCAGGCCATGGATTTCTTCGGTCCGATTTATCCACGCGAGCAGGAAGACCGCTGTCTCATGCTCAAATCTATTCCCGGAGACACCCGCGGCGAGTTTGACCCTTTCTTTACGCTCGATCCAATCTATTACGAGCTTCTTCCTTGGGATCCACCTCGCCTTGCACTCGCGGCAGACGCCTATACCGATCACAACGTCGCCTAGGAACTTTTCGCTCGTTTCCAAGCTTCGCTTGGGAACGAGCGGGATGACGCTTTTGGCCGGCTTGCATTCGCATCCGTAGGCGCTGCGGAGACTGGAGACTCGCACCCGCCGCGCTGCCGGCATAAAAGGTCGTCCTCCCATGAACCATCCATCTGCCCGTCCCTTGAACCGCCGCACTTTCCTCGCCCGGTCTGCCGCGGCACTCGCGGTGACCTCGGTGGGTGGCTTGCCGATGATCGGCCGTAGCCAGTCGCCCGCGCCGCTCAAGCTCGCGCTGGTCGGCTGTGGTGGGCGCGGGGCTGGCGCGGCGAATCAGGCGCTGACGGCCGACTACTACACGAAGCTCGTGGCGGTGGCGGACCTCTTTCCCGACAAGCTCGCGGTGGGCCTGAAGAGTCTCCAGGCGGCGCATCCGGATCGCGTCGATGTGCCGCCCGAGCGGCAATTCACCGGCTTCGATGGGTACCAGCAGGCGATTGCCGCGGCGGACGTGGTGATCCTCGGCACGCCGTGCGCGTTTCGCCCGGCGCATTTCGAGACGGCGGTGCGGGCGGGCAAGCATGTCTTTCTCGAAAAGCCCGTCGCGGTGGACGCCCCCGGCGTCCGGCGCGTGCTCGCCGCGGCGGAGGAAGCGAAGCGCAAGAACTTGAAGGTGGCCGTGGGCTTTCAGCGGCGTCATCTCAAGGGTTTCCAGGAAATGGTGAAGCGCATCCACGACGGCGGGATCGGTGAGCTGATTTACACGCGCTCCTCGTCAGTTCAAACAGCAGATGATCGGACTGGAGCGCGATCATTTATTTGCCTCCAGCTTTTGAACTTCCTGCACGAAGTCAGTGGCTTCTTGAAACCGGC
>JANOAZ010000150.1:0-11628 GCA_031411395.1 Chthoniobacteraceae bacterium
CAAAGCTCTCGAGGAAAACATGGCCAAGGAGGCCGATGGATTCAGAAAGCGGGAGGCGCTCGAGGAACAAAGCGCGGCGCGAGGTCGGGACACCGAGTTCAACATGGCGACGCTCGCGGAGAAGTTTCGAGAGCAGGAAAATCGCAAAGAAGTGGAGCGTGCGGAGTTTGAAAAGAAGCTCGACGCCGAGGTGATCGACGAGCGGGAGAAGGACGAGAAATTGGCCGACGCCGCGAAGCGCCAGCGCATCGCCGCGGAATACGTCTTGAAGAAGCAGTTCGACGACCAAATCGCCGCCGACGAAGCCGCGAAAGTTGGCGCGAAACTGAAGGACATTGAAGATCCGCAGGGGAAAGGCGCGCGAAGGGCAGCGGAGGGCAAAGCAGGCAGGAACCTACGACGCATCGACGAGGTCGAACTTGACGCCCGAGGAGGAAAGTCCAAGGCGGATGCCGAAAAAGACACGCGGCCCCTTTCCGAGCGGGTGAAGCAGCGCGGCATTGGCCGTGAAAATTTAGACCCTCGCGAATTTCGCGGCCGCGATCTCGGCGAGGAGATCAAAAAAGGCTTGGACGCCAAGCCCGATGGCGCAGCGGGTGGCGGCGCGGTCACTGCCACGATTCCTGCCGACTCCCTCCAAACAATCGTCGACGCAATCAAGGGCATTGGCAAAGCCAAGTAGCCAGGCCCGTTTCGCCCGTCGCTTCCCAGCGTCGAAGATGATCTTCGAACCGGCCGAAGATCAGGCAGGGCACTTCAACTTTTTCTTTTCCGCGCCGAACGAGAAGCGACTTCTCCGGACGGTCAAATGCTCGCCCGACGACGCCGCCGAGCTGGCCGAGTGGATGCGCGCGGAGCTCGTCTCCGTGAAGATCGAATTGCGGCTCGCCCTTCGGCGTCGGCCGGCCCGCGCCCGAACCAGGCATTCGCGCAGGATCGACAAGAAGCGGCCGCCCCGCCTATCGTAGCGCATGACCGGTCCCGGCATCGTCCAGGAGCCGCGCCCCGAACGATTCAAGACCGCGGCGCAATATCGCCGCGCCCTCTCCGCATGGATCGCGGGCATCCGCTGGCAGGAAGACGTTGCGCGACGCATTCGCCACCAGCGCCGAGTCTGCGGCCCCTGCGAGCCTTAAAGCGTCGCGGACAGCCTTAGCTTCGTGAATCCCCTCGGCTTAATTCCCCCATGGCGGCGTCGATTTCAGCCAGTGCTGCAGGCTTCGCCAAGTCCCCGTCAGGCATCGTCGCGAAGTCGATAAACCGCCCGAGCGTTTCGGCCAAAGTCTCGCCGCTGTCTTTCGCGTAAACCTCCAGCCGCCATGCTTGGTTTTTGGTGAGCACGATCCCCGATTCCCCCGCGGGCGCGCGAACCTCCAACGTAACCGCGCCCGCTGGCACCTCTCGGCGAGCGGCCTTTTCCATCTGCCGAAGCATGAGCGGGCAAATCATGAACCTCTCTCGCACGATCATCTCGCAGACGGCTCGGATGGCTCTCTCTGAAAGCCAACGCCGTTCCGCCGCTACCGAGAGGCGCCCGCCAATCTTTTCCGGACCGAACAGAACCTCCAAGGCTCCGTCGATAACTGCGCCCAACGGGAGCTCGTTGAACTTCTCACACTCCTTGGTGCCTTCCAGGCAGAGGGACATTTGCTTTTTCGGCTTCTGAGTCTTCATGATTGGTCTTGCTGTCGTGAATCCGTCGCGACAAGCGCGGACTCGGGTTTTTTGTTGATGCCGAAACCGCCAGCAAACCAAGTGTGGAAGCCACTTCGCGAGCTTTCGGGAAGTGGCGGAGTCTACGGGACTTGAAGCCGTAGAGCTTGGTGCGTGGCGATTCATCGGCGGTGGATTGACCGCACGGCACCGGAAGCGTGAAACACGCTCCGACACGCGCACGGATGTTGCAAAACTGCTTGCAAAACAGACTCCCGAGGACACGCAATCGCCCGCGAACCCTGATAGATTCAGGGAGAGAGGCGGGGGGGGGAATCGAACCCCCGAATAGGGGTTTTGCAGACCCCGGCCTTACCACTTGGCTACCCCGCCGTTTGCGTGAAGGGCGGGGAAGATGCGGGAGTTTTTCAAAACTTGCAAGTCCGGGGGAGTGAGAAAGGCCTCGGCTCTTTCGCTTCCCCGAAACGGGCGCGCGCGACGAGGTGCGCCCTTGGCGAAGATCGGTGCGGCCGATGGTTTCGGAGCTTGAGGCGGTGTCGCGGCTGGCCCACACCGGCAGGATGACACGTTTCGTTTCCCCCATGCTCTGCTGGAGCGCCCTGAGCATTCTGACCGCGATGACCGCCACCGCGGAATCCACGCCGCAATCCGTCATCATCCACGCCGGCGAATTTGATCGGCGCGAAACTCCGGTCGAGCTGCAACTGCCCGCGGCGTTCGCCGGATCGCGCAGTCTCATCGGGCCGGCGGGCGAGCGCATCCCGTTGCAGGTCGACGCTGCTGGCCGCTCGGTGTTCATCGAGCCGCGGCTGGCGAAGGGTGCGAGCAAGACCTACCGCCTCGATGCGTCGGTGAGTGCGGCGCCGGAGGTGCAGTTGGAAAAGAAGGGGGCGCTTTTGAATGCCTCGTTCGCGGGAATGCCGATTCTCTCATACCAGATGGAGGCGGGTGACGTCCCCGCAGGTGTCCCGGAAATCTTCCGCCATGGCGCCCATCTCCATCCGGTCTTCAGTCCGAGTG
The DNA here is from genome assembly GCA_031411395.1 of Chthoniobacteraceae bacterium. GTDB lineage: Bacteria > Verrucomicrobiota > Verrucomicrobiia > Chthoniobacterales > Chthoniobacteraceae > Chthoniobacter. The sequence goes on from JANOAZ010000150.1 coordinate 2,695, forward strand.
GGAAGATCGTCACCGGCAATCATCCGCCCGACCATCGCTGGCATCGCGGGATTTGGTTTGCGTGGACCCGCACGGAATTCGAGGGGCGGGCGCCGGATTTTTGGAACATGGGCAAGGACGACGGCACGTTCAGCGGCGAGGTGCGCTTTGACCGGCTCGATCGCTCGTGGAGCGGCCCGGTGCAGGGCGGCTTCACCAGCCGGCACCGGATGATCGACCACACGAGCGGCACGGAAAAGGATGCCCTGCACGAGACGTGGGAGGTCGCGGTGTTTCGGCCGCTCGACGGTGCGGCCCGCGCGTTTGTTTTCGACCTTGCCTCCACCCAGACCTGCGCGACTGCCGCACCGATCAAGCTCCCGAAATATCACTACGGCGGACTCGGCGTGCGGGGGAATGCGCAGTGGGATCCGGCGGACAAAGTCATGATGCTGACCAGCAAGGGCGACGACCGCAAAGCCGGCGACTCCAGCAAGGGCAGGTGGGTTTATCTCGGCGGCGAAGTGGAGGGCGCGCCGACCGGCCTGGCGGTGTTGATTCACCCGAATAATTTCCGCTTTCCCCAGCCGCTGCGACTCAACCCGAAGAACCCGCAGCTCTGCGTCGCGCCCTCGCAGGATGGCGACTGGGAGATCGCGCCCGGCGGGGCATACGTTTCGCGTTACCGTTTCGTCGTCGCGGATGGAAAGCCCGACGCCACGGAACTCGACCGTCTGTGGAACGACTACGCGCAGCCGCCTCGGGTGGAGCTTCGCTGAAGCAGCGCGCCTGTCAGGGATGCTCGCGCACGAGCGCCTTGAGCGGCTCGACGGCGGCCGCTTTCTCCAGGAGGGATCGCTCCTCGGGCAGCATCGGGGCGGTGATTCCGACTCGCAGGTAGTCGAGCGCTTTCGCCGGGGTGTCGGTGGAGGCGAGGAAGATGCCGTAGTAGAGCGCGGCTCGCGGGTGGCGGAGTTGCTCCGGCGTGAGGGCGCCCATGAGCTTGAGAGCGTCATCCCGGCGGCCCTGCTGGTAGAGGCAGAGGCCATAGGCGACGATCGCGTCGGGATTGGCGAGGTTGGCGTTGTAGAAGGCTTCCACCTGCCGCAGGGGCGCATCGACCTCCTGGCCGGTGAGCAGCGCGAGGACGATCGAATCGCTTCGAGCCTTGAGGTTTTTCGGGTCGGCTTTGATGAGGAGCTTGCTCGCCTGGTAACGCTGGGCCGGGGTGCCGGACTTGAGCGCATTCGCCCACAGGGCATCGATCGCCCAGCGGGGACACGCGTCCTCGGTGGAGAGCGCCCAGAGCGCGGCGTTCGCATGGCGATCCGGGCCGGTGGCCGTGGCCATCTTCGCGAGCATCGCGAGCCAGTTCGCGCTGCCCCCTGCGTTGGCGAGGGCCTGGCTCCAGGCGGCGTCGGCGGCTTTTGCTTCGCCGGCGCGTTCGAGCTGCGATGCTTCAAATGCGAATTGCAGAATCCGGGTCAAGGTTCTCTCTTCCGGGAATTGCACCGCCGCCGCACCGCGGATGAGTTGGGGCTGTGCATCGTCCACCCGGCCGGTCGCGGCGAGAAACAATCCGAGGTAGAGCGCGCTCCGGGGTTCTCGCAATTGTTCGGGCGGCAGTGCAGCCATCAGGGCCACCGCCTGGTCGGCCTTTCCCTGCTGGGTCAAGGCAAGTCCATAGGTCGCCACCACCTCGGGCTGGTCGGCATGCTGCTTGTAAAATGCCTCGATGATCGGGAAGGGAGCTTCCTTTTCGTGGCGTCCGAGGAGTGCGAGGAGGAGGAAATCATTGCGCGCGGCGACGCTCTGCGGACTGGCTCTGGAGACGAGCCGGCTGGCGCGATAGATCTGCGCGGAATCTTCGGTCTTCAGGGCTGCGGCCCAAAGAGCGTCGGCCGCCCACACCGGGCAGCGCTCGAATTCGGCGAGTTGCAGGAGTGCGGCATCCGCGCGTGGCTGCCAGCCCCAGCCGAGCGCCATTTTCGCCAGCCGCTCCAGCCGGTCCGGGTGGGCGCGCGCGGCGCTCATCGCTGCGGTCCATGCGGCGTCTGAGCCGGGCTTGTCACTTTGCACATCGAGCGTTCGCGACCGGGAAAGTGCGGTAAAGAATTCGACCAGACTTTTTTCCTCGGGAAGCTGCGGCGCCTTCGCGGCGAGCGACAGGTATTCGGCCGCGCGATCCATCTGCTCGGACGCGGCGAGGAAGACACCGAAATATTGCGCGATGGCCGGGCGGTGCAGTTCCTCGGGTGAAAACTTTTCGAGCAACGCCACGGCTTCCTTCTCCCGGCCTTGCTGGTAGAGGGAGAATCCGTAGGTGGACGCGGCGAAGACGTTCTTCGGGTTCTCGTTGAAAAGGGCTTCGGCGGTGTGAAATGCCGCGTCGCCGCCGCGGCCGGCGAGGAGGGCCAGCGCGACTTCGTTGTTGCGCGCATCGATGTTCTCGGGCTGCGCCTTGAGCCGGAGTTTGCTCACCTCGTGGAGCTTCGCGGTGTCACCCCGTGCCCAGGCCGCGGACCAGAGATATTCCATCGCCCAGCGCGGGCACCATTCGCTGGGGGCGAGCTTCCAGAGCACCTCTTCCGTCCGTTCTTTCCATCCCCAGAGGTAAGTCGCGCGGGCAAGCCGTTCGAGCAATTCGGGCCGTGCTGACGCCGCATTGACGGTTTCCGTCCACGCGGATTTGCCGGGTTCCACTTCGCCTAGTTTTTCGAGAGCCTGGGTGAGGAAGGCCAGCCGGAGGAACTCCATATCGCCCCACGCCGCAGTTTCGGTTCTGGCGCGCAACCGCTTCCAATCCGCCGCGCGGGAATAGGCGGCCGCGATCACGGGCGCGACCGGCGGCTCTGCGCGGAACTCGGGCGCGAGGTTGCCTTCCCATTCCGGAACGAGCAGGGCGAGATCGTGATCCACCATCCAACTGATCAAGAGGAAGGCGGTCTGGCGATCGTCGGACGCGAGGCCCTGGAGTTCCGCGAGATACGCGAAGAACTCCGCGTCGCGCTTGGGCCGGAGCGATTGGAGCGTCGAGAGCAGCGCCAGCTTGTCGGCAAATTCCGCCGCGGGGTCGCTCGCGATTTCGGCGGCGATTTCCCGCGCCTGCGCCAGATCGCCGAGGCGCTTCGCATCGGCGAGCATCGTCCGCAGCGCGGGGAGGCGCCCGGCGGGCTTCGCCTTCATCTCTTCGAGCGTCGCCAGCGCCGCGGCGCGGTTCGGAGGCTGATCGGAGGCGAGCTGAAGCGCGGCCAGTTGCAGGCGGTATTTGTCTTCCGCGGGAGCCACCTTGAGCGCTTCCGTCCAGTGGGAAATGGCGGCATCGGCGCGGCCCATTTTCACGGCCAGTCGTGCCGCGAGATCATTGAACCGGGCGGATTTCTGGTCGTCCGGTTTGACCTTCTCCAGCACCTGTTTCGCCGTGGTGAAATCCTCGGCGCCGATGAACGCTTCGGCGAGGCCCAGCAGTTCTTCCGCAATTCCCGATTCCATCGCATTGCGCATCCGCCGCCAGGACATCGCCTCGGGTGACTGGAGGGCCGCGGTCGAACGCTCGACGAGTTCTTCGGCGGCTTTGCTGAGCGGGCTTTCCTTGGCCACTCCACGGCCGCGGAGCAAGGCCTCACGATATTCACCCCGGAGAAATGCCTGCTGTCCTTGAGTGATCCGCCGCCGCTCATTCCACCGCTGGTAACGCCCCCAGAGATAGGGCAGCGACGCGACCATCAGGCAGAGGATGACCACGAACCCGAACCGCGCGAGCGGATGATCCTCCCAGCGCTTCTTTTCCTGATGAACTCTAAATTTCCAGGGCATACGGCAGTGAGGTCAGAGGCGAGGCCCGCAAGAGGGCATCGAGACGATGGAATCCTGCTGCACCGCTATTTCCCGGCTGGAGGCAGAAGAGTGATCGCGCCGCCGGATCGGTGGAACTGGAACTCAAAGTGGCAGGGTCCGGGCATGGTGCGTTTTTCGTCTTGATGGGGAAAAGCAGGGAGGTCGGAAAGTATCAGATGCCATGCCTCGGACAAGGGATTCTGCGACCCGTGGGTTCCCAAGGGCGGACCTTGCTGTAATCTCCCGGGCATTGGCCGCGCGGCCGCATCGCGGCGTGAATCGCCCATCCAGATGCCTGTCATCGAATCCCAGTTCCACCCACCCGCGTTCCTGCGAAACCCGCATCTCCAGACGATCCTGCCGGTGCTCCTGCCCCGACGGTCGCCGGTGATTTTCGAACGCGAGCGGCTGGAATTGAAGGACGGTGACTTCCTCGATCTCGACTGGTGGCGCGGACGCCGGGCGCGGGTCGCGATCCTCTCTCACGGACTTGAAGGGAGCTCCGCGAACGGCTACGTGCGCGGCACCGCGGCCGCGCTGGGGAAGGGAGGTTGGGATGTGCTCGCGTGGAATTTCCGCGGGTGCGGCGGCGAACTGAACCGGCTCCCGCGCTTCTACCACAGCGGCGAGACCGGCGATCTCGCCGCGGTGATCGAGCGGGCCGCCGCGGACTATGGCTGCATCGCGCTCGTCGGCTTCAGCCTCGGTGGGAATATGACTTTGAAATATCTCGGCGAGGCCGCGCCCCATCCCTCGGTCACCTGCGCGGCGGCGATCTCGACGCCGGTGGATCTGGCTGCGAGCGCGCGGGCCCTCGATCGACGCCCGGGGAACCGCGTCTATCTCCAGCGCTTCATGAAAACGCTGGTGGCCAAGATCGAGGCGAAGGCCACCCGTTTCCCGTCGGAACTCGACGCCACCGGGATTCGCACGATTCGCACCTTCCAGCAGTTCGACGATCGCTACACCGCGCCGCTCCACGGCTTCCGCGATGCCGCGGATTATTGGGAACGCTCGAGCGCGCGCGGCTTTCTCGCCGGCATCCAAATTCCCACGCTCCTGCTGAACGCGCTCGACGATCCATTTCTGACCGCGGCGTCGATGCCCTTCGCCGAAGCGGAGCGCAGCACGTCGCTCGTCTTCGAAGCCCCGGCCCACGGCGGTCACGCCGGCTTCCTCGATTTCGGGTGTGGGCTCAGGCGCTGGTCGGAGGGACGGATCGCGGAGTTTCTCGAAGGCGTCGTGAGGTCCGAGGAATGACCGCGTGTTTCGCGCTGCCGCTGGCATTTCCGGGAAATTAGGGTAACGGTGCGGCCCTCTTTTCCATGCTTACCATTCGCGATCTCAAGAAATCCGTCGGCGGCCGCACGCTGTTTGAAAATGCCGCCATGCAGGTCAACTACGGCGAGCGCGTCGCTCTCGTCGGCCCGAACGGCGCGGGAAAATCCACGCTCTTCGGCATCGTCCTCCGCACGAACGAACCTGACGCGGGCGCCGTCGAACGCGACGAATGGACGATGATCGGCTACCTGCCGCAGGAGGCGGAAATCCTCGGCGACGAAACCGTGATGGACGTCGCGACCGGCCGCGCAGGCGAGATACCCGCGCTGGAAAAACGCCTGCACGAACTCGAGCAGGCCGGCACGGTCGAGGGACCCGAATACCTCGAAGCCCATGCCAAACACGAGGCGCTGAGCAACCCGCAGGTGGACGCAAAGGCGAAGAAGATGCTCGCCGGCCTCGGATACAAGGAAGCTGATTTCGACAAGCAGGCGAAAGAACTGAGCGGCGGCTGGGTGATGCGCGCGCACCTCGCGCGGCTGCTCGTGATGGAACCCGATCTGCTCATGCTCGACGAGCCGACGAACCACCTCGACCTGCTCTCGCTGCTCTGGCTGCAAAACTATCTCAAGAACTACTCCGGCGCTGTGCTGCTCATCTCGCATGACCGCGAGTTCATGGATGAGATCGTGGAGACCGTTTACGAAATCTCCGAGTGCAAGCTCACCGACTACAAAGGCAACTACTCCGACTTCCTGCGGCAGAAGGACGAGCGTTACGAGCAGCAGAACACCGCCTTCAAGAACCAGCAAAAGGAGATCGCGAACCTCCGCGAATTCTACGACCGCTTCCGCCAGGTCGCGTCGAAAGCCTCGCAAGCGATGAGCAAGCTCAAGCAGATCGAGCGCATGGAACTGATCGAAAAGCCGGTGCCGCCGAAGAAGCCATTCCGCTTCAATATCCCGCAACCGGTGCGCAGCGGGCAGCGCGTGATCGCGCTCGAAAAAGTGAACTTTGCCTACGGCGAAAATCACGTCTATCGCGGACTCGATGTCGATGTGGAACGCGGTGAACGCACGGTCCTCGTCGGCCCGAACGGCTCCGGAAAATCGACGCTGCTCAAGCTCCTCGGCGGCGTGCTCGAACCGCAGAAAGGGGAACGCAAACTCGGGCTCAACGCCAAGATCGGTTACTTCAGCCAGCACCGCTCGGCGACGCTCGACCCGGCGAAAACCGTGCTTCAGGAAGTGATGGATGCCAACGGCGCGCTCAGCGAAAACGAAGCGCGCGGCATCCTCGGTTCGTTCCTTTTCCGCAAGGAAGAGATCTACAAGAAAACCGAAATCCTCAGCGGCGGCGAGAAGACGCGGCTGAACCTCATCAAGTTCCTCGTCGATCCGCCGAATCTCCTGCTCATGGACGAGCCGACGACGCACCTCGACATCCACACCGTCGAGTCGCTCATCCTCGCGCTCGAGCATTATGAAGGCACGCTCGTCTTCATCTCGCACGACGTTCACTTCATCCGGAAGCTCGCGACCAAAGTCCTCCACGTCCACGCGGGCAAGGTCTCGCCGTATCCCGGCGGCTACGATTATTTCCTCGAAAAGACCGGCGCGCTCAACGACGAGCGCGCGGCGCTCACGGCGAGCTAGCAGGACCCCGCTTAGGGCTCGTAGGGAGAAAGGCGGTGGACCTTATGGCTCGAGAAGCCGATGGGCGGCGTCGCCCTTGACCACGGACAATAGATGTGTAGTATCAACACCACACCATGAGCGACGATCTCGATTTCGGTGAAATATTGCGGGCAAGACGGATGGCCAAAGCTGAGAACGATCCAGCGTTTTCCCTCCGCCAGGTCGCCGGTCGCGTCGGCCTCGAGCCGAGCTACCTGAGCAAGATCGAGCGGGGCGAGGAACCGCCTCCGGGCGAACAGACCATCCGCCGTCTGGCCGAGGAACTGGGTGAGAACCCCGATGCGCTGCTCGCGCTGGCCGGGAAGGTTTCGAGCGATCTGCTCGAAATCATTCGCGAACGTCCCACCGTGGTCGCGGAACTCCTGCGCGCCGTGCGGGGCATGTCCGCCAAACGCGTCTCCGCTATCTCCCGCCAGATTCGCGATGGCGACTGGTGAGCCCTTCCGACCCACCCGCCCATGATCACACTCGAAGACGACCGCCTCACGTTCACCTTCCCGGAAATCGCCCGGCAACTCCGCACCCACGTCGAGCGGCAGATCGGGCACATCCTCCCCGAGTTCCTGCGTCCCGAGGAACGCACCGCTTTGCTCGCGGAGCTGGAGTCGCGCTGGGGATTTCAGGAGCTCGACGACGAGGCGCAGGATCGGCATCGCCTCCGGGTGCTCACCTTGACGGCGGACGAGATCGAAGCCGCCCTGCGCACCGCGGCTCTGCGCGCCGCCGGATTGCACGACGCCTCGTTCCCGGCCCTGACCATCGCCTTTCAGCGCACCCTGCGGATTCCCGACGACGGCCGGACTTACCCGCTGCCCGCCGGCCTCGGCGCGTTCCCGCTCCGCTCCGTGGACGACTTTCCCGCGACGGCTCCGGCGTCCTGGCTCCAGCGCGGCGGGGTCGTCACGCCCATGTATCAGAGCGAAGCGCTCTGGATCAGCTTCTCGGCGCGGTATCCGTTCGCGGTGAAGATCGCGGCGGGAAAGATCAACGCCGTCTCCGGTGAAGCGTGGACCGCGGAGCTGCCAAGCGAGCCGCAGGATTACGTCGTCGTCCCCGGCCAGCCGTGGCTCGATGGATTCTCCGTCGGCGAAGGGCTCATCCGGCAATTCGTCGCCACGCCGCTCGGCGCGGGTTACTCGGTCGAGGAGCAACTCACCGGGCGGGCGGATCGTGCGGATCATCCGGCGGGAATGAGTGCCAGCCTTCCGCGAGCGAGATTCTGGAACTAACTCCGCCGCGCTTGCCCTGGAACTGACTTCGCCGCGCTTGCCAGGCGGCGTCATCCTGGGTGGAAAGCGCCTCGACTCCCGGCACCTGGCTGCCATCCTCGGCGCGATGCCCGTGCCCATCCTCTATCTCGATACGTCGGTTATCGGCGGATACTTCGACGACGAATGGAAAGACGCCACCCAGGAGCTTTGGCGGCAGATGGAGCAAGGCCGCTTCCGGTTCCTCAGTTCCGACGTCACCACCCAGGAAATCGAGGACGCCCCCGAGAACGTGCGCGATCTTTTTGACGACACCTTCAGCGCCGAAACCCTGCTGGAGGTGACCGGCGAAATGGAAGACCTCGCCGCCGCCTACCTGCGCCAGGGCGTCGTCCCGCCCAAATACGCCGACGACGCCACGCATGTCGCCGTCTGCACCGTGGCCCGGCTCCAATACCTCGTGAGCTGGAACTTCAGACACCTCGTCAACGTCCAGCGCGAAGCCGGTTTCAACGCCGTCAATCTGTTGCAGGGTTATCCGCCCATCCGTATCGTCAACCCACTCGAACTCATCCATGGAAACCAAGATCAAAACCTTTGATGCCGTCGAAATGTCCCGCCGCCTGCGAGAGAACACTAGCCGCAAGCTCAACGCCATGAGCCGCGAGGAACGGCTGGCCTGCCTGCGCCAGACCCGCGAGCGGTTTTGCGCCCGGCGGCAGGCCCGGCCGCCCGCCACGGCGCGCTGAGGTTCTTTCCCTTCAGCAGTCGCCTGTCCGCGTGACCCGAGCGAGATCTTAGAACTGACCCGCCGCCATGTGCAATGAGCGCTAAAATAGGATGGTTTTCATTGTTGTTTGGGCGCGGAGGGCGCGCCGGAAAGCCGGAAGACGGAAATTCGCCTGCGCGCGAGCCGCGGGAATCAATCGGGG